>DATBEI010000075.1:0-37634 GCA_036269595.1 Candidatus Sulfotelmatobacter sp.
AATACACGCATATACGTGCATAACCAAGCTTATCCGTGCAAAATTGGCAAAATGAAACCAGAAGCGGACGCAGGCCAAATCGCCCTAAAAGAAGAGCGTCACCAGTACATCCTGGAGCTGCTTGGCAGTGAAGGCCGAGTCCTCGCTGCGGACCTTAGCAGTCGATACAAAGTCTCTGAAGACACGATTCGTCGAGATCTGCGCGAATTGGCGAGTTCCGGAAAGATCCAGCGGGTACACGGCGGCGCCCTGCCACGCCGTGCCGAGACCGTTCCGTTCGTGTCTCGCCAACAAATCGACATGGAGAGCAAGATCGGAATTGCTCGAGCGGCGGCTCACATCATCCGCGACGGTCAGGTGGTGCTGATTGATGGAGGTACCACTACTCTAAGAATTGCTTCCTACCTTTCAAGAGAGCGTTCGGCGACGATTGTTACCAACAGCCCACCGCTTGCGCTGGCTTTGGCGGATCATCCGAAGTTGAGCGTGCTGATGCTCGGAGGAAATTTTCTTAAAGAGGCGCGGGTCACGACAGGCATCGAGACCGTTCGTCGAGTCGAATCCATTCGCGCTGATCTATGTTTTCTCGGCATGTGCAGCTTGCACCCGGACGTCGGAATAACCGTCGGCAACCCAGAAGAAGCGTACGTGAAGCAAGCGATGATAGGTGTTTCAACGGAAGTGGTTGGCCTGATTTCACTTGGGAAAATGGGAACATCTCTGCCTTACCTGGTCGGTCCTGCGTCCCGACTGACACGTTTGATCACCGATGCATCAGACGAAGATGTCCTGAATCCCTACCGCTCCCAAGGCATAGAAGTCACCAGTACGTAAACCGAAGCGGTTGGGCGCTCGATCGCTCCGCTTGGTCCTGGCATCTTCGGACACTGCGCGCCCTGGCAGGAAGTTTTCTCTTTCGTTGAAGTCCTTCATGCACTCGATTGCAACCGTCTTCACTCGATGAAATTTGTCATGTATGAATTCGCTACGCAAAGGAACACATAATGGCTCGTACCTTTCATAAGGTCTTCCGACTTGCAGAGAGGTGTTTGCTACTGGGACTGTTGGTCGCGGTCTCACTTGAAGCACAACAGAGTTTTCCGTCTACTCCATCTTGGACCGGTGTTGTACGCACGACTGCCGGTGAACCTGTGGCAGGAGCCAAGATAACGGTATACACGGCGGCCGGTAAAGAGAAAATGACAGCAGTGACAGGAGGTGACGGAAGGTTCGCGATTGCGGACATTCGACCCGGGCCACATACCGTGAGCGTGCAACTGCCCGGGCGAGGTCCGACAGCGTCAACTCGAGTGGATATTACCGGCATAGCAGTTGTGCTGACTGTATCCGATCAAAACGTGCTGTCGATTGGAGCCAACCCGCAAACTCCGGCAGCAGGAGTCTCGAATGGAAACCCGAGCACAACTTCGAGCCCGGCAAGCGGAACAGGCGGGGAGAAACTCTCGAGCCAAAAAGTAAATGAGTTGCCGTTGAATGGACGTGACTTCAGCACGCTGCTGCTGTTGGCAGCCGGGACGATGACCGACGTAAACGGGCAGACGAACTTCACCCAGCAGTTTGCCATCAACGGACAGCGCGGCGTTGAGGCCGTGTTCGCGATGGACGGTGCAGATGTGAGCGACCCGGAGATGGGCGGGAGCACGTTCACGAATTTCGACGTGGACGCGATTCAGGAATTACAGTCAAGCTCGGGCTGGATGCCGGCGGACATCGGGCGCGGTGCGGCGGGCTTTACCAATATCGTGACACGATCCGGGAAAAACGGTTTTCACGGATCATTCTTCGAGTTCTTAAGGAACTCCGCTCTCGATGCGCGGAATTATTTCGATCACCCATCGATTGCGGAGCCTGGCAGAATTCCTCCTTTCCGCAGGAATGAGTTCGGTTTTACGAATGGCGGGCCGGTCGTGTTGCCGCATCTCTATGACGGCCGAGGCCGCACCTTCTATTTTGTGCAGTATCAGGGATTCAGGCAGGTGCTGGGAACGACCCAGGTTTTGGCTGTACCAACCGCAGCGGAGCGAGCGGGTCAGGACATCGTGAAGTACTCGGACGGCAGCACCGACACGCTGCAGGTACCGGTGAATCCGGCAATTGCCGCGGTGCTGGCCCGCTATCCACTCCCCAACCACCCAACCGGCGCGTATGGTGCGCGAACTTATGCTGCGCCTTCAAACGTGAACACCGACACGGATCAGTTTTCTATCCGCATCGATCAGAAAGTTGGCGCAAAAGGACAATTGTTTGGTCGATTCAATTACGACAATCTCACGGGACCGACAACAAATCCGGATCAAACGCTGCTCGATCCGAGCTTTGGCGTGCAGTACGTGGATCGGCAGCGGAACGGCGTCATCACTTACACGCGCACCGCGTCTCCGCGCTTTCTCTGGTCGGCATCGTTGAGTTTTACGCGGACGACGCCTTCGTTTGTGACCCCGAACCACACCGATCCGGCCCTCAAGTTCAACGATGGTCTGTATGAGGCGTATAACGGCGCGGCGGGTTCGGTGATGTCAGCGTTCGGGAATCTGTTCCAGGGACAATTGAATTTTTCCTGGACGAAAGGGGAACACGTCGTGAAATGGGGCGCGGAAGCACGCCTTAACCGGGACACGACGTACTTCGGGATCAGCCCGAATGGGGAGTACGATTTTGGTGGCGGAACAGTTTATTCGCCCGTTTTCATCCCTTCTGCGAGTGGAGGGCACGACGTTCAGCCTGGCCAGCCTCTACCGGACACTTTGAGCAGTCTATTGCTGGGTTTTCCATACGCATACACGATCGCGGTGGCGCCGCCCTACGCCTCGGATGGCGCGCACATTGGGCCGGCGGCCATCAACCGGAATGACGCGAACGCCTACGTCGAGGACACATGGAAAATCAATCCCCACTGGACGCTCGATTATGGGCTGCGCTACGAGCTCTACACGCCGATTTCGGAGCGGGCGCACCGAACGTCGAGCTTTCTCAATTCGTTCCCACCCGCGGGCGTTGGGCAGGAATATTTGATCAATCCGCAGCCTACTTATCAAACCGATTGGAACGGCTGGGGGCCGCGTGTGCAAGTGGACTGGAACGCGCCGCAGGCGGTGCATCTGCACATGGGCGGAGCGATCACGGTAATTCCGCCGAACATCTGGCAAGACAACCTTCTGACAGGGTCAACGCCTTACGTTGTTTATCCGCGCGTGAATGCGGCGCAAAACGGGGAGATTTCCTACGGATTCCAAATCACGCCGGACGAGTTGCCGCAGGTTTATAACACCGCTGGCGTGAACGTGTTGGCCAGCGGCGATCCGAAAAAAGTGCAGGCGAACACGGTGATGGACGTAAATCGATACCAGCAAGATTTGGCAGCGCTGTCGCCGAGCCATCAGCTCTCACTGTTAAGTCTGGCCGGAATGGACCGGCGCTTCGGCAATGGCTACCTGCAAACTTGGACGCTGGGCCTGGAACGGGCTTTCGGCGGACTCACGGCCGACGTCGCGTACGTGGGAACATCGGCGTTTCGCCTTCCGAGAATGTCCTATCCAAACGCGTATCCCGGAGCGGATTCGGAATTTGCGCGGTTTACAAACTTCGACGGCAGCGGAGCGGCGACGGGGGGTTTCGGATTCGAGTCTGTGCTGACAGGGACGTCGCATTCGTCGTACAACGCCTTGCAGACCTCCTTGTCGGGAAATGTCGGACACGGCGGCCCGTCATTGCAGGCAGGGTATACCTGGGGCAAATCTCTGGATGATGTCAGCGGCATCCTGGGAGGAACAGGGTCCACCGGCGCTGTGACGCTGTTTAGTCCGCAGGACCCGTTCGATACACGAGCGGAAAGAGGGCCGTCCAGCTTTGACGTGACCCACGCCTTCACGTTGAGCGCGGCCCAGCGCTTGCATTTCGAGCATTTGGGACTTCAGTCGGATCGAACCCAGCTGTTGACGAAGGGCTGGGAGTTGCTGAGCATCTCAACGATTACGAGCGGTTCGCCGTTTACCGTGTATTCGGGAATCCAGCAGACGGGTGCGGGAACGATTGGCGCAGACCGGCCGGACGAGGCCGGAACACCGGACCTTTCGAGCGCCGGCAGTTCCACGCGACCGCGCGACGACTATTTTGGGCGGGGCGTGAACAACGGAAGTTTCTTTTCCATTCCCATCGGGATCGCGGGCGGGACTGGACCAAACTCCGGGCGCTTTGGAACACTCGGCCGCAACACTCTTCGAGGCCCGGCATATTATGATTTCGATTTTGCGCTCATCAAGACGACTCCGATTGGCCGCCGGGAAAGCGGTTTGGAGCGAGCGGACCTGCAATTCCGCGCGGAGTTATTTAACGTGTTTAACATCGTCAACATGGGGCTACCCGCGAACATCATCGCGGGGACAGGGTTTGGCATGATCAGCAAGACGGCTGGAACTTCGCGGCAAGTTCAGTTTTCGCTAAAGCTCATCTATTGAAGCGCGTCCTGCGGTGCGCAACGGCTGGTAGGAACTCTTGCTGAACTGGGCGCCTGGCGCGGCATTGCAAGCGGATCTGGGTTGTGAGGCATTCGTTCCGGTGAACCTGCTCAGAAGGCGCCACGAAAAAGAACATGGCGATCCCAGACAAGATTTCGCCCGAGCGAGCGTGTGTGCAGACGCCGGACAACCGATTCGTGGTCGCCTATTGGGAAGACTTGGTCGCTGCCGTCCCCTCGATCGGCGACCACCCGGACTCAGGACTGCTGGGCAATTGGGCGCAGAATAAATCTGAACTGCTGGGCAAGCCCGTTCGAGTTCTAGTTTTTTCATCCGTTGGCTCGAAGTCATTCCGTACTCCCGCAGTTTGCTGGACTTCAAGCGAACATAAGGCCGGGAATCGCATTCGCAAGACTAGGTTTTTAGCACGCTCGTAGATTCCCGAACCTTGGCATACCCCGGCTTAATGGCGGAATAGATAAACTTCAATCGCTCTTTATACGGAAGAAACGCACTCTTCATCGAATTGATCGTGATCTTTTCGAAGTCATCAAGAGTGAGTCCAAAGGTCTTTGCGGCTGCCTCAAACTCCTGGGTCATGGTGGTGTTGCTCATAAGTCGATTGTCGGTATTCAGCGTGACCCGAAATTTTTCCTGGTAAAGAATCTTAAAGGGATGCTCGGCCAGACTCGGCGTCGCGCCCGTGTGGACGTTGCTGAGAAGGCAAATCTCTAAGGGAATACGTTTGTCCAAGACGTACTGGGCCAAATCTCCCAACTTGACCGCCTTGCCATCGACCACGGCAATGTCGTCGATAAGCCGCGTTCCGTGGCCGATGCGGTGTGCGCCGCAGTACTGGATGGCCTGCCATATCGATTCTTTTCCATAGCCTTCCCCGGCATGAATCGTGATGTTGAAATTCTCGCGCTGAATATAGTGAAAAGCATCCACATGCTTTTTGGGCGGATATCCCCCTTCTTCACCGGCTAGATCGAAGCCGACAACGCCACGCGCCCGAAAATCTACGGCCAGTTCCGCCATTTCCAGCGAAGTGTTCATGTTGCGCATCGCGCAGATAATCAAGCCGGAGGAAATCCCGAAATCCTTTCGTCCGCGTTCCAGGCCTTTCAAGACCGCGGAGACAATCTGCTGGTGAGTGAGCCCTTTCCGGGTATGAAATATGGGCGCAAAGCGAGTCTCAAAATAGATGACCCCGTCGCGACTCAGATCCTCCGCCTGTTCGTAAGCAACGCGCTGCAGCGCCTCCTCCGTCTGCATCACCTCGATCGTGTGCGCGAAGCCTTCCAGATATTTCGCCAGGCTGCCCTGGTTTGCTCCGCGAAAAAACCATTGCGCCAGCGCTTCTGGATCATCCGTGGGAAGATCGGTGTAATTTGCATCCTTGGCCAACTCAATCACCGTCCGTGGCCGCAGCACGCCATCCAGATGCTCGTGCAGAAGCACCTTGGGAAGACTCTGTAACAATTTCTTTTCGGGATTCATCGGCGTGATCGATTCCAGAAATGCCCGCCCTGTTTCCATGAATGGAACGATGAGCGATGATACACCAGCTCACGAACGGGGAAATCACGCCGGCGCGCGACGACATGCTTGCAATTGTGATTTGCACCGCGGACCGACGTAGCTTACTCTACCGGCTTATGCGATTCACCAAACTTCACCTGCTAATCGTTCTCAGTCTGCTTTTCTCTTGGGCAACCACACTGTCGGCTCAGTCTTCCTTTACTTTGGAACAGGTCATGAGTTCACCCTTTCCCAGCGAACTTGTGGCCGCGGAACACGGCACCCGAGTGGCATGGGTGTTCGACGCAAAAGGAGTCCGCAACGTTTGGGTGGCCGACGGTCCGGACTTCGCTCACACCGCGCGCCAGGTGACTCACTACAGTGCCGATGATGGCCAGCCCATCGCCAGCTTGCGGCTGACTCCAGACGGTAAGACGGTGCTTTATGCGCTGGGCACGGAATTGAACGAAGCACAGGGAAGCGCCAACCCCGACAGTTCGACGAAGGGCGCCAAGCAACAGGTCTTTGCGCTCGAGGTGGATGCCAAGCGTGAAAATCCACGGCTTTTAGGCGACATGGGTTGCGGCGACGAGGGCTGTGAAAACATTGAAATTTCCCCCGACGGCAAGAGCGCGATATGGTCCGCTAAAAAGAAGCTATGGCTCTGTGGCGTTGACGGCAAACAGCCAGCCAAGGAACTGGCAGTAGTCCGCGGAGATTCGGTCGAGCCGAAATGGTCGCCGGATGGCAAACATATCGCATTCGTCAGCGAGCGCGGCGATCACAGCTTCATCACAATTTACGACTTCGACGGCGGCCCGATCCGCTATCTGGCGCCGAGCGTGGACAAGGATTCGATGCCGCGCTGGTCGCCTGACGGCAAGTCGATTGTTTTTGTGCGCACGGCCGGGGCTGAAAATAAATTGCCGCTGATTCCCGTGCGGCCGCAGCCGTGGTCGATCTGGATTGCCGATGCCGCCACAGGTGCGGGACGCCTTATATGGCGAAGCGGCGAGAATCCCGATGATTCCCTTCCCCAACTCACCGAAGATGGCTCGCTCAAATTTGCTGCCGGTGGGCGAATCGTATTTGCGTCCGAGCAGGATAGTCGAAACCACTTGTACTCCATTGCCGAAAGCGGCGGCGCAGCCATATTGCTAACGCCCGGCGACTTTGACGTGGAAGATGTCACCCTCAGCGGCGACAAAGCTTCGATCATTTACTCCTCAAACGAGAACGATGTGGACCGGCGCCATTTGTGGCGCGTAGCCGTGGCCGGTGGTTCGCCGCAGCGGGCCATAACTAGCGGCGACACTATGGAATGGTCTCCAGTTCAAACGGCGGACGGCAAGAATATTCTTTGCATGGGATCCACCGCAACCTCCCCCGCCATGCCTTACGAAGTCACGGCAAAGGGTCGAGAGCTGATCGCCCAGCAGGCTCTGCCCGCGGATTTCCCCACGGCCTTGCTGGTAACCCCAAAACAGGTAATCTTCAAAAGCGACGATGGCCTGACCCTTCACGGCCAATTATTTCTGCCACGCAACTTGCAAGGCAAGATCGCCGGGCTGGTCTTTATGCACGGCGGTCCGATCCGCCAGATGATGCTCGGCTTTCATTACATGGACTACTACCACAACGCGTACGCGGAAAATCAATACCTGGCCAGCCGTGGATACGCTGTGTTGTCGGTGAACTATCGCCTCGGAGTCATGTACGGCCGCGCCTTCCGGGAAGCGCCCAATAGCGTCTGGCGAGGAGCAGCCGAGTACAAAGATGTCGTGGCTGCGGGAAAATATCTGCAAACGCTTGCACAGGTTGACCCAGAGAAAATTGGCCTGTGGGGCGGCTCCTACGGCGGCTTTTTGACAGCCATGGGCCTGGCGCGAAATTCCGACCTGTTTAAAGCCGGCGTGGACTTTCACGGGGTCCACGACTGGAGTGTGTTTCTCACCGAGCGTCCGTATTTCGGCAATCTTGCACTGCGCCCGCCGGACACGGATGCCGCCATCAAGTTGGCATGGGAGTCTTCTCCCGATGCCTACGTCAGCACTTGGAAGTCTCCGGTCCTGCTCATTCACGGCGACGACGACCGCAATGTGCCTTTCAACCAGTCGGTGGACCTGGTGCAACGCCTGCGGGCGCAACACGTCCCTTTCGAGCAACTGATCATTCCTGATGAGATCCATGGCTTTCTAAGGTGGAAAGACTGGATAAGAGCCTACGCCGCGACCGCCGACTTCTTTGACCGGACGCTAAAGCGCGGCGAGAGAATTGAAACCGGGGACTGACTGCCAGCCAAGCTCGGCCTCATTTGGCAAATCTGCGTTATCCGCGACATTTGTAAAGTAGTGTCTTAGGCTCCGAATCGCCCCTTAATTCTCATATACTGTGGAGTCCGCGCCGCTTCTGGCGTCATCAAATCAGGGTCGTGTCCGATTGCCGATATGACTTTCGCCCTGTCCGGGCTGGAGAGTAGTTCGATTCATGTGGATTGTAGCGTTAGCCCTTAGGCGTCCTTATACATTTGTAGTGATGGCGTTGGTTCTGCTGATCTTGACGCCGCTGGTTGTTCTGCGCATGCCGGTCGATGTCTTGCCCGACATTAACATTCCCGTGATCAGCGTGGTCTGGAACTATGCCGGCATGGCTCCGGATGAAATGGCCGACCGCATTGTCACCAACTCCGAGCGCGGCCTGACCATTACAGTCAACGACATTGAGCACATCGAATCGCAGTCGCTGAACGGGATTGGAGTCATTAAGATTTTTTTCCAGCCCACGGCGAATATTCAAACGGCCCTGGCCCAGACCACGGCAATGGTTCAAACCACCCTCCGCGGTCTTCCCCCGGGGACAGTGCCGCCTCTGATCGTTACTTACTCGGCTTCGTCCACCCCGATTGTGCAACTTGGATTAAGCAGCAAAACTTTGCCGGAGCAGCAACTCTTCGATCTCGGCAACAACTTCTTGCGCACGCAGCTGGCAACGGTGCCGGGCGCGGCTACCCCCTATCCCTACGGCGGCAAAATACGCCAGATCCAAGTCGATCTCGATTTGCCCCGGTTGCAAGCCAATGGGCTCTCGCCCAACGACATCGTGAACGCGCTTAATGCGCAAAGCCTGATCCTTCCCGCAGGAACCGCCAAGATCGGTTCGCTGGAATATCAGATTGAAATGAACGGCAACCCGCAAACCATCGCGGAACTGAACGATCTTCCGGTCAAGACGGTGAAGGGCTCGACCATCTATATGCGCGATGTGGCGCATATCCGCGACGGGTTCGCGCCGCAAACCAACATCGTGCACATGGATGGAGTCCGTGGCGCCCTGATGTCGATGTTGAAAGTGGGGAGCGCGTCTACCATCACCATCGTCGATGGCGTGAAACGCATGGCTCAACGTGCCTCGCAATCGCTTCCGCCGGAGATGAAGATTACCGCGCTCTTCGATCAATCGTTGTTCGTGCGCGCGTCCATTCGCGGCGTGGTCATGGAAGGACTGACTGCTGCTCTTTTGACCGCAGCCATGATCCTGCTTTTCCTGGGCGACTGGCGTCCCACCATCGTCATCTCGATCTCCATCCCGCTTTCGATTTTCGTATCGATCCTCGTGTTGAGCGCCCTGGGGCAGACCATCAACATCATGACCCTGGGCGGCCTGGCGTTAGCCGTGGGAATTCTTGTGGACGACGCCACGGTGGAAATCGAAAACATCGAGCGAAACCTCGCCCAGGGCAAGGAGATGAAGACAGCGATTCTGGATGGCGCGGCGCAGATCGCCGTCCCTGCTTTCGTCTCCACGATTTGTATCTGCATCGTGTTTGTGCCCATGTTCTTCCTGACGGGCGTGGCAAAGTTTCTGTTCGTGCCGCTGGCCGAGGCCGTGGTCTTCGCCATGCTGGCTTCTTATTTTCTTTCGCGAACGCTCATTCCTACGCTCGTCATGTACATCATGCGTGGGCACGAGCACAAAGCGGCCGGGCCGAAAACCTTCATGGGCCGCTTCCAACGCGGGTTCGAAAATAAGTTCGACAAGTTCCGGTGCGCTTACTACCAACTTCTGGAGACGACAATTCAGCACCGCGGGCTGTTTGCCTGTTTGTTTCTTGCGTTCTGTTTGTTGTCTCTGGGATGGGTTTTTTTCTTAGGCGAGGACTTCTTTCCTTCAGTGGACGCCGGTCTCATACGGTTACACGTGCGCGGCCGTGCCGGCCTGAGAGTGGAAGAAACCGCTCGTCTTTGTGCTCAGGTAGAAGAATTCCTCCGCCAGGATCTTCCCCCCGGCGAGATTGCCACCGTGCTGGATAACATCGGAATGCCGAATTCAAGCATCAATTTGTCATATAGCAATTCTGGAGTAATCGGCACCAGCGATGCAGAAATCCTGGTCGGCCTGAGCGCCGATCACCATCCCACCGAAGAGTTGGTGCGGCAGTTGCGGCAGGCGTTGCCCCGGAACTTCCCGGGCGTGGAGTTCTTTTTTCAACCGGCGGACATTGTGACCCAGATCCTGAACTTCGGCTTGCCGGCTCCCATTGATATCCAGGTGACGGGTGCGGATCTGCGGGGCAATTACGAAATCGCCCAGCAGATTGCGAACCAGTTACGCCGCGTTCCCGGCACGGCAGACGTGCACGTCCAACAGATGCTTGACCTACCTACCTTGCATCTCGACATGGATCGCGATCTCGTCACCCAGGTGGGAATGAATCCCCGCGACGTGGCCCAGAGTGTTTTAGTCTCGCTGAGCGGCAGTTTTCAAACTGCGCCCGCGTTCTGGCTGAATCCTAAGAACGGTGTTACCTACTCGGTTGCAGTTCAGTCGCCGCAGTACCGCATCACGTCGTTGCAGGATTTGATGAATATGCCGGTCAACGATCCGGCAGTGCCCAACTCGCAAGTGTTGGGAAACCTGGCGCGACTGGCTCCTACGGCCCGGCCGGCAGTCGTCTCGCACTACAACGTGCAACCAGTGATTGACGTATATGCCAGCACGCAGGGTCGCGATCTTGGTGCCGTCGCCAAAGCCACCATGAAAGTTCTGCAGCCCTTCATGGACCATCTTCCCCGCGGCACGCAAATTAGTGTGCGTGGCCAGGTGGAGACCATGCAGTCTTCCTTCGTCGGTTTGGGAATTGGACTCCTGGGCGCCATCCTGCTGGTCTATTTCTTGATTGTGGTGAACTTCCAGTCGTGGCTTGATCCGTTCGTGATTATCACCGCCCTTCCCGGCGCGTTGGCAGGAATCGCGTGGATTCTTCTGCTCACTCATACGACCCTAAGCGTGCCTTCACTGACCGGCGCTGTGATGTGCATGGGCGTCGCAACCGCGAATTCCATTCTGATGGTATCGTTTGCGCGCGATCGGATGCAGGCCGGAGTCGGTGCGGTGCAGGCTGCGCTGGAGGCAGGTTACACCCGCGTCCGCCCCGTACTGATGACCGCGCTGGCGATGATCATTGGTATGTTCCCCATGTCGCTGGGTTTGGGCGAGGGCGGAGAACAGAATGCGCCCTTGGGCCGGGCCGTCATTGGAGGCCTGCTGTTCGCCACTCTGGCAACATTATTTTTTGTGCCTTCCGTCTTCGCTATCGTTCACAGCCGTCGCGAAGCGCGGCAGAGAGAATTAAGCAGTTTTGAATAAGATAGATTTCATCTAAGGAACGCGCAAGCAATCATGCAGACGCACACAGAAACAAATCAAACAACTGAGGAACTGCAGCATGTTCCTCCGCAAGTAACGCCGCCGCCGGAGTTGCCACCCGCGCCTCCGCGCAAGGCCATTGTTATCGTCGTGCTGGTAGTAGTGCTGCTGGCGTTGAGCGGCGCCCTCAGCATGCTCACGCGCATTCGCGCCGGACATGCGTTGGCCAAGGAAACGGAGATCGATGCCGTTCCCAACGTTTCGGTCGTCCATCCTACGGCCGAAGCCCCTGACGAGGAGTTAGTGCTGCCCGCGTCTTTGCAAGCCTATGAGGAGTCGCCTATCTATGCTCGCACAAACGGATATTTACTCCACTGGTATAAGGACATTGGAAGTCGCGTCAATAAGGGCGACCTGCTAGCAGACATTGATACTCCGGAAATCGACCAGGAATTGTCGCAGGCCCGCGCCAATCGTCAGCAAATCGTGGCGCAGCGGGACTTGGCAAAAATTTCTGCCGATCGCTGGCAGAATCTGCGCAAGACGGATTCGGTTTCTCAGCAGGAAGCCGACACTCAATCCAGCGCGTACCAACAGGCTCAAGCGAACTTGGCGGCAGCCGACGCGAACGTGCGTCGTCTCGAGCAGTTGGAATCATTTAAGCGGGTGTACGCGCCATTTTCGGGTGTGCTGGTCAAACGCAACGTTGATCCCGGAGCCCTGATCAACGCCGGTTCGGGCGGCGTGGAACTTTTCATTCTTGCCAAGGTGGATCCCATCCGCGTCTTCACCAATGTTCCCCAAGCCTATTCACCCGCAATCAAGAATGGGATGCCGGCTTATATCACGCTGCAGGAAATTCCCGGCCAGAAGTTTAAGGGAACAGTGGCGCGCACGGCCGACGCGATTGATCCCGCCACCCGCACCCTGCTCACCGAAGTGGATGTCCCTAACAAGGATGGCCGCTTGTTGCGTGGCTCATTCGCTGAGGTACATTTCGCGCCCAAGATCAACGCTCAAAAAGTTACCGTGCCAGTCAATGCCATGATTTTTCGTCAGGAGGGCGCGCAGGTCGCCGTTGTGGGAGCGGATAACAAAGTGCGATTGCGGCCCATCACAATTGGCCGCGACTATGGCACCACGCTGGAAATTCTGGGCGGAGTCAGCCTCGACGATCGCATTATCATTAATCCCTCCGATGCCCTCGAAAACGGCCAGAAGGTGAATGTTGCTCCTGAAAAGCAGGAGGGTCAGCATTCATGAAATGGCTGGTGGCGGCGGCGTTCACCGCGAGTCTGGGGCTCGCAGGATGCGCTGTAGGACCTAAGTATCAGCGCGCTCAAATCCAAACTCCGGCGGCCTGGAAAACAGAAGGCCCGTGGCGCGAGGTCGCTCCCAAAGATGCAATCCCCAAGGGAGCCTGGTGGGAGATCTTCCACGACGACGAACTGAACAACTCTGAGAAGCAACTGCTGGCGGCGAATCAGTCGCTGCTGGCCGCCCAGGATCGCCTGAACCAGGCGCGTTCTCTGGCGCGCGTGGCCTCGGCCCCACTATTCCCTGCGCTGAGCGCCGATCCTAATGTGTCGCGCGTGCGATATTCGGGCAATCGCCCGCAAGTCATCTCTGCAACACCACCATTTTCGCAAAGCTTGTACGAGATTCCCTTCGCTCTCAACTACGAAGTCGATCTCTTCGGGCGGAACCGGAAAAATCTGCAAGCTGCCAACGCCAACCTGCAAGGCACGGCGGCCGATCTGCAAAACGTTCAACTGGTGTTGACGGCGGAACTCGCTGCTGATTATTTCAGTTTGCGCGAACTCGATGCCGAAACCCAGGTGGTGCAAGAGTCGGTAAAAATTCAGCAACAGGGCCTGGTTCTGGTGAACCATCGTCACGAAGGTGGGGTCGCCTCGGGACTGGACGTCGCGCAACAGCAAACACTGCTCGACTCCACTGTCACGCAACTTTATCTTCTGCAGCAGCAGCGCGCGCAATTCGAACACGCCATCGCCGCGCTGACAGGAAATCCGGCATCAACATTCAACGTTCCGGTCGCACCGCTGCGCGCCGTCCCGCCGCCAGTGCCTTTGGGACTTCCGTCAGACCTGCTCGAACGGCGTCCCGACATTGCGACTGCGGAGCGCGCCATGGCCAATGAAAATGCGCTGGTAGGAGTTGCGAAAACCGCCTTCTATCCGCAATTCACAATTTCTGGCGGCGGCGGCTTTGAGAGTATCAGCCTGGGTTCGCTGATCACCGCGCCTAGCGCGTTTTGGTCGCTGGGAGGAGATTTGCTCCAGCCGATTTTCAATGGCGGCCGCAATCGCGCCAACCTGGCCGCCACGCAGGCGGCTTATAACGAGTCCGTCGCCAACTATCGCCAGTCGGCGCTCACCGCCTTCCAGCAGGTGGAAGACAGTTTGTCGGGGCTCGATTCCCTGTCGCGCGCCGCCGAAACGCAGAATGCAGCGGTCGCCGATGCGCATCGCGCTCTGGATATCGCCAACGACCGCTATGTCGGCGGACTGACCACCTTCCTCGACGTGATCACTGCTCAATCGGTTCTGTTATCGAACCAGCGCCTCTCGACGCAATTGCTCGGCCAGCAAATGGTCACGTCCGTTCTATTGGTCAAGGCATTGGGCGGGGGATGGGATGCATCCGCAATCCAGAACGAACAGGTTCATCCTTCTCCCGGTCAGCTGATTCAACCTTAGAGCGGTGTGGATCAGGAATGAAGTGCCGGCGCGTGCGCGACTGGCAACAGGGGGCGTGTGGAATCTGATCCACTTTGCGCTCCTGGATTGGCTCGCTCCGACCAGATTGATTGGTCTCGGGCAGTCGCGGACAGTTGTTCCATTCGCGCGGTGTACGGCGGGGACCAGACCGGTCCGAATCCCACCGACCGGGCTAAGCGCGGGAGCAAGCGCCATCTGATTTGCGACGGGCGGGGCGTGCCGCTCGCGGATCGCCCGACCGGCGCGGACTACGGGCGAGGCATATCGTGCCGTGGCTCGCCATGCGTCGCACCGCGCAGGGGAGTGGATTGGGTCGGTGGCGGTGGGTCGTGGAGCGGACGTTTGCCTGGCTCAATCAGTTTCGCCGTCGGCGCGTGCGGTATGACAAGCGGGCCGACATCCACGAGGCGTTCCTCTCGTTGGGGTGCGCACTGATTTGTTGGCAATCGCTGCGAAAGATGTCGATGACGGATTGAGCGTCTGCCCATTCTCTTCTCTGTAGCTGCCGGGTCGCCCTCTTCGGTAGACTTCTCGGAGACGATCTGGTGACTGAAGCTCGGATCCCACTGATTCATACATCTTGCGGTGAAGGGCTCATTGCGTCGCCGGTGTTCGTTGCCGGTGTGGCGACGCCTTTGATGAGCAGCCACAGCGCGAGCAGGACTTGGAATACAAGCGCCGGCAGCCACTGATAGTATCCGGTCAGCGGCCCTGTGGAGAAACCAGCGAGCTGCATGGGAAGTACCACCACCAGCAGGCCCGACGCGAACACGCCCAGCCATGCGATTGAGACGGCGACCATCCGTCCGCGCAGGAGTAGCCAGGAAAAAATAAGGCTTCCGACGGCAAAAAAGAACGCACCGAGGGGAACGCTCGCGCCGGGCATCAGCAGAAATGTCCGCAGCGCGTTCGCTGTGGGTACGTCGGGGACATCCGTTCCGACCCCCGCCTTTGCCAGCCACAGCAGTCCCAGGTAGCTCGGGATGTTATTGATTGAACCGAGGACACCTTCAGCAACGCGACAGACCAATCCGAGCATTGCAAGCTCGTGGTCCTGGTCGCGTGTGATCCCGTAAAGCGTCACGGCGAGCACGAGCGACGAGAGGCCTTCGAGCAACGCAATCAGGATCGACAGGCGCACGTTCATCGCATGCTGACCGATGTGTGCGAGTTTCGCGGCATCACCGCCGACGCCCCTCGCCTGGTGCATCAGCACCTCGATGCACATGCCGATCGCCGCATAGAAAAGGTACGTGAATCCAGCGATTCTTGCGTTTGTGGTGCGTGTCATGTCAACTCCGGGCCTCTCGACTTGCTTAATCTATCGGGCGCAGCTCCGGAAGGTGGTAATCCCTTCATCAGGAGCCAGAAGCCCATTGTCAATTCGAAGAAGAAGATAGGAGCTCCATAAATCTCAACGGGGACGATCTTCGCAAGCTCTGGAAAGATGATGAACGAGAATGCGCACGCTCCCATCAGAAAGGACGCAACCATTCCCCATGCCGCCAATGCTCTTGGGATGAAGCCGGACTTGAACCACAGATAGCAGAAGGCAGTACTGCGAAGCCCGGCGAGCACCAGCCCGACGTTATACGCATCGGCATGCGCACTGATCGACAGCCTGGCCAGGGCCTGCAACCGGTTCGTTTCGAATGCATGCAAGTAGTCCGCAGCACTGAGTATCCGCAAAACCTCGAAGTCACTGAGCGTGACGACCACCAGGGTTGCGGTCTCGATCAGCCCCCAACCCGTGGCCAGCAACGCGAGGCTTCGATTGACTGGCACGAGGACCACGTAAAGAGCAATGATCAGGACGACATCAAGCGCGAAGACAGTGAGATTACTAGCGGTGCCCAAACGAAAGAGCCGTTCGTGCGCCATGATGTTCTGCGCGGTTTGCGCGGCATTGTCGAAGGCGATGAGTCGGGTGCGTACATAGAACTCGGCGAAGATCGCCGGCGGGAGCGCAAGCAGATAAGAGAATCCCACAACTGTAGCTGCTTTGCGTTGTGATTCGTCGATGGTGCCGATTGTCATTCCGCCTCTCCCGGTCCGCCTAACTATTAGTGACCGACCAGAATATCTCGGCCAACCCCGCGAGGCTCGCTACGCTCGAATCGCGCTGTCCAAGTGGGGCGAATAGCTGCAGCGCGTCGTGCCCTGAGGTTTTGTTACAGGCTCTTAGAGACTTGAGAACCATGCCCGGATGAACCTGTCAAATTAAAGGCCGTATTCACCAGTCCCACATGCGAAAAAGCTTGCGGGAAATTGCCCAACTGCCGCCTTCCGAATGAGTCGTATTCTTCAGACAGCAGTCCAACATCGTTCCGAATTGCCAGGAGTCGTTCAAACATCTGCACCGCATCATCGTGACGGCCCTGCAGGGCATAATTGTCCGCTAGCCAAAACGAGCACGCCAAAAATGCTCCTTCTCCGTGAGGCATGCCGTCGACAGCCGGGTCTTGCGTATACCGCCCCACAAAACCATTCCGCATGAGATGTTTCTCGATCGCCTGGACGGTCCCAATCACCCTGGGATCATTCGCGGGAAGAAAGCCCACCAGCGGCATCATGAGAATGCTGGCGTCCAGGTACTTCGAGCCGTAGTACTGCACAAAGGAATTCAACTCCGCGTCGAATCCCTGACGGCAAACCTGGTCATGAATGGCATCACGCAGTTTTCGCCAGCGAGGAATATCGGTAACAAATCGGCCCATCTCTGCCGAACGGATAAGGCGATCGACGGCCACCCACGCCATCATTTTCGAATGAACGAAATGCCGCCGCGGCCCGCGCACCTCCCAAATGCCCTCATCGGGCCGCTCCCACCCTGTCTCCAGAAATTCCAACATCGCGAGCGCGACCTCATGGCGACTGTGTGCGGAAGGTTTCAGTCCCGCCTGCCGAGCTATGAAAAGTGTATTGGCCACCTCGCCAAAGATGTCCAACTGATATTGTTTATAAGCTGCATTTCCCGTGCGGACGGGCGCCGATTTTTCATAGCCCTGCAGCCACGGCAATTCCAGTTCAGTCAGCCTGCGTTCACCCCGCAACCCATAAAGAATGTTGAGTTCCGCCGGACTTCCGGCCACGGCTCGCAACAGCCACTCGCGCCAGTCGCGCGCTTCCTCCAGATAGCCCGCGTTCAGCAGGGATTGCAGGGTAAGCGTTGCATCCCTCACCCAGCAAAATCGATAGTCCCAATTGCGCACCCCGCCGATGTATTCAGGCAGAGAGGTTGTGGGCGCCGCCACGATTCCGCCCGTAGGCCGAAAAGTTAAACCCTTGAGTGTAATCAACGAACGCAACACTGCTTCCCGCCACTTCCCCTGATACGAACAGCGATCCGACCATTCCCGCCACCATTTCTCCGTCTTCTGAATCGCTCCATCAGCTTCCACCGGCGCTGGTTCCCGTTCGTTGGAGGGATACCATGTGAGATCGAACGTGACTTTCTGCCCTTCCCCAACGGTGAACTCCGACTCCGTCTTCATATTCTCGCCGCGAAGTTCGCTGTCTGAACGCAGCCGAATCATATCCGGACCTGCAATCGCCGAAATCCCGCCGTTGGACTTTTGCACCCACGGAACCACCGATCCATAGTCGAAACGAATCACCAGTTCCATCTTCATGCGAAGTTGGCCTCTGATACCCACGACATGGCGCACCAGTATCGGAAAATCGTCACGCAGCACCATGCAGTCAATCAATGTGGCCGAGCCGCTCGCGGTTTCAAAAGTAGTTTCGAGAATGAGGGAACCGTCGCGATAGCAGCGGCGGATCCCTTGGACGGGTTCGGCCGGAGAGATGGACCAGTGCCCGTTTTCCTCGGTTCCCACCAGCGCGGCAAAACAGGCTGGAGAATCGAAGTATGGTAGGCAAAGCCAGTCGATCGAACCCTGTTTTGATACGAGCGCCGCCGTGTGGCAGTCGCCAATCATCGCGTAATCTTCAATCCGATTAGACAGGACTTACCCTCCGCACCGTCGCTGATATAACTAACTTGCCTTGGATGCGGAGACGATCCCGCACGGATAGCAGTCGGCAATATTTTTCAGCCGCTGTACGGATTTGTACAGAATCTCAAGTATTACGAAAAGAAGGCCACCCAGTTATTGGGTAGCCGCCCTGGGAATCTCATTCCTTATCAGGAGAGCCAGCCGAGGAAATAGGAAATGCCCGCCGGCGTCGTCAATCACGTCGACCTGGCAGGTATAGAAACCGGGCTTCAGCGAAGTCAGCGGCACATCCAACTGGAACACTGCCGCTTTCCGAGAACGAGCATTGAACTCCGTCAGTTCTACCAGGGAACTCTCATAGCTTTTGACTTTCCCCTGAAAAAATGACACGTTCGACAACACTCGAATGCCAGGCTTGTTCGCGGCCGCTCCCGAGGCGGTCGCGCTCGTCGCCGGACGCGCCGGATCGTAGACCTCATAGTAGAGAAGCAAGTGCTGCGTCGCGGAGAAAACATGCGTGATGTTAGGAATAATTTCAGTCCCATCGCGCACTAGTGGATTCAGGTTGGAACCTTTCTTAATCGGTTGGGTCTGGCTGGCCAGCACGATGGAACTCATCTTCAGCGGCTGCGATTTCAAATCCGGCACCTCGATGTCGGTTTCAAACGATCCCATCCGACCTGTCTGATTTTCGCGTACCACAAATTTCAGGTGATACTTGCCGCTCAGCAGGCTCATCCCAGTGTCATACTGCACATTCTTTTTTTGCACCGCAGTCGACGAGCTCACCGCAAGCTTTACCGTATCGCGAATCCTGTTCAGCGGATGGTGTTGGCTATCGAGCACCATTCCGATCACGTCTAGCGTCGCCTTATCGCGATCGCTGCTGCGAACGAATGGTATCTGCGATCCCGGCACGACCAACGAAATCGGCACGAAGAATTTATTCCCCTCCAGGCGGAAATATGCCACTCCCAGATACAGCGGCAAATCAGTGGCCGGCAATTCCGCAGCGAGTTCCTCTTCAAGCTGCCGCTCTTTATCGTCTTTGGTGGAATGCTGATAATCCGCGGGCGCGTAATAACCGCGACGGTTATCAACTTTAACGTCGCGCAAATTAGTCTTCACGACAATTCGACGGTAGCGCCCGTCGCGTGCCGTGTTGGTGCTGTGATATCCGAGCAGATAATAAGTCGAGGTGTCTTGCTGTACGCCTTTGAAAATCTTGCTGAAATCGTTGGAATCGAGAAATGCGCGGCCACCGGTATCGCTGGCCAGAGTGACCAGCGTTTCCTGGGTGGTGAAATTGGAATTTAACGCATTGAGTGTCGACTGGCCGGAGTATGCTGAAACGCCGCGCAGGCTGGCATTCTGCGCCTCGCCGCCCGCTACCAGCGCCTGCAATCCGCGCATGTCCATGGTGTAAATCGCAAGGTTGGACCGCACGGCAGCATTCACAGCCGCGCGCAGTTCCGATTGATTCTCAATCCCGGTACGATCCATGCCGCTGGAAAAATAGATCAGCGACTTCTTCTGCTGCACGTGCGACAGTTTTTCCGCCACCGACCGCAAGGCCTCCAGCCTCCGGTCCGTATTGAAAATGTTGTACTCCGTATCGTCGGCCGTAAACGGTTGCCCGGCGTCGGGCGTCCCTTCTGTAGTGCCGGTTGTTCCCTCTTCGAAACCTTGCCCGCTGCCGATGCTGAACTGATCCAGTTGTTTTTTTAACAGCGCGTGATCGCCAGTGAAGTCCTGATTCACCAGCAGCGAACTTCCCAGCGAAACAATCGAAACCAGGTCCGCGGGCGCCATTTGCGTGTCAACATACTTTTCGGCGGATGTCACCGCATGGTCGATTTCGTCCGGCTCCATGGCGGAAAGATCGAAAAACAAAATAATCAGACGCCGATCCTTGAATTGGGTATTCGCGTCGGCGGCCGGAGCAGTCGCATTCGCCGGGGCAGCAGGCGTTTCCGCCAGCGCATGCGCTTGCGCCACATCCAAAGTCGGCACCGCGTCCACGTTCTCCACATCGAAGGAAACGACTTTCTGAGGCCTATTGTCCTCTAGAATCGTGAAATCTTCGGGCTTCAATCCCTGCACAAACTTTCCACTCTTGTCCCGCACAGTCACATTCACCAGCACCAGCTCCGACCCCGTGCGAAACGTATAGTCCGACTGCTGCTGCGATGGCAAAGGCGAACAGAGAAGAACGAACACCAGCAGCATCGTCAATACCTGATCGACAAGTCGGATTCGAATGAAAGTCATGGCTATCTCGTTAAGCCGTCTCTAAAAACGGAACCGGGAGGTAAGCGTTAGCTGTCGCATTCCACCCACGGCGGTTACACGCCCAAACGTCGGCGAATTCAAGTTCGTATCGATCGACGAATAATTCGGAATATTGAAAATATTATTGCCTTGAACGCGGAACTCCAGCACGCGCGACTCTTTCAGCGAAATGATTTTTGTCAGCGCCATATCAAACACTTTTGAGCCCGGACCAATGATGCTGTTGCGGCGCGCGCTGCCGTATTGCCCCGGCGCCGGCGCGACAAACGCAGCTTTGTTGAACCACTCTCCAATCGACGGATTCCCCAGGCTCACCGGCTGCCCTGCCACCACATTGGGCCGCAGCGTGCCGTTACTTCCCCGGTTCACATCCTCAATGTTATTCAGCAGTCGTGGCGTAAAGGGTAGGCCGGAAGCGATCGTCCAGTCGCCACTCCACTGCCAGTCGCCGAATACAGCGCGCCACGGCGCGTGTCCCGCCAGCCACCGCTTGTCGCTTCCGAAGGGAAGTTCCCAGAGATAATCCCCGGTAAATTTGTGCGTTTGGTTGAAACTGGAAAGACCGCGCTCGGCGGAAAGGTTGAGAGGATTTTGCGCGATATTGCTCGCGCCTGCGTTTGCCGTAGCGCCGCCTCCGCCCGCACCGGTACCGCCCGCGCCTAAACCGGGCGCGTTCGACGCCGAAGTTGCGCCCGCGCCGATGGATGACGCGTCATCGATTGATTTGGAGAATGTGTAAATGCCGCCCACCGAGAAACCCGACGACAACCGTTTGCGCACTCGCACCGACCCCGCATTCGCCTCTGAATCCGCAGCCGCCCTTTCATAGGTAAACGCGTCCACCGTTGGAAGAAGCAGCGCGGTTGCAGTCCGATTGGGCGCCTCCAGAATGTCGAGGTCGGTCCCCTTCGTTCCCGTGTAATCAATGTTCACCAGCAGCGTCGGGCGAATCTGCTGCTGAATATCCAAGTTGCGAATCTGCACATACCCCAGCCGGTAATTTGGGTCCACCGCGTAACTATTGCTGATCCCGCTAACCGCAGGAAATCCGTTCTGCAGCGTGAGATCTCCTGGAATAGTCTGGATATTCGTCGCCGTCGTCGAAAACGGAGGCTGGAATGCCAGTTGCTGCGCGACTCCCTGATACGCGCCCGTGTTGTAGTTAATGCCATATCCCCCGCGCACGACGGTTTTCGAAAATGGCTTCCACGCAAAGCCGACGCGCGGCGCAAAATTATTCCGATCTGGCCGCACCAGGCTAGCCGGCAACTTGCCGCTGTAGGGCGCCGTCTGTCCCGCCTGAACTGGGACCACGACCAATGGCGGCGTTTGCGTCAGCACTCCCGGCGACAAATCCAGATTCGCGATGCGATTATTAATCTCTGTCAGCGGCGACACATATTCGTAACGCACGCCTAAATTCAGCGTCAGATTCCCCCGCATCTTCCACTCGTCCTGCGCGTATAAGTCCCAGAAGTTGCCGCGGAAGTGATTGTTCTGGCCGAATTGCTCGGAGGTCTGTTGCGGCAGTCCGAGCAGAAAGTCCGCCAAGTCAAAACCCGTGCCGGGCACCGGATTCCCGGCACTATCAAGTTGCGAAGTATTCAATCCGCTGAAGATAAACGACCCGCGCGGATTGCTGTCCGTTTCCGGATTCACCTGCACTCGCCGGTAATCTCCACCCCAGCGCCAGGTATGTTTGCCGTGATTCCAGATCACGTTGTCGGAAAAGGTGTAGGTTTGATTCCGCGTAAGCGATGGATTCGTGTCCTGGAGGCTGGCGAAATTTGTGAAAGATAGATTGGGCAGTCCCCAGTCAAACGGATTCTGGGAAACTCCCCCAATCCCAAGGGCCCCGGTGATGTCGCTGTTGAAAGCGTAAAGATTCTGCGTACGCGACCGGCTGCGATTGAAGTCCCCACGCACAATGTTCGTGAGCCTTCCAAAGCTCCGCGTGTAGGACACCGGAATGTCGAAGCTCCGCACATTGCTATTTCCGCCCACGCTAGGAAAAGGATTGGTCAGTTTCGCGCTCGAACCATGATAGTGAAAGCCCACCGAAAGATTGTTACGCGGAGCTCGTCTTCCTGCGCCGCGCCGTCCGCCCACCGGCGCGGGACCGAAAGTGTGGTTCAAACGCACGTTCAGGTCGTCGCTCTCGCTATTCGCGGAGGTCACATAATGAAAGTTTTGCAAGTCGCCCGGCAAATTCGGCAAAGGAATGTAATTCAATAACCCCTGCGCCACCGGATCAATCCGCGGCAGCCTATCGTTCGCATACGGAGTCTTCGTCGCCGGGTTGAAAATTACCACCGGGCTTCCGGAAGGATATGTGCTCTGCGAAAAGTTTCCTTGCCGCTCCAGCAGCGTCGGCACGGTAGAGAACTGATCAAACGGATTTTCCGCTCGCTTACCGTTGTAGTTCACAAAATAAAAAGTCTTGGTTCCTCCATGGTAAATACGAGGAGTATTCAGCGGACCGCCCACCGATCCGCCAAAACTGTTCTGCACATACGCTGGATTTTCTTTCGCCGCGCCGGTAAGTGAATAAAGCGACGCATTCAGCACGGAGTCGCCGATGCCGTAATAAATCGATCCATGCGGCTGGTTACTATCGAAGCCGCGCCGGCCAAATCCTCCGCCCCCAAATCCTCCGCCGCCGAAACCACCGCCGCTGCCAAAACCACCACCGCCAAATCCTCCGGCGCCAAATCCTCCGCCCTGTTGCCGGGCAGCATCAAATCTCTGCTGCATATCGTCGGCACTCATCGTATTAAACGAATTGTTGGTATTTCCCGAAACCGCGACGGATTCCGTCGCGCTGTTCGGCGAAATTCCGGGCACCGGCATTCCCGAGGGAACAACATCGCTCATGGAACCATTAGCCGCGTCTTGACCCGTACCGCTCTGAAATACAGAAAGATTTTGAAAGCCTCGCCCGGCCGCATTTGCCTGCAAGGCTTCGCTGCGCAGCGTCCGCGCTCGCGACTGCAGAATTAACTCAAAATTTGCCTGCACATCCTGATGTGCCGCGTCCACCACCACTTGCTGCACACCCACGGCAAATGCCGTCATTTGCACACGCACCGTGTAGTGTCCGTCCTCCGGAAGGCGCAGCGAATAACTGCCGTCCACGTCCGTTGAAGTGCTGACTTGCCCTTTCGCATCCGCGTTCGTGGCCGACACCGCCGCTCCCGGAATCGCCATGTTTCCCGACTTCACCGTACCCCGCACAACCCGTGCCGCCTGGTTCTGTGCGGGCGCTGGCGCGACCGTCTGCCCGTGCAACCCATGCGAAATAAGAATGACCAAACCCAACACAATCGCGAGCTGCACTGCGAAACAAGCACGCAGTTTGTCCGCGACGACGGCAATCTGAAGGCTCAAAAACTTCATAGCTTCGGGAGGTTGTCCCACATGGTCTGGCTGGATGATACCGCCGCCTAGGGCGTCGCACTGTAAATGTTTGTTAGATCTTCGCGGAACCTGGAATCAATCGCGGTTCCGTAAAGTTATGCAAAGACTGTCTGAATCGCCTTCACCGACCGCAACTTTGGGTAGATAATTCCGTTCATACTCGTAGACCGAGTAGTTTTAAAAAGGAGAGTTTCCATGTTCAAGCAATCCCTGCTCGTACTAGTAGCGAGTGGCGCCATCTCGTTCGCGGCGCCTTTCGTGGCAGCGCAAGACGCTCCCGCACCCGACCAGCAATCCCAGTCCGCCCCGGAACACGGCAACTGGCATCGCGGACCGCAAGATCCCGCCGCGCGCACCAAGGAATTGGCAAAGCGCCTGAACCTCACGGCTGATCAGCAGACCAAGGTTCAAGAGGCTCTACAGTCGCAGCACTCCCAGATGGAAAGCCTTCGCCAGGACACTTCTCTATCACAGGAAGATCGCCGCGCGAAGATGATGGATATTCACAAGAGCACCGACGAACAAATCCGCGGAGTTCTGGACGCTACGCAACAGAAGAAATGGGATGAGATGCAGGCCAAGCGTGAACAAAGGATGCAAGGCCACCATCCTCCCGATGCCGGTTCCAACCAGGCCCCTCCTCAACAATAGCTTCTCAACGAAAGCCAGTCGTCTTCCCGGGAAAAACCGAGGGGCGACTGGCTTCCCACTCAGCCGTTCTTAAAAACTGCCTTCCAAGTCGCTCCTTCCCAAAAACACTTACAGTGAAGACCGTATATGCGTGCCATTTATCCCCTCGCTACCATTGCGTGCGTGAGCGGCGCTAAAGCCGTGTTCCCTTCCTGGTGGCATCAATAAAGGTGCAACTACATGAGGCCGATTTCTGGGGCTCTTTTCCCTTTGGGGGCTGATTGATTTTTGGCGACATACTCATCGTTGACGATCATGAAGTCGTCCGACGCGGACTTAGAACCCTGCTCGCATCAGGCCCGGAGTGGGCGGTCTGCGGCGAAGCCGCCGACGGAGTCGAGGGCGTTGAAAAGGCAAAGGCTCTACTGCCCTCCATCGTGCTCATGGACATATCCATGCCTCGCATGAATGGACTCGAGGCGACTCGCATTATCCGTCGCGAACTCCCTGAAACGAAAGTCGTGATCATTAGCCAGAACGATCCGGCCGTGGCCCAGCGACAGGCACAGGAAGTCGACGCGCAAACCTACATCGCCAAGAGTGATCTTTACCAAGAGTTATTGCCCACCCTCGACAAAATCAAAAACTCTTCCCACGTCAAAATGGAACCATCCGCTCAGGCATCCCCGGGCCAGGACTGGCTGGCTGGCGGCCAAGAGATGAGCCGCTTGATTCGTGAGCGGGACTGGTCACAAACTCCGCTCGGTCCGATCGAAGGCTGGCCGCAAAGTTTGAAGACCTCCGTCAGCATCTGCCTGGCTTCCCGTTTCCCCATCGTGTTGTATTGGGGACCGGAGTGTGTGGTTCTCTACAACGACGCCTATCGAGCCATTTTAGGCAGCAAACATCCGTGGGCCTTAGGGCAGCGCTGTCGTGAGTGCTGGGCGGAGATCTGGGACACGATCGGCCCCATGCTCGAAGGCGTGATGCAGTCCGGCGAGGCCACTTGGTCCAATGACCTGCTTCTCGTGCTGAACCGCAACGGATATGCGGAGGAGTGCTACTTCTCTTTTTCCTTCAGCCCGGTTCGCGTTGAAGCAGGAGTGGTTGGAGGAATATTCACCGCCGTCATCGAAACGACTGACAACATTATCGGCGACCGGCGACTGCGAACCTTGCGCGATCTGGCCGCCAGGGCGGTCGATGCCAAGACTCAAGAGGATGCTTGCCGAGTCGCCGCGGAAACACTTTCCGAAAATTCCAGCGACCTGCCATTTTCAGCCTTGTGTCTGATCGAGAATAACCAGTCTCGCCCTTTATTCACCACCGGAGTTCCCGCGAGTCACCCTTTGCAGTCGTTGCTTGGCGGCGCGGGTTCGAATCTTGCAGAAAAACTGATACAAGCGGTTCAATCGGATCAGCCTCTGGAAATCGATCTGCATGCCATCGGGTGCGAACTTCCTACGGGCGCCTGGGAAATACCGGCGTCCAGAGCCCTGCTGACGCCCATTCCCGGCGCGGCCGACAATGGCTCACCCGCTGTCCTGTTATGTGCCGTCAGCCCTAAAAAAAGGTTGGATGAGAGTTATCGCACTTTCTTTAGCCTGGTCACGCGTCAGATCGCTACCAGCCTCGCTGACGCCCGTTCGCATGAGCAAGAGCGCAAGCGAGCCGAGGCGCTGGCCGAAATTGACCGCGCCAAAACCACCTTCTTCAGCAATGTCAGCCATGAGTTCCGCACTCCGCTCACGCTGATGTTAGGTCCGGTAGAGGATTTGCTGGCCAATTCTCACACCGGCCTTTCTCCGGCAGCGAAGAGCCAACTCGAACTGGTGAATCGAAATGGAATTCGACTGCTTCGCCTGGTCAATGCGTTGCTCGATTTCTCCCGCATCGAAGCCGGACGCATGCAGGCAATCTATCAACCCACCGATCTGGCGACCTTCACGGTTGAACTTGCAAGCGCATTCCGTTCAGCAGTGGAAAAAGCGGGGCTCGTCCTCGAATTGAATTGCACCGCTATTGCTGAACCGGTCTTTGTGGACCGCGGCATGTGGGAAAAAATCGTCCTGAACCTGGTTTCCAATGCTTTCAAATTCACTTTTGCGGGCAAGATTTCGGTCAGCCTGACTCAATCGGGACACAACGTGGAATTGCGGGTTCAGGATACTGGGGTCGGTATTTCAGCAAAAGAAATTCCGCGCGTGTTCGACCGCTTCCATCGCATCGAAAATACTCGCAGCCGCACACACGAGGGCAGCGGCATCGGCCTGGCCTTAGTCCAGGAACTGATCAAACTCCATGGCGGATCGGTGCGAGTCGAAAGCCTTCTCGGGCAAGGCAGCAGTTTCATGGTGAGTATTCCGCTGGGAACCGCACACCTTCCTCCCGACAGGATCGGCGGCAATCGCACCTTGGCCTCGACCGCGATCGGGGCCGCACCCTTCGTGGAGGAAGCACTTCGCTGGCTGCCGGACTCTGAGCCGAAATCGGTCACCGAAGAAATTCTTCCATCGGACGACCTGATGCCCGTACCTTGCGCGCCCTTTGGCGTCGACAAAACGGCACGCGGGGATCGGCCTCTTATCGTTGTCGCCGATGATAACGCGGACATGCGACACTACCTGGCTCGCTTGTTAGCGGAGCGTTACCAAGTGCGCGCGGTAGCGGACGGACAAGCCGCGTTGGAGGTGGTGCGAGAACACAGCCCAGACTTGGTTCTGACCGACGTGATGATGCCCGTCCTCGACGGCTTCGACCTGTTGCACGCATTACGCTCGGACCCCAAAACCAGCACCATTCCCGTCATTCTGCTTTCCGCTCGCGCCGGGGAAGAATCCCGCATCGAGGGCATGGAGCAGGGCGCCGACGACTATCTGATCAAGCCGTTCAGCGCTCGCGAATTGCTGGCGCGGGTGCAAACCCATTTGCAGATGGCCCGCCTGCGTAAAGAGGCGGAAGATGCTTTGCGCCGCCGTACCGAACAATTCGAAACTCTTCTGAACGAAGCTCCGCTGGGCGCGTACCTCGTGGATTCGTACTTTCGAATTCGCGAGGTCAATCCTGAGGCGATCAGGGTATTTGGAAATATTCCGAACCTGGTCGGTACGGATCTCCAGGAATTCATTCGCATCCGCTGGCCAAAAAAGGATGCCGATGAAATCCTGCAGCGCTTCCGACATACCCTCGAGACCGGCGAGTCTTACGTCATTCCTGAGTGGATCAGGGAGCGCCGTGGTAGCGGCGTCCGTGAATTTTTTGAATGGCAGATCAACCGCATTCCGCTTCCCGAAGGTGGATACGGCGTCGTCTGCTATTTCCGCGACATCTCTCACTTGGTTCATGCCCGCGAAACCATTGCAGATTCCGAACAGATGCTGCGACTGGCGACCCAAGCTGCCGAACTGGGGATTTGGCACTGGTATCCCGCCGAAGATCGCGTGCGCTGGGAAAACGAACGTCCATACGAAATCTTCGGTCGAACCCTCGAAGACGGGCCCTTATCCGCCAATGAGTTTCGCGAAAAGGTCTGTCACCCCGACGATTTGTCGGAGTTTGAACGCCTCATCACCCACACTCTGCAAACCGGCGCTCGTTTCTTTTTCCAGGGCAGAGTGTTTCGCAAGGATGGCGCTTGTGTTTGGGTGGAGTTCACGGCGCAGGTCGAACGCAATCCCGATGGCTCAATCCTTCGCCTGCTGGGCACGGTGCAGGACATCACCGAACGCAAGCACGCCGAAGAAGCCCTGCGGCAAAGTGAACAGCGGCTTCGTCTCGCGCAAAAGGTAGGCCGTTCCGGCACATGGGAATCGAACGTCGCGACGGGACAGATAATTTCGTCGCCGGAACTGCAAGAGCTCTTCGGACTCGACGCCGCAAACGCCAGCGGAGATCCCGAGCAATGGCGCAGGCTGATAGCGCTCGACGAGTTGGCGAATTTAGATAAGGCTCTTGCCGAGGCAATCGCCACCAAGAGCGAGTTTCGTGCCGAGTTTCGTATCACTCGCCCCGATGGGGTTGAACGCTGGATTGAAACCACGGCGCAGATGTTCTATGACGATAGTGGCAAGCCCCAGCGGATTATTGGCGTAAGCACAGACATCACCGAACGCAAGCGGATTGAAGAACGCGAGCGGGAGATGACGGCAGAGGCCGTCGCGGCCACCGCCAAGTTTCGCGGAGTGTTCGAACAAACCTCAGTTTTTGCCGGCATCATGGCGCTGGACGGCACCATGCTCGATGCCAATCAACTTTGTCTCAAAGCTTGTGGGTACCGCGCCGAAGACGTCCTGGGGCGTCCTTTCTGGGAAACCGGATGGTGGCGGCTCTCCCCCGATGCGCAAGCCAAGATTCGGGTCGCCTCTGCGCAAGCCGCCCAAGGAGTTCCCTATCGCGAAACTTTGACCTACCACTGGGCCGATGACAGTGCACACCTCGTCGACTTCGCTCTTCACCCCATCCACGATGAAAAGGGGGAAATCTTATTCCTTCATCCCACTGGTGTGGACATCACCGAACTGAAGCGAGCCGAAGAGAAATACAAGGCGCTGGCCGAATCGCTCGACGCGGAAGTGCGGGTTCGAACCAGCGAGGTCGTGCAGCAGTCTGAGGAACTACGCGATCTCTCCAGCCGCTTGTTGCAGGCTCAGGACGAAGAGCGCCGCCATATTGCGCGCGAACTCCACGACAGTGCGGGTCAAGTCCTGACCGCTCTCGCCATGGCGCTGGATCAAGCCGTTCGCCTCGCGCCTCAGGAAGTTCCGGATCTGTCCAAGTGCCTGGAAGAGAGCCAGGAATTGGTGCAGCAATTGAGCCAGGAAATTCGCACCATGTCTTACCTGTTGCATCCGCCCTTGCTGGACGAAACCGGGCTGTCGGAAGCCCTTCGCTGGTACGCGCAGGGCCTCACCGAGCGCAACGGCATGGAGATCGCACTGGACATTCCTGCGAACTTCGAAAGGCTTTCGCGCGAAATGGAACTGGTGATGTTTCGCCTGGTGCAAGAATGCCTGACGAACATTCATCGCCACAGCGGAAGCAGGAACGCCGCCATCCGGATTGTTCGGGATGGCGAGGGCGTGCTGCTTTCCGTTCAGGATCAGGGCAAAGGCATCTCGCCCGAGAAACTGACTGAAATCCAATCCCAGGGCTCCGGTGTCGGCATCCGGGGCATGCGCGAACGTGCCCGCCATTTCGGGGGTTACATGATGATCGAGTCGAATCATAAGGGAACAAAAATCTCGTTCAAGTTTCCATCCAGAAATGCCGCGTCCGAGCGGGCGGGCGCCCTGCCACAAGACCGCATTGTCCTACCCGTCCAGTTCGTCGGGTGATACCCTTCTTACAGGGGCTATCCTTTACCATCAATGCGAATTTTGCTTGCCGATGACAATGAATGGGTGCGCCGTGGTGTAAAGAGCATTCTGGCTTCCATGTCCGCGTGGGAAATTTGCGGTGAAGCCAAAAGCGGCGAAGAGGCGATTCAGATCGCGGGAGAAGTTCTTCCCGACCTTGTCCTTCTCGACGTAAGCATGCCCGGTTTGAATGGACTCGATGCGGCTCGATTGCTTCGCGAAAAAGTTCCCACCGCCAAAATCCTCATCATGAGCCAGCATGATCCGGCTCTATTGCTGTCGCGCGCTCTCGATGCGGGCGCACATGCTTGCATTGATAAAAGTCGTTTGAGCGCCAGCCTGTTGCCTACTATTGCCAGCGTAATGGGTGGTGTCGAAAATCAACCAGGTCCGCAATCGTAGTTGCCTGTCAGGAGTACGACGAATCGTCGCTCCCATCCCATGCGCATTGATGCTCACCAGCATTTTTGGATTTACAACCACGCCGAATACCAGTGGATCGATGATTCAATGGCATCGCTCCGCCGTGATTTTCTCCCGCAGCATTTCAAGCGCGAGTTGGAGAGCAACGGCTTTCAGGCATCGGTCGTAGTCCAGGTGAGGCAGACCTTGCAAGAGACGCGCTGGCTTCTCGATCTCGCGGCTCAGCATCCGTGGATGGCGGGTGTAGTTGGTTGGGTCGACCTCCGGTCGCCAGACGTTCGCACGCATTTGAACGAACTGGCTCAAAATCCAAAACTGGTAGGCATTCGTCACATCGTGCAAAGCGAAAATGATGATCGCTTTCTGCTGCAGCCTGAGTTCCTGTGCGGCATTGCACTCCTTGAAGAATTCAATCTTGCTTACGACATTCTCATTTATCCCAGGCATCTTCCGGTGGCGGCTCAATTGGTTGAGCAATTTCCGCGCCAGCGCTTTGTTCTGGATCACATGGCGAAACCGCCCATCAAGAGCGGCGAGATCGATTCGTGGGCCCATGGCATCTCGCACCTAGCCGCATTTCCCAACGTCTACTGCAAACTCTCGGGATTGGTCACGGAAGCCGACTGGCGGGGCTGGACGCCCCAGCAAATCATTCCCTACCTCGAAGTCGCCTTTGATTGCTTCGGTCCCGACCGCTTGCTGATTGGTTCTGACTGGCCCGTGTGCCTGGTCGCAGCATCGTACGCGCAGGCAGTGGAAGTTGTGAAAAACTACCTGCTACAGAGAAAGCCGGAATGTCTTGATCGCGTTCTCGGCGGCAACGCTCAAAGATTTTGGCGGCTGCAGGAAAACTCAGAACCTTAAGCGCACCAACCTGCAGACAGCCAGTGTGTGAACAGGCGCCCTCGGCTAGAGCGAAGACGAAGAGCCGGGCGAAATCAACAATTCCACCTTCAATCATCAACCACCAGAATCGCACGATCGATGCTTTACAATAGCCGGACGAAACGCGCCCTGCGCTTCTCACCGCGATGCACCCTAGCGTCCTCCAACTCGATCCCCGCGACAACGTCTTGGTTGCGCTCACCGACTTACAAGCAGGTACGCGAATTGAATACCAGAAGCAAGCGTGCACGCTGCTCCACAATATCCCCGCCAAACACAAGTTCGCCATGCAGGCCATGGGCGCGGGTGGCAGCGTCATCATGTACGGAGTTCTTGTGGGCCGAGCCGTCAGGCCCATCGCGGCGGGCGAACTGTTAACCATCAGCAATATCCAACATCAGGCTGCCCCGTTCCACGAACCGTCAGGAGAATTTCGCTGGTCGCCGCCCGATGTTTCGCGATGGCAGCAGCAGACTTTTCAGGGATATCGCCGGCCCGATGGACAAGTCGGCACGCGAAACTATTGGCTCGTCGTCCCTCTGGTTTTTTGCGAGAACAAAAACATACAGGTCTTGAAGCAAGCCTTCGAAGAAGAGTTGGGCTTTGCTCGCCCTCAACTCTACCGCCGCCAGGTCGCCGAACTGGCAAATCTTTATCGCGAAGGCAAACTGGCACATAGCCATGTTCGTAACGACTTTGCCGATGCGCCCGCCGCGCCTCAATCCCCGCTATTCAAGAACATTGATGGCGTGCGCTTCCTGCTTCACGAGGGCGGATGTGGAGGCACTCGTGAAGATTCCAACAATCTCTGCGGCCTCATTGCCGGATACATTCATCATCCCAACGTGGCGGGTGCGACCGTCCTCAGCCTGGGATGCCAGCATGCGCAAATCGGAATTCTTCGCGAAGAGATTCGCAAGCGCGATCCCAAGTTCGCCAAGCCTCTATTCATTTTCGAGCAGCAGCGCAGCGGATCGGAATCGGCAATGATGTCGGATGCGATCCACCAAACTTTCCTGGGTCTGGTCGAAGCCAACAAATTGCAGCGGGCTGCCGCTCCACTCGCCAACTTGTGCGTAGGTCTGAAGTGTGGCGGCTCCGACGGCTTCTCGGGAATCTCCGCCAATCCCGCCATTGGGCACACCTCCGACCTGCTGGCGGCTCTGGGCGCCCGAACCCTCCTCTCCGAATTCCCTGAGTTATGTGGAGTGGAACAGGAACTGATCAATCGCGGCAAGAATCACGCGGTCGGGACTCGCTTCATTCATCTGATGCGCGACTATGCTGCTCGCGCAGCCGCCGTGCGCTCCGGCTTCGACATGAATCCTTCGCCCGGCAATATGCGCGACGGACTTTTGACCGACGCCATGAAGTCTGCCGGGGCGGCCAAGAAGGGCGGCACTTCTCCTGTAACCGCGGTTCTCGACTATCCCGAATATTCATCCGAGCCCGGACTCAATTTACAATGCACCCCGGGCAACGATGTGGAATGCGTGACCGCGCAAGTCGGCGCCGGCGCCAGCGTGGTGCTCTTCACAACCGGACTAGGCACGCCTACCGGCAATCCCATCGCTCCCGTCGTAAAACTTTCCACCAACTCCAATTTAGCGCAGAGGATGCACGACATCATCGACCTCGACACCGGCGCGGTCATTACCGGCGAGAAAACCATCGAACAGATGGGAGAAGCCATTCTGGATTTTGTGGTCCAAGTTTCAAGCGGCGAACTCCAAACAAAAGCTGAGCAGAAAGCGCAGGAAGATTTCATTCCCTGGAAGCGAGGCGTTTCGCTCTGACCGACGAAGACACAACCGCGCACGCTTTCCGCCTGGACGGCAAAGTTGCCGCAATCACCGGCGGCGGCAGCGGCATTGGGCAAGCCATCGCCTTGCGATTCGCGGCGCACGGGGCCGTCGTTCGCATTCTCGACGTGAACGAAGCGGCGGCTTCCGCAACCTGCAAGAAAATCACCACGGCCGGCGGTTCTGCCTCCTCGCACCCTTGCGATGCGACTAACCAGCCCGAAGTGGAAGCTGTTTTCGAGGAATTGTTTCAGCGCGAGCGCATCCACATCCTCGTCAACAACGCCGGCATCTCGCATATCGGCACTGTAGAGAGCACCACTGAGCAAGACTTCGATCGCGTGGTTCGAGTCAACATCAAGGGCTTCTACAACTGCATGCACACAATCGTCGGGCACATGAAGCACGCCGGCGGCGGGGTCATTCTGAACATGGCGTCCATCGCCGGATCCGCGGGCATCCCCGATCGATTCGCCTATTCGATGAGCAAAGGCGCCGTCGTAGCCATGACCTATTCCGTCGCCCGCGACTATCTCGCCCACAACATCCGCTGCAATTGCATTTCGCCGGCCCGGGTGCACACTCCGTTTGTCGACGACTATCTGCACAAAACTTATCCGGGGCATGAGCAGGAAATGTTCGAGAAGCTGGCAAAAGCACAGCCCATCGGCCGAATGGCAGAGCCTGCGGAAGTTGCGGCTCTCGCCTTGTTCCTCTGTTCGGAGGAAGCCGCGTTCATCACTGGCGCCGACTATCCCATCGACGGCGGTTTTTTCAATTTGCGAGGCTAAGGCGTGGACCTGCAACTGAAAGACAAGGTCGTGATTGTCACCGGTGGCGCCAAGGGAATCGGCGCAGCGATCGTCCGTGCCCTGGCTGCTGAGGGCGCCGCCCCGGTGATCGTGGACCGCGACGCTGAGGCCGCAGAGAAACTAAAAAGTGAACTCCACCCGAGCGTCACTTGCGGACTCGTCGCCGTCGATCTTTCAATCGCGCAGAACTGCTCCCATGCCGTCCAGCAAACCGTAGCGAAGTTTGGACGAATCGATGCTCTCGTAAACAATGCCGGCCGGAATGACAAAGTCGGACTGGAACATGGCAGTCCCCAAGAATACGTAGCATCGCTCAACCGAAATCTCGTCCACTACTACAGCATGGCGCATCATGCACTGCCTCATCTGAAGCTTTCCCGCGGCGCAATCGTCAACATTGGCTCCAAGACCGCCGTCACGGGTCAGGGCAGCACCTCGGGCTACGCGTCCTCAAAAGGCGCAATCATGGCCCTGACGCGCGAATGGGCGGCTGAACTGCTCCCCCATGGAATTCGCGTGAACACTGTCATGCCCGCAGAAGTGATGACGCCGCTCTACCGCGATTGGCTCAACACTTTTCCAAATCCCGAAGAAAAACTGAAAACGATTCTTTCCAAAATTCCACTGGAACAGCGCATGACGACCGCCGAGGAAATTGCCGCCATGGTCGTCTTCTTGATCTCAGCGAAATCCAGCCACACCACGGGCCAGCACTTGTTCGTCGACGGCGGCTACGTTCACCTGGATCGCGCGCTGACATGAGGATCATTGTGTGAGCCACTCCGCTCCCATCACCGAACGCCGATACCTGGTACCGCTCGCACTGGTCACCAGCCTGTTTTTCCTGTGGGCGATCGGCGTCAACCTGAATGACATCCTGATCCAACATTTTAAGAAAGCATTCAGCCTCACGGATACAGGATCGTCGCTCATTCAGTTTGCATTTTTTGGCGGCTATTGCGTTGCCGCGCTTCCTGCCGGCTGGCTGATGCAACGCCTCGGCTACAAGCGCGGAATTCTGATTGGCTTGCTGGTTTGCGCTACGGGAACCATTCTCTTCATTCCCGCCGCATCGGTTCGCGTTTATGGATTTTTTCTCTTCGCGCTTTTCGTAATGGCCTGCGGACAATCGGTTCTGGAGGTCGCGGCCAATCCTTACGTCACCACCCTCGGCCCCGCAGAAAGTTCCGAACGAAGGCTCAATCTCGCGCAATCTTTCAACTCTGCCGGCGCGGTGATGATTGCCCTTCTCGGATCGCGATTTATTCTCTCCGGCATCGAACACACTCCCGCGGAACTTACGGCCATGAGTCCGGCTCAGCTTCTGGCCTATCGAAGCTCCGAAGCGAACATGGTGAAGGTCCCTTATCTCATCATCACCTGCGTCTTCCTGTTCGTGGCGCTGCTCGTGTTCCTGACCAGGCTGCCGGAAATTCACGAAACAAATCTGGACGGCGCCCACAGCGCCAACGTCAAGCTGCGCGGCACCTTTGCCTTTCCGCATTTGATCAAAGGGGTGATCGCGCAATTCCTCTACGTCGGCGCTCAAGTCGGGGTAGCTAGTTTCATCATTCGCTTCGCGGAGTTCACGCTGCCGGGAACGCGCGAAAAAGTCGCCGCTCATTACCTGCAAGCGCACCTGGCAGGCTTCATGATTGGGCGTTTTACCGGTTCCGCCATCATGGGCAAGATTGCCGCGCCCCGCTTGCTCAGCGCATTTGCCGCTGGCGCGCTGATCAGCTTAGTCGTCGTTCTGACAGCATCGGGTTTCGCCCCGATCTGGGCGATTGTGTTGCTCGGCTTGTTTCACTCCATCATGTTTCCAACAATTTTCGCTCTCAGCCTGAAAAACCTTGGCCCTTACACCAAGCTGGGATCGTCGCTGCTGGTCATGGCGATCATTGGCGGCGGAGTCTGCCCCACGATCATGGGCAAGATTTCCGATGCCTGGAATATTCGGCACGCCTTCATCGTTCCTCTAATCTGCCACGCCTATATTCTCTATTTTGCGATGTGGGGATATCGGCCAGTCCCCGCGGCCCGCTTCAATTCCGGCGTGCCAATTCCGGCCACGGAGGTCGAATGAACCGTCGCTTCTGCCTCACGCTCGATTTGAAGGACGATCCCAATCTGATCGCCGAGTACAAGCGCTATCACCAGAGGATCTGGCCCGAGATCACGCGCAGCATAAAAGACGCGGGCATCGAGGACATGGAAATCTATCTCTTCGGGACGCGCTTGTTCATGATCATGGAAGTGAATCAGTCGTTCTCCTTTGCGGCCAAAGGAAAAGCGGACAGTCTGAATGCGAAAGTCCAGGAGTGGGAGACGCTGATGAGCACCTTTCAAAAATCGCTGCCGCAAGCCAAGCCCGGCGAGAAATGGGTGCTGATGGAACGAGTGTTCAAGCTAGGACCCTGAGATTTTTCGCCAAAGAATGTCCGCCCGGGACTTTGAGCGTACCGGCGATGTTACAACAGTTAGCTGCACTTTTGGCCAAAGGTGGTGCTGACACACCGCGACTGATGTTAAGCTTCGTGCCTCTTGATCCAGCTAGAAAGCCTGAGCAGCAGCCATGCAAGCGTAAAGTAAAACGCGATGTTGGCTATGCCTGTGACCCACAAATCGATGTCGTGTACGCGACCGGACGCCGCAATCAGTGCCACGAAAGCACCGGGAACCCCGAGGGCGGCGGCCACCTGTTTTAGCGAGTTGACAAACGCGGTTTCAGAGTTCAGCTCCAGGATCAATATCGGGACGAAGGTAAGTAAAAAAGCCACGGACGCGGCGTACACAATCCTTCGCATAGTGCCCCAATCATGCCACACCCCAAGCAACTTGTCCTCCGGTCGATGAGCGTAATCGCGATTTTGCAACAGTTACGACGAGCGCATTTCCACCAACTGCTCAACATCGTCTCGGCGCACACCCTTTGTCTGTTGCACCTTCCATCCCTCCCGTCGATTGAATGCGGCGAACCAGCACTCAAGTCCGTTCGCCCCAATGGTGTAAACCATTACGCTTGCCCTGCCGTTCGCAACAGTATTGGCGCTGTACCACACGAAACATGCGGAGCGATTCAAGTCCTGAATGCGCCTCTGAAGGTTCATCGGGCTGTGTTGTCGCTTTGAGCTATGCGGCAGCGCGGGGAACGGTGCTTCTCTGTAGTCATCGCCGATTCGGATGTAAGACCACTGGCCCAGCACTCTGTTCGGAGTGAAGGGTGGAAACGTAAGTTTGTCTTGATAGAACTCAACCTTTACCGAGTCATACGGCGTGACGAGTCCGCCGACGAGGAAGGGCGAAGCAACTCCACCCATGCCCGAAAACCTCAGCCACTTGTGATCGAACCAGTTGTCGATCTGAATGATCCAGAGTTCTTCGGGGGCGCGATTGGAAATCAGCCCTTGCACCAGAGAGTTCAGTACTGCAATGAATCCGGGATCGTCGGTTTCCCCGACTGCAACTTGTGTCTTCATGGAACAATTATGCGGCAAAGGGGAGCGGTCAGCACCACAACTGACGAAAACAGGCGTGGGTGTTGAAAAAGTCACGTCGATTAGCGGGATGAGAATCGGCAGAAGCATGTTAGAAGAAAGCATTCGCCCATGCTCTGTTGGATTCTGATCGTCGGAGGTCTGCTGATCATGATGGGGCAACACGACCGCTCCGAA
>DATBEI010000077.1:0-23449 GCA_036269595.1 Candidatus Sulfotelmatobacter sp.
GTTGCTCGACGATCCCGCAACGATTGACCCGGCGCTGGCGGGGAAAACCGTTTCGACCATTATCTGGACAACGACTCCGTGGACGCTGCCAGCATCGATGGCGGTGGCATTTCATCCGGATGAAGAGTATGTCGCGCTGGAATCAGGCGGGGAAGTTTATATCGTCGCGTCGAAGCTCGCGGCGGATGTGGCATCAAAGTGCGGGCTGTCTGATCCGCGGCCGCTGGCACATTTCCCTGGCCGCAAGTTAGAGCGGCTGAACTTTCAGCATCCATTCTTGGATCGCAAAATTCTCGGCGTGCTGGCGGATTACGTCACCATGGATACGGGGACCGGCGTGGTCCACACCGCTCCGTCGCACGGCGCCGAGGACTTTATTACCGGCACGAAGTACGGGCTCGATGCCACCAGCAACGTCGACGAGAAGGGCATTCTGCGAAACGGGCTGCCGGAATATACGGGCAAACGAGTGTGGGAGGCGAACCAGCCGATTGTCGATCTGGTGCGAGGCCGCGGGGCGTTGCTGCACACGGAAAAGACCGAGCACTCGTATCCGCATTGCTGGCGCTGCCATAATCCAGTAATCTTCCGCGCGACTGAACAGTGGTTCATTTCGATGGAAACGCCCATGCCCGGCGGCAAATCGAAGAACGACACGCTGCGCACGCGCACGCTGGAAGAAATCAAGAAGGTGAAGTGGGATCCGGCGTGGGGCGAAGAGCGATTGTCGAACATGATCGAGACGCGGCCGGATTGGTGCATCTCGCGGCAACGCGTGTGGGGAGTGCCCATCGCAGTTTTTCTGTGCGAAAAGTGCGGCAAGCCGCTCAACGATCACGCGATCAACCGCCGCGTTGTGGAGTTGTTTGTGCGGGCCGGGGCCGATGCGTGGTTCACGCCTGAGTCGGACACGCTTCTCCCCGAGGGGACGAAATGTCCGCACTGCGGCGGTTCGAAGTTTGAAAAGGAAACCGACATCTTCGATGTGTGGCTGGAGTCGGGCGCGAGTTACCTGGCGCTGATTGCGGATGAACCGGATTACCCATGGCCCTCTGATCTTTATCTTGAGGGTGGAGACCAGTACCGCGGCTGGTTCCAGTCTTCCCTGCTTTGCGCCATGGGCACGCACGGCGCTCCGCCCTACAAAGGCGTGGTGACGCCTGGTTGGACGCTCGACGAAAAGGGCCAGGCCATGTCGAAGTCGCGCGGCAACGACGTGGACCCGGTCGATATCTCTGGCCGGCTCGGCGGCGAAGTCGTACGCCTGTGGGTAGCCTCGGTCGATTTTCGGGAAGATGTTGTCGGCTCCGAAGCGTTGATGTTGCGAGTCGCCGAGAACTATCGCAAAATTCGCAACACCTTCCGCTACGTGTTGGGAAATTTGTACGACTTCGATCCGCAAAAAGATGCAGTGCAGTACGACGAGATGGAAGCCCTGGACCAGTACATGCTGCGCCAGACCTGCTCGTTCGCTACAGATGTACGCAACGCCTACGAGGAGTTTGCCTTCCACAAGATTTACCACCGCGTAAATCACTTCAGCATTGTCGACCTGAGCGCGTTTTATTTCGATGTGCTGAAGGACCGGCTCTACATTTCCGCTCCAAAGTCGCGGGCGCGCCGCAGCGCGCAGACCGCAATCTGGCGGATCGGCGAGGCGCTAGTTCGGCTGCTTGCGCCCATCATGAGCTTCACCTGCGAGGAGATTTGGCCGTATCTTCCGAAAGTCGCGGAGCGGTTGGAGAGCGTGCACCTGGCGAAATTCCCGGAAACGTCGGAGCTTATAGGTCAGGGTGCGGTTCCCGTCGTTGCTAGTCCGTCAAAGTCCGATGAAGAGTGGGTATCGCTGCGCTCGGTTCGTGACGAAGTCTTGAAGGCTTTAGAAGAAGCGCGCAATAACAAGCTCATCGGAACTGGGCTCGAAGCGCAACTGGCGATCACTGTTTCGGAGCCCTTGTACTCCGTGTTGCAGCGCCACGCCGATCAGCTTCGCTACCTATTCATCGTTTCGGCGGTCAGAGTCTCCCACGCGTCAGGCAATGGCACGAGCGGCGTGCACGTCGAAGTGAAGAAGGCGGATGGGGCTAAGTGCGATCGCTGCTGGAATTACTCTACACGCGTGGGCGAGGACAAAACCTATCCCACAGTTTGCGAGCGCTGCAGCTCGGTGCTGAAGGAACTGGAAGCGCAACCCTGATTCGCAACCCGAACGAATGACCAAACACTCCGTGCACTCCATTCATTTCCTGCTGGCGCTTCTCATCGTCCTGCTCGACCGCTGGACCAAGCGCCTCGTAGCGGCGCACATCGCCATGTATTCGCACATCCAGATCATCCCGGGATTTTTCCGGCTGACGCACACGGAAAACACGGGAGCGGCCTTCAGCCTGTTCGCCGACTCGCCTTCGCATTGGAAAACAATGTTGCTGATCGGATTCTCGGTCGTCGCCATGATCGTCGTTTCGGCGATGTTGTGGAAACAGACTCGCGCGCTGACCATTACAAGCATCGCGCTGTCGCTGATTTTGGGCGGTGCCGTGGGAAATCTCTGGGACCGCATCGCCTCCGGCCGCGTCGTCGATTTTTTACTCTTTTATGTAAAGCAGTATCAGTGGCCGGTTTTCAATCTGGCAGACAGCTCGATCGTCGTCGGCGCTGCCCTGCTCGTGATTGACATTCTGTGGGGCAAACCTGCGCCCCACGAAACCGCGCCATGAGGCAGGTTAACGCGTTGGGCGAAGCTTGAACTCTCCCCCAGGCCATGCCCCGTTCAGTGCGTCGTCAGCGACTCGTCAAATGACCGGCCCGCGGGCGGCACAACCACCGTCGACAAACTGCCTTCCGCAGTGAGCTTTTGGAATGCGGCCAGGTCCCGTTGCTGCAAGTCCTGCCAGCGCGCGACGAGTTCTCCGCTCTGCCGCTTTAGCTTTTCAAATTCCTTCTGCTCCGCTTCGGTCGGCGCCGAGTCCGCGGTTCCGACGTCCATGGCGAGATAGGCCAACTTCGCGTCGAGTTGCGGAGGATAAGCCAGCGAATCTTCGTTGGCGCTGATGGTCAAATTGATCAGGTCTTCGCGAAGCGCGACCAGTTTCTTCTCCAGATCATCCGCCGCCGAAGCGACGGTCTTCGCACTGGCGTTCTCCGGCAGGCGACGCTTCAGCCCTGAGAGTTGCGAACGCACGTCCTGAATCTGATTCACTGTGTCATAGACCCGGGTCAATTCGTCGCGAGTCTGAAGCAATAGATTGAGCTGCGCCTCCAGGTCGGCCTGGCTGACCTTTACCCGTGGATCAAGCTTTAAATCGAACGCCGCCGTTTGCGTTTGATTGCCAGCCGTGATTCGAACCTTATAGCGACCCGGCGCCGCGACCGGTCCGCGCGCGCCCTGCCCATATTCCCACAAATAGTAGCCGGGCACGTGCCGCGCCTCTTCGTAACGCAAGTCCCATACGAACCGGTTCAAGCCAGCTTCCGGCTTGAGCTGCTTCTCTGGTTTCTTGTCGTCGGGATCGAGCGGCTCGTCCAGCGAGTTGTACTCGGTGCTCGAATACTTGCGAATCACTTTGCCCGAGGCGTCGAGAATTTCGATCTTGGCCTCGGTCCCTGCTTTGGGCGCGTCTTTCAGGTAGTAATAAATCACCGCGCCCGCTGGAGGATTCTGCCCTGTGCGCTTGGAAGGATGCCGCTCACCGCTGGCCCCGGCCTGAATGCGATAGGCCGTCTCCGGTGTGTACAGAAATGCATCCTTTTGCGCGATGTCGTCGCTGTACTGCCGCAGCGGAGAAACATCGTCGAGAATCCAGAAGGCGCGACCGTGTGTCGCGACCACCAGATCATTGTCTTTGATGAGCAAGTCATGCACCGGCGTGGTGGGCAAATTCAGCTTCAGAGGACGCCAGTTCGCCCCATCGTTGAACGAAACGTAAATGCCCTGTTCAGTACCGGCATAAAGAAGTCCGCGCTTTTTCGGATCTTCGCGCACTACCCGGACAAACGCGGTGTCGGGAATTCCCTGTCCCAACTTCGCCCAGCTTTTTCCGAAGTCGCTCGTCTTGTAGATGTAAGGATGCAGATCGTCGAATTGGTGGCGGTCGACTGCGACGTACGCGGTCCCGGCATCGAACGGCGACGGATCAATCTGGCTGATGCGGCTCCACTCCGGCATATCCTTCGGAGTAATGTTCGCCCAGGTCTTGCCTTCATCTTTCGTGAGTTGAATCAGGCCATCATCGGTGCCCACCCACAGCAATCCTTTGGTGATCGGCGACTCCGCCAGCGCGAAAATCGTGTCGTAATATTCGGTCCCGGAGTCGTCGATCGTAATGCTGCCGCCGGAAACTTTCTGCTTCTCCTTATCGTTTCGCGTCAGGTCGGGGCTGATGGCTTGCCAGCGCACGCCCCCATCGGTGGTCTTAAACAACTGCTCGCCGCCATGATAAAGCGTGTTCGGATCATGCGGGGAAAGCAGCACGGGCGCCGTCCACTGGAAACGATGTTCCAGGTTCGCGGCCCCGTGCGCATCGGAAAGTTCCGGCTGCTCCGTGATCGCTTTCACCTGCCCGATGTGCCGGTCGTAGCGCGTGATATTTCCCTGATAGTCGGCCGCATAAACAATATTTGGATCGCGCGGATCGGGCGCAATGTAGCCGGCCTCGCCTCCGCCCACGTCGTACCAGTCGCTGCGGTCAATGGAACCATCGTCGCTGCGGCTCGTGATCGCGACGGTTCCGCTGTCCTGCTGCGCTCCGTACACGCGATACGGCGTCGCCGAGTCGGTTATCACGTGATAAAACTGCGCAGTCGGCTGATTGTCCTGCGGAGTCCAGGTTTTGCCGCCATCCAGCGTTATCGTCACTCCGCCATCATTGGACGCAATCATGCGCCGTGTGTTCTGCGGATCAATCCACAGCCCGTGATTGTCGCCGTGCGGTACTTTCACCTTGTTGAACAAATGCCCGCCATCGGTCGACTTATACGCCTCCACGTTCATGATGTAGAGGACGTTCTCGTCTCGCGGATCGGCGATCACATGCATGTAGTACCAGGGACGCTGCCAGAGACTGTGACTCGGATTTACCAATTGCCAAGACTCGCCGCCATCGTCGGAACGGTAAAGGCCGCCATCCGGATTGTGGGCCTCGATCAGGGCATAAATGCGATCGGAATTCGCCGCCACCGCAACGCCGATTTTTCCGTATGGGCCCTTCGGCAGACCGTGCTCCTCAAGCCGTTTCCAGGTTGTCCCGCCGTCGGCGGAGCGATACAGCCCGCTCCCCGGACCTCCACTCGTCATGCTCCATGAAGTGCGCCGGGCCTGCCACAAAGCTGCGAACAGAATATTAGGATTATGCGGATCGAATGCTACATCGATGCCCCCGGTGTTCTCGTCCTTGTAGAGGACCTTCTCCCAGGTCTTGCCGCCGTCGCTGGTGCGAAAAATTCCGCGCTCCGTGTTCGGGCCGTACGGATGACCAAGCGCTGCAACGAATACAATGTCAGGATTCGTTGGACTAATGATGACCTTGCCGATGGCGCGCGAATCGCGCAGACCGACGTTCTTCCAGGTCTTGCCGCCATCCAGCGTTCGATAAACACCATCGCCGTGCGAGATATTTCCGCGGATACAGGCTTCCCCCGTGCCCACGTAGAGCACGTTGTGGTTGGAACTTGCCACCGCGATGCTGCCGATCACCGCCGTTCCTTCTTTGTCAAAAATTGGAGACCAAGTCGTTGCGCCGTCGGTCGATTTCCATACTCCGCCGCCGGTGGCCCCGAAGTAATAGGTTGTAGGATCGCCGGGAATTCCCGCAGCGGTCAGCGATCGCCCGCCGCGAAAAGGCCCGATCAGGCGGAACTTCATTCCCTTAAAGGGTTTTTCCTCGGGCTTGGAAGATTCGGCTGCGTCGGCGTCGCTTTCAGTGGAGGCCGCGTTCTGTGCGGCGGGTTGCGGATTCTGGGCGGCTTGTGGCGGCTTTACGGCCTTCGATTGCCGCTCTGGCTTGGCTTGCCCGTGTGCTCCGCTAACCAACAAAGTTACGAATGTGATTGCGAAAATCAAACGCGCAAACAGAGATGCCTGCTTGCAAAAGCTTTCTGAGCCCATGGTTAAGATTTCTCCGGAGAAGAAGTGAACAATGCGTCTATGGTATCGCAGCAAGCTTTGGCTGCAAAGACTTTCAAATGCTTGCGGCTGCGATCTTCGTTATGTAATAGATTTTAATGTAATAAATTTGGTGATAGAGATCCTTCCCTTCGCCTGAAAACCGGCGCCGGTCAGGATGACAATCGGCGTAGAGTGAAAGCCGAAATTGTTTGGCCGCGCAGATTATTACATTAAAGCTTCCAGCGCCATCACTCTTTCGACACAAGAACTTTCTTCGCCTCTTCTAATTCCTTGCGCTTCGCGTCCTCCACCTTCGGGAACGACAACTTAAGGCCTTCCAGCGTGTCGACCAGCACGGTGGAAACCACCAGCCGCGTAAACCACTTGTTGTCCGCCGGCACCACGTACCATGGCGCCTCTTCCGTGGCCGTATTGCGGATCATATCTTCGTACGCATCCTGATAGTCGTCCCAATATTTGCGTTCGTGAATGTCGGCTGCGGAAAATTTCCAGTTCTTTTCCGGTTCGTCCAGACGCGCCAGGAAGCGCCGCTTCTGCTCCTTCTTGGATAAGTTCAGAAAGAATTTGCGAATGACAGTCCCGTTCCGCGCCATGTGCCGTTCGAAGCCGCGAATGTCTTCAAATCGCTCATCCCAGATTTTCTTGCCGACGAGAACGGGCGGCATCTTTTCCTTCTGGAGGGCTTCGGGATGCACTCGCACAACCAGCACTTCCTCGTAGTACGACCGGTTGAAGATCCCGATGTGGCCACGCTCCGGCAACGAACAAGTGGTTCGCCAGAGATAATCGTGCTGCAATTCAATCTCGGTGGGAACCTTAAACGAGTACACCTGGCAGCCCTGTGGATTGACTCCCGACATAACATGGCTGATGGCGCCGTCTTTCCCGGCTGCGTCCATGGCCTGAAAGATCAGCAGCACCGACCAGTTGTCCTGCGCATACAACTTGGTTTGCAGGTCCGCCGTACGTTCTATGCCTTGCTGCAAGGCCTTCTCGGCATGTTTTTTCGAGTGCCACTGCGCCGTATCCGCCGGGTCGAAATCGCTTAACTTAAATTGTTTTCCGTCTTCCACTCGGTAAGCCTTTGCCAACTTGTCGTTCTTCTTCATCGTGAATTGCTCCCTCCCTGTCAACACTAAATCCCAAAGCGCCTCGTCGTCATCTGGCGGGCTCTGCAAAGCCGCTAACCGCGAAGCGGCCCTGATACAGCCGAAGAGGTCTTCTCCACAGGCATTGATTCATTCAGGCGCAGCTGAAAATAATGATAGGATCACTTTCGCCGTGAATGCCCCTGAAGGGCCGGTTAGAAATGAAGCCCTGAATTCTTATAATGGAGACTTTATGAGAGCGCTTTCCCTTGCCGGCGTCCTGTTAGTAGTACTCGGAATCTTGGCGTTTGTGGTGCCCGTTCCCCGCAGCGAGAATCACGGAGTGAAGTTCGGCGACGCCAAAATCAGCGTGCAAACCGAAAGCAGCGAGAAGCTGCCGCCAGCGGCTGGGATCGTCCTTCTGGCCGGCGGCGTAGTCGCATTGGTCCTCGGCCTACGCAAATCCTAAATGCATAGGATCGTGCATCAGCGCTAACGTATATAAACCTCCGTACATTTATGTCCTTCAGAATGCCCCTGAAGGAACATTTTGTCATTTCCCTGCTCAGGCGCTCACTGGCTTGGCAATTACGACCGGAAGATTCGCCCCTTGCCAGGCGTCAAACCCGCCACTTACGTTGATCACATGCGTGAACCCCGCGCGTTGCAGCAGGCTTGCGGCGATCATACTGCGATAGCCTCCCTTGCAGTGAACCGCAATGGCCGCATCGCGATCCAGTTCAGGAGGAGCAACGCGGAAGTTGTCCAGCGGCCACCAGGTCGCCTGCGCGATGTGGGCGGACTCCCATTCAGGCTCGCGTCGCACATCCAGCACTTGCACTTCCCGCGCCTTCATCCGCCGGTCCAGTTCGACTGCGCTGATCTGTGGAATCGCCGCCAACTCAAAGCCAGCCTGCTTCCACGCGGCAATGCCTCCGGCAAGATATCCGTCCAACGCCTCGATGCCCACACGCGCCAGCCTAAGGCGCGCTTCTTCCAACTGCGCGTCCGATGCGGCAATTAGCACGGGGTGTGCCGTCAATCCCAGCACGGTTCCCGCCCAGGAGGCAAACTGTCCCGCTAACGCGATGTTCACCGATCCGGGCACGTGACCTGGAGCAAACTCTTCGCCCGGACGCACGTCGAGCGCGATCTCGCCCTCCTGCAACATGATTTTCAGCTCAGGCGGTTCGATCGCCCGCAGCGGCGGCAGATCCGACAAGGGCGCGGCGCCAGTGCGATTAATCTCAGCATCCTTCAGAAAATATTCTGGCCGCGCGGGAAGATGGCTGGTCAACTGTTTCACAAACTCTTCTTTGCTGTGGATCTGCAGCGCGTAATTGGTGAGCCGCTCCATTCCGATCGTCGACGACCGTTCCGCCCGCATGTTTTTTCCGCACAGAGATCCCGCTCCGTGCGCTGGATACACCAGCACGTCGTCCCCCAGCTTGAGCAACTTGCCGTGCAGACTGTCGTAGAGCAGGCCCGCCAGTTCCGCAGGAGTGTGCCTGGGCGACAGATCCGGTCGGCCAACATCGCCGATGAACAGCGTGTCGCCCGTGAGCACCGCCCAAGGTTTGGACGATTTTTCTTTGTCAGTGACTACGAGGCAGATGCTTTCGGGAGTGTGGCCGGGCGTTTCCAGCACGCGAATCGCTGCCTTGCCAAACTTCAATTCAAATCCATCACGCACTGGGATGTGAGGAAATGTCGCGCCCGCTTGCGCGCCAATGTAGATTTTCGCGCCAGTGCGCGCGGCTAGTTCTTTGTGGCCGGACACGAAATCCGCGTGCAAATGAGTCTCGATGATGTGGCGGATAGTAACGTCGTGCTGCGCCGCGGCGGTCAGGTAAAGATCCACGTCGCGCTGCGGATCGACCACCACGGCCTCACCCTGCGAAGCCAGCAGGTAAGAAGCGTGCGCCAGGCATCCCAGATAAAACTGCTCGAAGTACATCGGAAGGACCCTCCGAAAACGCCTACCGATGCTAGAACAATTTGGATAGCGCTGTCACGGAGGAGGTAAGCAGAAAACTTATGACGGCAGCGGGGTGATGAATTCCAGACCAAAGCAGAATCCGGTGCGCGAGCGCACGACCGCTGTCATCCGCGAGTGCGTAGGAGTATCGAACTCAATCTCCAACAAGTCTCCCGGGTTCAGCAAAATTCCAGCGTAGAGCACCATGCCGCCTTCGCTGAGTTCAGTGCCACGGCCTTCGACGACGGTAGTCGAAAAGCCTTTGGAAGTTACGACGCGCACCGGCATGTCAACCGGAACGCGGGGCCAGCGTCGTGTGTTTTCAGACATGCACTTAATAATTCTCTTTTCAAGGATTTCCTTCAAATTACTAAGGTTACTGAAAACTATTGCGTGGAAGCGGCTGATAGACCTGTTGCCCTTGTTCGCGCCCGGCGCTAATCCCTGTCTCCTGTACAATTTGGGCGTGAATCTCCGCACGAAATTGTGTCTGGCGATTGTCTTCTTCCTGCCAGGCGCGTGGGTGCTGGCTGAATCAGTTTCCCAACTTCAACCCAGCGGCTACGTCAACGATTTCGCGCACGTTCTCGACGCAGATACGACGGCACAGATCACCGATCTCTGCCAGCAGGTCGATGAAAAAGCGCACGCGCAGATTGCGCTGGTCACGATCAATTCCCTCGACGGATCCGACATTGAAAGCTACGCCGTTGACCTGTTTCACAAATGGGGCATCGGGGCAAAGGCCACCAATCGGGGCGTGCTGATCCTCTATGCGATCAAGGATCATCGCGCGCGCATTGAAGTCGGCTATGGCCTGGAGCCGATTCTTCCCGACGGCAAAGTAGGCAGCTTTCAGCGGGAGGCGATCCCGCTTATGCGGAGTGACAATTACAACCAGGCGCTGCTGCTGGTCACGCGCCGCGTTGCCGATGTGATTGCCGCCGATGCGGGAGTTCAACTCACCGGCGCCCAGCCGCGGGCTCCGACTGAGACGGAACCGCAGCCCGGCCCGGGGCTTTCCCTCGGCGGCATCATTGTGATCATCGTTGTGGTGTTGATCGTTCTGCTCACGCCGCTGCGCAATATTCTCTTCTGGCTACTTTTTTCTCAGATCTTTGGGGGGCGCGGTGGCGGCTTCGGCGGAGGTGGGGGCGGTTTTGGGGGCGGCGGAGGGTTCGGCGGATTTGGCGGTGGCAGTTCCGGCGGCGGCGGGGCAAGCAGCAGCTGGTAGCGAAAGGATGCCATGGTTCCTGAAGACAAGATCAATGAATTTGTAAAACGGGTTCGCGAAGCTGCCGGGTCCAACCTTGAAAGCGTCATTCTGTTTGGCTCGGCGGTATCGGGTGAATTCCACCCTGGCATGTCGGATTTAAATCTATTCTGTGTGCTGCGCGATTGTTCATTCGCGGCATTGCAAGCGCTGGCGCCGGTGGCGAAGTGGTGGGAACGGCAGAAACAACCGCCGCCGCTTTGCATGACCCGCAAGGAACTCGAACGCTCCACCGACGTCTTCACCATCGAACTCCTCGACATGCAGCAATATCATCGCGTTTTGTTTGGCGAGGATGTCGTGCAAGGCCTGCGAATTTCTATGCATGTCCATCGCGTGCAGGTGGAGTATGAGTTGCGTGAAAAATTGATCCTACTGCGGCAGCAAATTCTCTTGGCCTCTGGAAAAGATTCCCGATTGTGGGAGCTATTGCAGCGGTCGGCGCCTTCGTTCTCCACGCTGTTTCGTCACGCGCTGATTGCAGTCGGAGATGCAGCGCCCAACGGGCGGCGGGATGCTCTGCAGGCCCTATCGACGAAGATGAGATTCGATCCGTCACCGGTTCATCAGCTGCTGGATATTCGCGAAGGGAAAACGGACCCCAAGAAAATACAAGTGCTGGACCTGGCGGCGCGATACCTGGGAGCGATCGAGAAAGTTACCGCCGCAGTTGACGAGGCGTTAGACTCGGATGCATCCGTGAAGGCGTAGCGATTCGAAATTGAGATTCTTAGGAGGAAGACATGGGTAAAGGATTGATCGCAATAGTCGTCATTGTCGTCCTGCTGCTGGGCGCGCTTGCCTTCTTTGGGCAATATGTCACCGTCAAGAATACGCTGGTGACCAAGAACGAAGCGGTGAAGAGCGCGTGGTCGCAAGTCGACGTGGTGCTGCAACGGCGCGCGGACCTCATTCCGAATTTGGTGGAGACGGTAAAAGGCTACGCAAAACAGGAACAAACGGTGTTTGGCGACATCGCCAAGGCACGCTCTGCCCTGCTCTCGGCGGGCAGCCCACAAGAAAAGATTGCGGCCAACGGGCAACTCGATGGCGCACTCGGGCGCTTGCTGGCGATCGTGGAAAATTATCCGCAGCTGAAGTCGAACGAAAACTTTCTACGCTTGCAGGATGAACTGGCAGGGACGGAAAATCGAATTGCGGTCGAACGCAAGCGCTATAACGATACTTTGCAGGATTACAACACCTACGTGCAGCAGTTTCCCGCAAGCATTTTCGCGGGATGGGCGGGATTCAAGCCGAACCCGGCGTACTTCACGGCGTCGGAGGGAGCGCGGGAGGTGCCGAAGGTGAATTTTTCAAGCCCTACGACTGAGGCTCCGGCGGCAACGCCACAGCCGGCGCCGGCGCATTAGGGGTGCGGAGCTAGGACTCTTGGGCCGAAAGACGTTGCGAGCAACGTCTCTACGAGTTGGTGCAGGGTGAATTGCGGGACATCGGAGACTACGGTGCGGACGAGGTTGCCTTTCGTACACCAATAGCCCGTGAACATTTGATCGGCGGAATAACGAGCGCCCATTGGGAGCCATTCTTCAGTGCTGTTGAACATCGAATTGTGCGGACACTTCCCTTTCGGCCGCGGCCAGCTTTCGCCGAGTTGGGCGGAGACGCTGGTAGTCGGAAGGCGAAGTCCGGCGTGCATAGCCTTGAGGGCACTCTCTTTTGCGCTCCAGAGCAGGGTGAGCAGCAGCGGGCGATCTGCGATCGCGGAACGTGCAATGAGCGACTTTTCTTCCGGTGTGAAGTAGTCAGCAATGAAGGCATCGTCGCGTGATTCGATTTTCTCCAGATCACAGCCGAAGCTCAATCCTGGTGCGGCAACTGCGCACAAGGCAACGCCAGAACTGTGGCTGAGGGAGATGGCGACCGACGCGGGCTGATCGTGGAGAAAGACTTCTGGCGCGCCTGAGGGTGCGGGGCGAATTTCAATGTTTGCAAGAGCGGGACGGTCGCCTGGCAACGCGAGGAAGGAAGCGACGGCCCGCTTGGCGGTCCAGCGACCGAGGCGCCAGTCGGCGCGACGCTTCGGAATGCGCAGGGTGGCGAGGCGATCGAGTTCGTTGGGGCTCAGCCAATCATTTTCGGGTGGAACATCGATCTCGGTTTGTTCCAGCCAATCGATGATCATCGGACGTTTCTTTCTCCCCGCTGGTGCTCGGGCTTTTTCCGGTTCAATCCCACGGCTTGCCGCCGTGGGATGCAACCTTGCGCCGCTTCGAGGTTAATCCTGCGCCACGCTGCGTCCGCGCTATAGCCTTCTACGCTGCGACTACTTCCAGTTCCCCCTGAAGCGCCCCTAATTCGCGCTCGATTCCCCGTTTCACCGCGTCGATGAGATAGGGGCGAAGATTTCTCGGCGGAATGATGTGATTGAGGGCGCCCACGCGCAATGCGCGGAAGACGCTGTGGACGTGGTCGAATTCGCTGGCCATTTCGCCTAGCTTTTCGGAATACACGAGGTTGTAACGTTCGTTATATTGAGCGCGCAAGCGGCCTTTTTCCGCGGCGCTGGCTTGAAGTAGGGATTGATTCAAGGCCTGCAAGCGCTCGTCGTTGCGGGTGCGGGTTTCTACCTCTCCCGCAAAAACAACTGCCGCAGCCGGAGCGCCACCGATCACGGATGCGTAGGTTCCTTCGAGCGCGGAAACTTCCAATTGCTCGTTTAGCGCTCTCGAGAAAACCACGTATGCTCCGCCGTGATAACGCGAGATCACGCAGAATACAATTGGACCCTTGAAGTTGACTACAGCTCTGCCAATCTCGGCGCCGTATTCCAGTTGCAGGCGGCGCATGGATTCAGGAGAGCCGTCAAAGCCGGAAAGATTGGCCAGCACGACGACCGGCCGATTGCCGCTGGCGGCATTGAGGGCGCGCGCTACTTTTTTCGATGACTGCGGAAAAAGAGTTCCGGCTGACCACTGATCGGGGCCATCGGCAGGAACGAAACCCAGTCGAGGCACGGAGCGCGATTCGATACCGATGAGACAAACCGGATAACCGCCGAGATGCGCGTCCCACACTACGGCGGTTTCAGCCGCTCGCATGCCGGCCCAGCGTTCGAGCGGTTCAAGGTCCTGATCGATGGCCGCCATCATGACCTTGCGAATGTCGAAAGGCTTCTTCCGGCCGGGATTGGTTTCATCGGACAAAATCTCTCCCACCAGAGCGAATCCGCCTTCGCCGTTTTCACTGTGGGGGAAGTTTTGCACGTCGCGCTCGACTGGATCGGTAGTTGCGGCGCGCCGGGGAAAGCGCTCACCCGGCGTGACGTAAGTGTGATCGTAGTGACGGAATAAAATGTGGCAGGCCTCATTGATGTCGTGCGCCCAGTACTGGGCCTGCCCATTGACGCCCATAATGCGGTCGTAGCCACCGATCCCCTGATTGTCCTCTGCGGAAATGCCGCCGGAGTAATCGAGAGCGCGCTTGCCCGTGAGCACCATGGCGGCTTTTGGCGTCATCACGAGAATGCCGCGAGTGTGCATCAGCATGGTGGCTTCGGCATTCCAGTAAGGCTGGGCGCCGACATTGATTCCGTTGATGATGAGGTTGACTTCGCCGCCCGCTTGTGTGAACTGCACCAGGTGGCGCAGGACGCGGGCGATCCAGTCCATGTTTTCAACCCCGCTCTCCATCGAGATTTTGGCCCCGGCGGAGATCGGGAACCACTCCAGCGGAACGTCCTTTTCTTCGGCGAGATCGAGCGCGCCAATAATGAGCCGACACTCGGTTTCGGCGAGCGCTCCAAGATCTTTGCTGGGATCACCGAGAAGCAGAACGCGGGTCATGCCGTCGATATAGCGTGGGGTGAAGTTGCGAATGACGCCGACGATGATGTTGGCGCGATTCCTGCCGTAAGGTCGATCGACTGGAACGAGTCGTCCTGAATCATCGAGATCATATTCCACGAAATCACCGGGAGGAAATTCGGTGCGTGCGTCGTCGCGCGCGGAGGTGAGCATCTTGATGATTTCGTAGGGATAGACCAGCCCGTGGCGGCGAACACGCACCACTTTTTGATCGTATTCGGAGAGCGGTTTGAGCGGGAGCAGTTTGTCGGCGGGGCGAAACGTGATGAGCAGTCCGCTGCCGACCGGGCTCGAAATGCGAACGACCAGATCGCGCAATTCTCCGGTGGACGGATTAGGAATGCGGGCGCGAACGACTACCTGTTCCAAACCTAGTCCTTCAGTCGCAGGCATCAGACGGCGCACGATATCACGCAGTTCCTCCGGCTTGAGATTGAAAGGCGGCCACACGTAGAGGAATATGCGATTCCAGTGGAGGCGCTCCTGGGGGCGGCGCCGAGACTGGAAAAGGCGGATCGCCGCCAGCGCTTCCATCAGCATGCGCTCGAGGTGTGGCAATTGCACGACCCGGCCGACTTCATCGCGGACGGGGGTGACGTCGCGGACTTCAGCGGCTGCAAATAAGCGCTCGTCCTTGGGATTGTCTTTGGCCACGGCGTGAAGCAGATAAACATCTTCGACTGAGGGCAGGCGCTCGATTTTGAAATTTTCCAACCGCCACAGGTGCAAGCGCCTCCCCATCATGGGGTGCAACCCGCGGAAGAACAGATCTTCGACGTATCCATTTTCACCCGGTCGAAAGGAGAAATGCTGCATGCCACTGACGCGGTGGCCAGGATTAACTCCGGCGACGGCTATGACCATGCGATGAATGGGGCGACGGAAAGCGATCGCATTCAGCATTGCCAGAAAATCACGTTGCGTGACGTCGGGGTCCGCGAGTTTGGCGGAATGGCAGATATGAAAATCCATGACAATTTCGTGGTCCGCCGGAATGCTTGCAGTCGCGGCGAGCATCGCCTGGACCACGCCCTGGAACGCAGCATAATCGGCGTAGGTGGCAAACAGGTGAACACGCTTGCCCTCAGAGTCATACTGGGCAGAGAAATAAGGATATTCGCCGGATGACGATGACACCGGGTTCTGCAGCGTGCAAATGCGGTAGTACCTCCAGGTGAGAATCTCCAGCATGGTTTGGCGCTGGCGGGGATCGGCAGACGGAAAGCGTCGGGCAAACAAGCCTGCAAGCAACTGCGGACATTCGATGAGCGCATGCAGGCGCGCGCGATTGTCGGGTGCATCCGGATGCGCGGCCAGATAATTGAGATGATTTTCCGCCTCCTGGTAGATCTGATCGCGGGACCGTTCAACAATCGGCTGATCGAAACAGCGATAGCGCACTTCGCGGGCCAGGTCGCTGACCGACGGATAGGGCTCGAGGGTAATCGGAATCATGCGATCAAGCAGGCTGCGGAAATTCGTGCTGGCAGGTGGAGAAGCTTTGGCGGCGTGCAAACGGCGTTCCAAAATGTCGACGACAAACCCGGTCTGCCGTTCCATTCGTTGGTGTGACTTGCAGATCCACAGCAGGCTTTCTTTCAATTCTGGAGAGCCATCGAGTTCGCGAACCCCGTAGTGTTCCAAGGTTTTGTGCAGTGCCTCTACGAATGCCGCAGGCAGCCCTTCACCGTTGGTTTCGACCATGCGCAGGTAGGAAAAGAGATGAGACTCGGCGCTGGGCTCCTCCGCGGATGCGCGGTGGTTCACTTCAGGCTCGCGATGGAACAGCGAACATATCTCGGTAAAGATGCTGAGGATTTCATCTTCCAGGTGCGTAACCTCTTCACTGTACGCGGGGCAGGTTTGGCTCCAAGCCGCGAGCAGGCGCACATGTACGGCCGGATCCAAGTCGAAGCCCAGCATGATCTGGCGAACTTGTTTCAGGGTTTCAAGGCAAGTGCGCTCCTTATTCTCAGGCAAAGAATTCAGGTCGCCAAAATTCACCGGTTGTTGTGAAGCAGCGGATTCGTCACATGCGTCGGCGTCGATTTGCAGAAGTGGAGCTCCGGCATCCACCTGCACGTTGGGCATGGTCATCACTTTTCGGACTTTGCCGGAGAAGGGCGCGACCAACTGCGTCTCCATTTTCATGGCTTCCAGCACCACCAACTGGTCTCCGACTTCGACAGTGTCGCCGGCTTTGACCGCAATGGAAACGACTACCGATGGCGCTGGGGCATGAACCACGCCACCGTCATCGCGATCGACTTGGTGCGCCACGCCGTCCACTTCGATGCGGGAGCGAATTCCCTGGCTCACCGATATCGTATGAAAGCGCCGGCCGAAGACAGTGAGCCTGCATTCGAACTTATCCAAGCGATCGATGTGGCAGTCAATGCACCGGCCGTCGACTTCGATCCTGTACTCTCTCGGCCCCACGCGGTTCGTCTTCATCGAGTAGAGGCGGCTGCCATAACGGAGCGTTAGAACACGGCCTATCTCGCTGCGAACCAGCGGACGGCCGCGTGCCGCAGAGGCATAGAATTGGGCCTGCTCGACTGCGCACTCAGCGTCGTAGGCATCAATGGCCGCCTGCAGCAAAGCGATGTCAGCGTGCTCACTCGAAAAGCGCGCGCGCTGGGCTGCAATATCGTCGAGCCAGCCCACAGTGACCTCTGCGCGTTGCACTTCCTCGCAAGCCAGCAACTGCAAAAGGAACGCTTTGTTGCTGGCCCCGCCGTCCACCACGATTACGCTCTCCCCCAGCGCGCGCCGCAGGCGAGACAGCGCTTCGATTCGAGTCTGACCGTGGGCAATCACTTTGGCTACCATTGAATCGAATTCGCTGGGAATGCGGTCGCCTTCAGCGACGCCGGTATCGACGCGCACTCCCGGTCCGGTGGGTATGCGGAAGCGTTCGATGGCCCCCGGAGCGGGAGCGAAATCGTTGTCGGGATCTTCCGCGTTCAGCCGTACTTCGATTGCGTGACCGATCGTGCGGGGAGGCGCGCCTTCCAGGCGTCCTCCGCGCGCGACATGGATCTGCAGCTTGACCAAGTCGATTCCCGTCGTGCATTCGGTGACGGGATGCTCCACTTGCAGCCGGGTATTCACTTCCATGAACGAAAAGTTGCGCGTGTCCGGCTGGTAAAGAAACTCCACCGTACCGGCGTTGCGGTAGCCTGCAGCCTGGCTCAGGCGAACGGCAGCGGCGCGCAGAGCTTCATCTTGTTCGAGGGAGAGTGCGGGCGATGGCGCTTCCTCCAGCACTTTCTGGTGGCGGCGCTGAATGGTGCAATCCCGTACGCCGGCAGCCCAGGTATTTCCATAGTTGTCGGCAATGATCTGGACTTCGATGTGGCGGGCATGGGCGACCATCTGCTCCAGAAAAACGGTGGGATCGCCGAATGCTTTGAACGCCTCCGCACGGGCCCGTTCGAAGGCATGTGGCAGTTGTTTGGCCGTGTGCACTAAGCGAATCCCATGCCCCCCGCCGCCCGCCGTAGCCTTGATGAGCAGGGGAAATCCCAGGCGGTCCGCCTGCACCGACGCGTCCGTCAGAGTTTCTACCGGACCGTCACTCCAAGGTGCGACAACGATCTGCGCTTGTTGCGCCAAGCGCTTTGCCGCGATTTTATCGCCAAGCTTGCGCATTACTTCGGCAGTCGGCCCGATGAAAACAATTCCCATCTCCTGGCATAAATCGGCGAAGGCAGCGTGTTCGGCGACGAAGCCCCAGCCAACCCAGACAGCATCCGCGCGGGTGTTTGCCAGAGCTTGTTCCAGCCGCTTGTAGTCAAGATAGCTGCTCTTAGAACTGTGTTGTTCAGAGTCGAGGAAATGAGCAGCGCCGATCGAAAACGCCTCGTCCGCTTCGCGCACGAACATGGACTGACGATCGGGGTCGGTAAACAGGGCAATGGTTCGCAGCGGTATGTTGTGCTCCAGAGTGAACTCGCGGGCGGCACGGATAAATCGCATCGCGGGTTCGCCGCGATTCACAATCGCAACGCGTTGGAATTCGATAGTCATACGCACCCCAATGAAGCGTCGTAGGTTGAACGGTCGCAGGGCTTATGCCACCAATGCGCCCTCGCCCGACATGATTTCGTGCAGGATTCTCAGCCTCTCTGCGTTTGCACCGTTAGGCAACGCCACAGTCTGGTAGCCCGTAAGACACAGGCAGCAGTCGCCTTTCGTGTCGACAACTTCGGCCTCGAAAGTTTCGTGAACTGGATCTGGGGTCACTCGGGCATACAAACGGCCATCGCTTGGCGCCGAAGTTCGGTAGAACGAGATCTCGCGAACGTATCGTGGCAGGCCCATTCGGCTCTGCAAGCCCAGTTCCCACACTCCTGCAGTCTGGAAACAAAGCTCAATCAGTCGTGGGGTCACAAGCGTGGCGAGTTTCGAGGGCTGGTGATTGGGTGGCAGATTTTTAGCCAGCAACCCAACGACGCAATGGCCGTCCCACCACGCTTTCTCGACAACCTGATACGCAGGCCCGTGGAAGTAGAGGCGATAGATGTCGGCGGCTTCGACGATGTGGCCCTCGGGCGCTTGGAAGGCGTGTGCCGCCCCAGGCTGCTGGGTTTGTTTCGAGAGTCGCACGCGTCCGGTGAAGTGAAGGATGCGTTGAGGTTCGGTTTGGCTCGGCAGAGAGCGGTAGCCAATCAGCTTGCAATCTGCCACCAACTCGTCCCCGTGCGGATGGATTCGCGTCTCAACTTGTACCGGGCGCGGTTCGCCGCGATAGAACTTGAAGGGAGCCAGGAAGTTTACGTCTTCAATGGCTTCGATGTGCCATCCTGGAAGCAGGCACAGCGCGGCCTCCGCGAAGGCTTCGATGCCCATTACACCCGGTAGCACCGGAGTTCCGTCAATCTGATGATCGTGCAGGAAGGGCTGTTCGTGCGGATCGAGCAGCGTCTCGACGGCAAACCCATTCGACAGGCCAAGCGAGACAATGCCGCCAGTCATTGGGCCGGCTGTAGCTAAAGATTGCACGCCACTTACAGCGGAAGTGTCGAGTCCGCCCGTCGCGTCCAGTTCGTTCAGCAAAATGCCGAGGCGCTGGCCGATCACGATTTCACCGCGAGTTGCACCTGCGGTGAGTTCGCGCCGGATCAGGGGAATGCCTGCCTCCGGCGGCAGCATGTCGATCCCGGCAACTTCCATCATCTTTGGGATGGACCCTCGCGTCGCCATGCCGATTCCGCCCCACGCGGTCCAGTCGATCACGATGCCGCGCGTCGCCGGACGCGTGGTGCGGAAACTCGATGTAATCTTGCAGAGCAGGTCGTTGGCTGCGCTGTAGTCGGTTTGGCCGGCGTTGCCGAAACGTCCGGCGATTGAACTGAACGCGACTGTGGCGCCCAGCGGCATCTCGCCGATGGCATGCAGCAGGTGAAAGAATCCGTCACTCTTGACGTCGAAAACCAGATCAAATTCACGCGGATCCTTATCCGGCAGAGCGTGGCTGCGCTCCAAGCCCGCTGCATGCAGCAGCACGTCGATGTGGCCGTGATTCTGACGCACCAGCTCAATCACTTGGGCAACCGCCCTTGCATCGGCGAGGTTGACGCTGAAATAGTGTGGCGTTCCACCCGCCGCGCGAACCGCGTCGATGGCGGACTGAGCGGCCTGTGCTCTCTCCAGCCCGGCAAGTTCTTTTTCGACGAGCGCCGGAGTGGCGCGCTCGCCGCGGCCCTGGATGCGGGCGAACAGATCGCGTTTGAGATTTTCTTTGTCGGTGACGAAGCGCTTCAGATCAGGGTTGTTGGGATCCGGCTCTGGCACCAGATCGAGCAGATAAAAGATGCCCCCGGATGCGCCAGCTAAATCTGCAGTAATAGCGGAAACGATGCTTCCGGCTGCGCCTGTGATTACAAAAACTGTGCGGTTGTCGAGGATCATGCCGGGCTCGCCATCGACGTCTGGCTGTTCCTCAAGGCCCACTGTCCATCGCTGTTTGCCGGTGTATCCGATCTCGACTGCGCCGGGATCGTGCAGAGTTTCTGCGATCAGCAAGTCGCCGATTTCTGCGGGAGCGCGGTTTGCCTCAAAGTCGACGGCTTTGACCAGCGTTTCCGGACGTTCCCGCTTATAAGTTTTGACGAAGCCCGTTACGGCGCCCCCCAATGGAGCGACTGCGCCGGCTTCCTCGTATCCGTGATGTCCACCGAGTTGTGTCGCCGACACCAGGAACGTACCCGGGCGACCGATCTGCTCATACAGGGCGCGCATCGTGACGTAGAGAGACTTCACGCGCACACGCAGGGCTTCATGCCACGCGGCGAGATTTAGTGTGCGAAGGTCTCCTTCGTGGTCGAGCGCGGGTAGCCAGTAGACTCCGTCAACCGGGCCCGCCGCGATCCAACCCTTAAGCAGACTGGTCAGTTCGTCGGCGTCCGGAGCGCCCTCGATGCGGAGCACTTCAACTCCGTTTGCTCGAAGGGATTTTGTCAGAGCGTCTGCCACACCTCCTTTGTCGGGCATGACAATGACACGGCTGGGATTGTCGAGCTTCACGCCGGTGGCTTTGCAGAACGTGAGTGGAGGACGCAACGTTGGCACCGGGACGCGCCGTGGAACGCGATTCGCAGCGTCAAAGCTGGCAAGGACGGGGCGTACCTGCTGGCTCAGCGGTGCCACTGCCGCAGGTTTCGTTGGTTCCGCCTTCACGGAGGCCCCGGGAGCGGCGGCCACGCGCGGCGAACGGTCGTGTGCGAACTTGATCACGTGAGCAAGAGTTGGGAAATCGCGGAGCTTCATGTTTTCGTCGCGCGGAATGTTGTAGGCTGCTCGAACCGCTGCGAACATCTCCGCCTGCTTGACGGTGTCGACGCCCAGATCAGCTTCAAGATCGAGATCAAGGTCCAACATATCTTCCGGATAGCCAGTCTTCTCGGCCACGATCTGGAGCACCTTTTTCTTGATGGGATCGTCAACGTTGTCTGTTGGTATAGAAAGGACCGGCGCGGGATAGAGCGTGAGCGGTTCAGGAGAGGTCGAGGTTGGCACGATTTCGACTGGCGAAGTTGGCACGGACGTGGCCGCCGCCGGCGTACTTGCCAGGTCGGGACGCTTCTCGTATACGAAACGAATCACATGCGCCAGCGTCGGATAATCGCGTAGCTTGCGATTCTCATCGCGCGGAATGCTATAGATCTCGCGAATGGCCGCGAACATTTCCGCCTGCTTGACCGTGTCAACTCCGAGGTCTGCTTCCAAGTCGAGATTGGGATCGAGCATGTCTTGCGGGTATCCGGTTTTCTCGACCATGAGGGCGAGTATCCGATCCTTCACGACGTCGCCATTGTTGGCGGAGATTGAGGAAGAAGCAACGAGGGCAGCTTTGACCGGAGGCTCTGGCTTCGCCTCTTGCTTCACCTCCACGACGAGTAAGGGCGCGGGCTTTGCAGCCGCGAGGTCAGGCCGCTTCTCGTATACGAATCGAATCACATGTGCCAGCGTCGGATAATCGCGGAGCTTGCGATCCTCATCGCGCGGAATGCTGTAGATCTCGCGAATGGCAGCGAACATTTCCGCTTGCTTGACCGTGTCTACGCCGAGATCGGCTTCCAGGTCGAGATCCAAATCCAACATCTCCCGCGGGTATCCGGTTTTCTCGACCATCAGCGCGAGAACGCGGTCCTTTACGCTATCTGTGTCGGTAGAGGAACTTGCCACGGCTCGCGGCGGGACGGCTCTGACTTCTTGCACTCGCTTAATTGCTGCCTTCTCGACAAGAACCGGCACTGGCTTAACCGCAGCCTCCGGCACCACTTGTGTCTCGCCAATCGTCGGCCTGCGGTCATGCACAAACTGGATCACACGAGCGAGAGTGGGGAAATCTCGCAATTTGATCGAGTCGTCACGGACAATGCCGTAGGCTTCACGAATGGTGGCCATCACTTCGGCCTGCTTCACGGTGTCGATGCCCAAGTCCGCTTCGAGATCGAGATCCAGGTCAAGCATGTCCACCGGATAGCCCGTCTTCTCGGCTACGAGAGCCAGTACCCGCTCCTTGACCGAATCATCTTCGACCGCAGGCGGTGCAGGCATTGGTGGCGCTGGCGTTGGTGGCACGAGAGCAGGTTTCGCAGCTTCCACTTTCGCCGCGACTTCTACTTTCGGTCTGATTTCCACCTTGGCTTCGACAATCTTGCTCGGCACCACCGGAGAAGGAACAACCACCACCGGGGCAGGGGGGGCTGGAACGGCGGCGACAACCGCCTCGCGAGACTTCTGCATGACTTCCGCCGTGCGCGCTGCCGGCTTTTGATCGCGCACTCGCAGTGTGCGATGCACCACTTCCAGATCGGCCGTCGGATAACCTGCAACTTTGCTCAGCCAGTTTTTCCAGCAGTTTTCATCGACGATGCGATAGGCATAGCCGAGGCTATTTGGACGCCGGCGCACGCCGTCCTTCGGCGCAATCCAGTGCAACAACGACATGCTGATCTGCGAGCCGAATCCGGCACCGAGGCGTATGGCATACTCAACGGGATATCCGCCGCCCTTGGAAAGGTTCAAAGTACCCAACTCGGGATCAACTTCTTTGAAGTTGGCGACTGGCGGAACCGTTCCCGTTTCCAGCGCCTTGATCGCGACCACGTCTTCGATCCCGGTCGCCATTGCGTGGCCAGTCATGCCCTTCGTGTTTGCGATCACGATCTGATCCGCAGTGTCGCCGAAAACCTGCCGTAAGGCGTGGATCTCGGCTGAGGCGCTTCCGCCGCGCGCAGGGGTATACGTTTCGTGAGACACAAAAACTGTGCGGGCTGCGATCTCGCGTCGCGAAATTCCGCTGTGTGCTTCGGCTTGCGACACCAGGTTTTCCATCATCTGACCGATATGCTGAACGTCGAGGCGAGTTCCATGGAACGCACTGTTCGCTGTGACCGTGCTCAAGACTTCGCAGATCGGCTGGATGCCGCGTTCCCGCGCTGCCTCGGCGCTCTCGACCACAAAGCCGGCGGCGCCCATACCCACGATAAGGCCGTGACGGCGGCGGTCAAAGGGAATGGCGGCTTCTTCGACTACTTCGTCGGTCGCAGCCGCGCCGCTGGCCAGGAAGCCCGCGCCAAACCATTCGATGGAATGATCGGAGGTGACATCGTCAGCCGAGATCACGATCACTCGGCGGCAGCGTCC
>DATBEI010000103.1:0-6967 GCA_036269595.1 Candidatus Sulfotelmatobacter sp.
CAAGCACGTACTCTGTGAAAAGCCGATGGCGATGAACGAAGCCGAGGCTCGCACCATGCTGCGGACGGCCGAAGAGAGCGGGAAAACTTTCGGCGTCGCCTACTACCGACGCTCTTATCCGAAGGTGCAGCGCGCGAAACAGCTGCTCGCCGATGGCGCGATCGGTACGCCGGTTTTGGCCGAACTCACCAGCCATGGATGGTTTGACGGACAAGGCAGCCGCAGCTGGCTGGTCGATCCCGCCAAGGCCGGAGGCGGGCCGCTATTCGACATCGCCTCGCACCGCATTGACGTTCTGAATTTTTTATTCGGCGAGCCGCTGCGAGTGACCGCGCAACTCTCGAACGTGGTGCATCACTATGCTGTCGAAGACAATGCCACGGTGCTCATCGAATATGCGGGCGGAGTTCGCGGCGTGATCGATGTGCGCTGGCACTCCAAGATTTCACGCGACGAATGCCGTATCCGCGGCACCGACGGGGAGATGGAATTATCGCCGCTGAATGGGCCCGATCTGATTTATCCCGACGGCCGCGAAAGTCTGCCGCCACATGCCAACCTGCACTATCCCATGCTGGAGAATTTTGTGGATGCGGTGGAAGGAAAAGCTCCGCTGCTAGCCAGCGGAGCGTCGTCGTTCTGGACAGACTGGGTCACGGAAAGAGCGCGCTAGCCACGTATGTGAGGACAGCGCCGTCGGCTGTCCGCAGATTCTTACTTTCACCGGAGCCATCAAAAGACACCACCGCTGTGAGGTAGGGATCCTTCGACTGCGCTGACCGACGCGCTTTGCTCGCCGGGCAGCTTCGCTCAGGATGACATTTGTTATTTATGACGCCCCTTTAGGAATCAGAAGCCATGCTTTTGATTTTCACTTCGCGTATTCGTTCTTCACCACCTCGCCGCCCTTCATCACGAACTTCACGCGCTCGAGAGTAGTTACGTCTTTCAGCGGGTCGCCGTCGACGGCGACGATGTCGGCCCATGCTCCGGGTTCGAGCGTGCCGACCTTGCCTGCCCAGCCCAGCAGGTCCGCAGCGTTCAGCGTGGCCGCCTGAATCGCTTGCAGCGGAGTGAGGCCGAGCCTCACCATCACCGCGAACTCGTGAGCATTCAGGCCATGTGGATAAACCGCCGCGTCCGTGCCAAACGCAACTTTCACTCCGCTGGCGAAGGCGTGTGCGATGTTCTTGCGGGCCGCCGGAATTACTTCCTGCGCTTTGGCTAGCAGCGGCGGGGGCAGGTGGGTCAGGCCCGCGTTGTCGATCATCCAGTCGCCAAGATAAAGCGTGGGCACCAGATAGGTTCCGTGCTCCTTCATGGCGGCGATGCCAGCGTCGTCAATATACGAGCCGTGTTCGATCGAATCGACGCCGGCCTCGGCCGCCCAACGAATGCCTTCGGCCCCGTGAGCGTGCGCCGCGACTTTTCGGCCCAGGCGGTGCGCATCGGCCACAATCGCCTTCATCTCTTCCAGCGTGTATTGGGAGTGCTGCGGGTTGTCGCCCAGCGAAAGCACTCCGCCGGTCGCGCAGACCTTAATCAAATCCGCGCCGTACTTGATGTTCTGGCGAACCTTGTGCTGCACCTCGGCGATTCCATCGGCGACACCGTCGCTGGTCGCGTGATATTCGTAGGGCAGCATGTTGTTGTCGCAATGGCCGCCCGTGATGCTCAGTGGCGGTCCGCTTACTCGCAGCCGCGGCCCGGGGACGTCGCCGGCGTTGATCGCATCGCGCAGGGCTACATCGGTATAGCCGGCGGCTCCCACGTTGCGCGCGGTCGTGAACCCGGCAAGCAGCGTGATGCGCGCGTTTTTGGCTCCGGTGAGCGTCTGGCGCGGCAGAGAGTTCGCGAGTTGCTCGTATCCGAACTTCGGATCCATGGTCAGGTGCGTATGGGCATCGATCAAGCCGGGCAGCACGGTCGCGTTCGACAGATCGATGCGGACGGCGTCAGCGGGAATCTTCGCCTCGGCCCCGCTGACGCTTAGAATTTTTCCGTCCTCGATCACGATAGTCTGATCCGCCAGCACCCTGCCGGTCTTGACGTCGAGCACGTGTCCCGCATGTACCGCGACGTGCCGTGAGGCTTGGGCATTTCCGAGCACGCTCAGAAAAAATAGACTCATTCCGAATAAAATTGCGCTGAACATATTCTTCATGACGTTTCCTTCCTGAAAAGATTGGATTCGATGCAGTTGTGGAGCGAGACAAGGCTTGGCCGAGCCAACCAGTCAATCGCGAGTGGGCGCGAGTCCGTGCGGGATTTTCAGGTTCGCAGCGGCGAGCGGACAGAGCCTAGCCTCCCGGCCCGTCGTTGGAAACGTACTGTTCGAGCGAGTCCAGTTCGTGGCTTAGGTCGTCGACGCGCCACTCCAGCAGATTCCGTATAGAGAGAATGCCCAGCAGTTTGCCGTTGTCGTCGGCGACCGGCAGATGGCGGAAGTGGCGTTCCAGCATGATGCTCAGGGCCTCTCCGGCCCCTGTGGCCCGCGTGGCCATCTCAACCGGAGTGGTCATGAGCTCGCGAACCGAGGTTTGCCTGGGATCAACGTGGCTAAGCGCCATTTTTCGCAAAACGTCGCGCTCGGTAAAGATTCCCGCAACTCGGTACTCGCTGTCGACGACGGCAACCGCTCCGACATGGTGGTCGAGCATTTCATGAATGGCGTCGGCGACCGTCGCTTCGAGCGACACCGCGGCAATTTCGCGATCGCAAAGATCCAGTACGCTCATAACCCTTCCTTCGCGCTCCAGCGATGGTTCTTGCCGAGAGGCAACTTACCTGGAAAACAGGATTGAGGCATTATGCTCACGCCAGAGCCGAAGTCAAGGAAATTTGGAAGAAAAAACGCGAATCAGGTCCATTTCGAAAAGACCCCACTCCAAATTCAGGATGGACCTACTTTTCGCGGAAGACTTTGCCGTCCTTCATGACGAACTGCACGTTTTCGAGCGTTTTGACGTCGCGCAGCGGGTCGCCCGGCACTGCGACGATGTCGGCGAAGGCTCCCGGAGCCACCACGCCGATCTTGCCTTCCATATCAAGCATGACAGCGGCGCGGGACGTGGCCGACTGGATCGCATCCATGGGTGACATGCCGAATTCCACCATGCGCGAGAACTCCTGGGCAATCGGTTCCGTCCACGGAATTCCGCCCATGTCGGTTCCGAAGACGATCTTGATTCCCGCCTTCATCGCCTTCTTAAAGGAAACTTCGTGGACGGACGCACGCAAGCGGTCGCGCTGCCCTGCCGGAGTGTCGGCCGCGGCCCAATCGGTGTAGTAAACGGTGAGCGTCGGCACATACCAGGTGCCCTGTTTCAGCATCTGCGAGATGGCGGCATCGTCCAGATCAAGCCCGTGCTCGATGGAATCGCATCCGCCGTCGAGCGCGCGATGCAGTCCGATTCCGCTGTACGCGTGACATGCGACTTTTTTTCCCCAGCCGTGAGTCTCGTCCACCACGGCGCGCAATTCTTCAACCGTGAGGGTGGGCTGCGACACCAACTCGCCGTTCTTTCCAACCCAGGAGCGATGCGTCATGTAGACCTTAATCCAATCGGCGCCGTGGTCGAGCTGTTCGCGGGCGGCCTTGCGCGCCTCCACGGGGCCGTCGACAATCTGCGCGCCTTTTGGCATTTCCAACTCGGGGGCATAACCTTCCAGCGGATAACCGCCGGTGGTCGAGATGGCACGAGTGACGACAAACAGTCTGGGACCGGGGATGTATCCGCCTTCAATTGCCTCTTTGATGCCGACGTCGCCATAACCGGCGCCCTCGGTTTCCAGGTCGCGAAGGGTGGTGAAGCCCTGCTCCAGCGCCCGCCGAGCGGAGACTGTGGCGCGCGCCGCTCGCAGCGCTAAAGGCGCCATCAGAATGTTGGCATCGTATCCGCCGTGCGCCGGGTCTTCCCCCTGCAGAAATATATGGGTGTGCGAATCGATCAGGCCAGGAAGGACGGTTTGCTTCGACAGATCGATGACCGCGGCGCCGTCGGGGATCTTGACACTAGCCGCGTCCGAAACACTCTCAATCTTATTGCCTCGAATCACAATGAGTTGGTCGTGGCGGACCTTGTCGGACTTGCCGTCGATAAGCGTGCCCGCGCGGATCACAGTCACCGCAGAGGTTTGACCGAGTGCTGCGGCTGAGCAACAGAACGCACTCACGACGAGCCAGCGCAAAAAGCTTTTCATAGTTTCCTCCGGCGCAGAATTGTACGACGCAACGAGCACGCTGCTATTTACGATTCCACGACCGCGTCGGCCTCAATCTCCAACAGAATCTCGGGCGAGATGAACGCGCTCACCTGCACCATCGACGTGGCGGGGCGAATGTCGCGGAAGAATTCTCCGTGGGCCTTCCCCACTTTTTCCCATTCGGCGATGTTAATTACGTATATGCGAGTGCGCACTACGTCTTTCATGGTGGCACCCGCTTTTTTGAGTGCGCTTTCAATGTTCTTCAAGGTCTGCACGGTCTGCTCGTAGACGTTCCCCAGGCCGACGATCTTGCTATCGGGACCCGTAGCGGTCGTCCCTGACACATGAACATACGGGCCGACCTTCACCGCACGAGAGTAACCAACTATGGGCTCCCACGCGGTGCCACTGGAAAAATTCTGCCGCTCTGAATTCTGCCGCTGCATTGCGATTCCTCCATTGGCGGCTCATTGTAACAAGGAGGAAGGAGCATTTCGGCGCAGAATTGGCAGCCGTCCCCTGCGACTGCCAGCAACTACAGGAAAATCCGCGGGCATTTCCTTCTCCAACCATAGCGGCTCTAACGGAAACCGTGCACAACGCGCCAAGCATCCGTTCACTTCTAATTAATCGGAAAAACGAATCATGCCGATAAACAAAAGTCACTTGCGTTTCGGCATCCAAGTAATGTATTCAGTGCGCAGGTGGCTGAAACTCCGCGCGTCATGCGGAGTTCAGGGGGTTCGATAATGATTCCGGAATCGCATCCGTTACAGGAGTTGTTTCAGGGTCTGGTGGGCCGACACTACGCCGAGCAAATTGGAATTCGCGATCCGCAAATCGTCGCGTACGTTTCGCATCTGCTGGCTGAATTCTGCGAGGCCGATCAACTTTATAAAATTCAGGACGCAGCCAATCGCCACTTGTCCGACGTGGGCGAAATGCTGCTCGAGTCCGATCCAGTTTACGGTCCGGCGCCTTCGTTTGACCGCGAGCGACAAGTGCGTAAGCACATTGGCGACTACACTTTGTTTTTTGCGGGTATGTTCCCCGAGAGCATCAATCATTTCCGCTTGCGGCGCAATCGTCTGGAAAATTTCGTCGAGTGGGTGAAGGCGGGCAAGGAAAGTTATTACATCGTTTCGAAGTTCGAGCACTTCGAGTACGCCAAGGTCGCGCCCCTGTTTGCCACTCTGTCCAAGAATTTTGAAGAGTGCGTCTACGGGTTGAACATGGTAAAGAACGATCTGGAGGAGATGCAGCATCCTATTGTTCGCCGCACCGACGACTTGATTATGTAAAGGCCGCTTAGTCGAAGCAGGGCTGGCGCAGTGAAAGTACATTGCCGCGCCTATCCCCTTAGAGTTCTTCCACTGGCCATGCGATAAAAACTCAATGCGGCACTACCCTGCGCCAAGTGTCGGAAGCGGCGCAAGTGCCCAAACTCCTCGCCGGGATCGAATTTCTTTTCATGTTCGGCGATCACAACCGACATCGCCCAGACCAGCGAAGAATCCGACAGAGCTCTCAAAGTTTTCGCGTAAGCCTCCGTCATGCGGTAGGGCGGATCGATGAAGACCACGTCAGCCGCCACACGTTTCCGCTCCATCCGCCAAAAGGCGCGCGGCAAGTCTTCCTGCAGAATCTTGAAGCCACTATTGATGTCGAGACTCTGCAGATTGTCTCGGATCGCATCCGCGGCCGCGGCCGAGCGTTCGACAAAGAAAACTTCCTTCGCGCCCCGGCTCAAGGCTTCAATGCCGACCGCTCCTGTTCCCGCGAACAAATCGAGCCAGATGCTGCTTTCGAGCGCGCCCGGATTGCCCGCAGTGAGCACGTTAAACAGCGTTTCTCGCAGCCGGTCCGAGGTGGGGCGCAGGTCCATTCCGCGCAACGAGCGCAGCGTCCGGCTTCGATATTTGCCCGCGATTACTCGCATCCCCCGTACTCTCGTGTCCCGCAATCACTATATCCATCCATGTAGAATAAAAGTAGCAGGCCTTATGCGGAGCTGGTCCATCCCGGTGGGGCGGTTGTTTGGTGTGGAAGTACGCCTCCACCTGACCTTTTTTATCCTGCCAGTATTCATTTTCTGGACGCAGTACGCAGCCAACCAGGCATCGGCGAACGGACCTCGGGATATGGCGCTGGTCGGCCTAATTCTGGCTTGCGTTGCGGCTCACGAATGCGGACACATGCTCGCCGCGCGCCGATATGGCTTGATCCCCAAAGCGGTAATCCTGCTGCCTTTGACCGGCGTCGCACTTTACGACGAATCGCGGGTCGATAAAACACAGCTAGGCGGTGTTTGGAAGCGCGATATTCGACTGGCGCTGATTGGGCCGTTCGTGAGCCTGGCACTGGCTGGGCTTTCGGCCGCAGTGATCAGCGTGGTTGGCGGCATTGAGCTTTGGAAGTGGCCCTTTCTGCAAGCTGCCAACCTGCCGCGCAGCCTGGTGTGGGCCAATCTTTATCTGGCGCTCTTCAATCTGATGCCGGCCTATCCGCTCGATGGCGGCCGCGTCTTGCGGGCATTTCTGGCGCGCACGCTGGATGCGTCTTCGGCCACACGCCGCGCGGTTTCCATTAGCAATGCCATCGCGATGGTCTTGATGCTCGCCGGGCTGTTCAGCGATAGCTGGCTGACTATGGTTGGCGTGATTGTCTTTTCCGCCGCGCAACTGGAAGAGCGCGCGCTGGTCTTCCAGTCGGTGCTCGATAACGTTCGGCTGGAAGAAGTCATGCTCACCGACTTCGC
>DATBEI010000107.1:0-5274 GCA_036269595.1 Candidatus Sulfotelmatobacter sp.
TTACGACAAGCTCAGCTTCGTGCTGTACTCGCAGGGAAGAGTGATGGGCATCGATCCCGGCACGCAGTTGTACGGGCTGCCGTTACATCAGCAGTGGGACTCGATGACCATCGCCCACAACACCATCTCCGTGGACGCGCAACGGCAGTCAGCCGGCACCGGCAAGCTGATCGACTGGCACACTGGCGCGAACTGGGTTGCAGTAACATTGGATGGTGGGCCCGTTTACAAGGACGTGTCGCTTCGACGGAGCATTCTGCTCACGCCGAACTACTGCCTCATCGCCGATCGCGTCCATTCCTCGACGAGCCACACTGTCGACTGGATCTATCACAATGTCGGCGCTCTCACCATCGAACGACCGCAGACAAGCGAACGGTTGGCGGATCTACCAAGTCAGAACGGCTACGGGCATCTCAGCGATGTGAAACGGTCGAGTGCTGGCGGTGAACTGCGGGCCCGGTTCGTCGATGCACCCAACCGTCAGCCCGAAGACGATTCGAATCCCAACAGCCCTGCGGTAACCACGCGCCCTGCGGATGCAGCCGGGATCGAAGGCCCTAACACGGTTCTCGATCCGGCGGTCATCGAGTTGGTCATGCCTGCGAGCGACCATCCAGAGTTCATGGCCGGAGTGGCGCCCGGCCACGATCTCAAGAATCCGGTGCCGTTCGTCCTAGCCAGGAAGCTCGGCGACGATGTGAGCTTCACCGCGGTCCTTTCCCCAATGTCGACCATCGAAGTGAGCGGCAGGGATGATTATTCAGACCACGAGTTGGACATCGCGGGACCAGACTTCTCCGATCACGTTTCCATTGGCCCTACGTTGTCGCTGTCCGGAGATACTTCGTCGGAACGCTAGCCGGACGGGTTCCGCGAAGGTTATTGCTCAGCAGGACTACTTCAACGACAGGCCGAACGGCGTGTCTCCGCAGGAGATCGGCAAGGAATTTGCCGAACACTTCGTTACCAGCCCCCATCAATACACCGCCACGCTCCACTACTCCGAGGTCGGAGCCTGGTATGGTGCCTGCACGTTCGCGCAGCTCACGCACGACGATCACTTGAGCGAACAGTTGATCCAAAGGTATGCGTCGTAGAGGCCAGCAGAGCGGAAGCGCAGCGCATTCCGGTTCGGCTTCACGTGGATCATTCTATCTTCGGCGTCATTCCGCTCTTGATCGGCATCGAGATGCGCGATCCTGCTTATGTTGCGGAAAGAAGAAAGTGGGCCGACCGGCAGTGGGAGAATCCTTTGCCTACCGGATTCTCCGCGGAGACGCGCTTCTGGATCGACGACATGCTTATGTCGGCAGAACGTGTGGTCATATTCAACGTCGAGAGGATGTTGACAATAGAGCGATCGCCTCCGGAGTCATAGAATGTACTCATTGCGAGGCGAGCGGACCGCTCAATTTACAGGTGGTTGACCAGCAGCAAATCGACAACAGACCGCCGCCTAAAGCCCCGCACCGGACCTAGGACGCCTTCAGAACATCGTCAACAATGCAATGACGGGGCCACGAAAATGAACCGCTTGTGAAGCCTTGGGAGACAAAATGAAATTTTCGCTGATTTGCTTCCTCTCTGCCAGGTCATCGGTAACAGGCCTAAACATGTTCAGGCGAACTGTTGGTATTAGCTTAGCTCTGTCTACATTTACGCTTATTGCTCAACAGCCGGGACTCGGCACGCCCCCTCAAGCTAGAGTAGCGCTTGGTTTGAGCGCTCTTCAGCGCCATTACGATGCAGAACGAGGTCTTTGGGACACCGAAGGCTGGTGGAACGCTGCAAACACAATTACTGTCATCGGAGAGGCTAGCAGCGTCGAACCTTCTACCAATAACGTCGACCTTCTTGAGAACACTTTCGTTAAGGCGCAGAGGCATTTCGTGGAATTCCGCAACGAGTACTACGACGACGAAGGTTGGTGGGCACTGGCGTGGATCCAAGCATACGACGTCACTCGTGATCAGAAGTACCTTGATATGGCGGAATCGATATTCAGCGACATGGCAAGCGGCTGGGATGACACCTGCCGTGGAGGCATATGGTGGAAGAAGGACCGCAAGTACAAGAACGCGATTGCGAACGAGCTATTTCTTTCCGTTGGTGCGCATCTCGCCGCAAGAGAGTCCGCTCAAAAGCGAATGAACTATTTGGCATGGACGAAGCGTGAATGGGATTGGTTCGACAAATCGGGCATGATCAATGCCGACAATCTAGTTAATGACGGTCTGACAGCCGACTGTAAGAATAACGGTCAAAATACGTGGTCGTATAATCAAGGAGTCATCGTTGGTGGTCTTGTTGAGTTTTCGAGGGTTTCCCACAATCCAAGTCTGGTACGCAATGCACAGACGATCGCGCGAGCGGCTATATCGAATCTTACAGATTCCGTTGGCATCTTGCATGATCGTACAGAGCCGAAATGCAGCACGGACACGGTTCAGTTCAAGGGAATCTTTGTTCGCAATTTGCTCGCGCTTCAAAGTGCCATCCCGAATGAGGAGTATGCCCGATTCATTCGCAATAACGCCAATTCAATTTGGAATAGCGCCAGGACGAAGGACAATGACTTTGCTTGCCGGTGGTCTGGTCCGCCTGCTGATGACGGTGCGGCCGCAATGACTTCGGCACTAGATGCACTTACCGCGGCCGCGACGCTACATTGAGAGAAGCGTATGAATTCATCAACAAACGTTTCACGCCGACAATTCCTTAAGGGGGCGCTACCAGCGCTGCCACACTGGGTGGGCTTGGGATTAACCTGCAGCACAGACCGGGGTGCCAGTTTCCAAACGCCTCCGCAGCCCGATCGAAACTTTCGGAGCGAGCAGTTGAAAGCTATCTGATCGAAATATCGAAGCGAATCGGTGATCGCGAGCCCGCAGTGATGTTTCGTAAATTTTTCCAAACACATTAGACACGACTGTCGAGCCAGGTCGATTCGAGGGCAGCCAGATACCGTTGTGCTTACGGAGAGATCCCAGCGAGTGGTTGCGTGACTCTTCGGCTCAGGTCTGGCCTTACCTCCGCTTCTGCGATCGGACAACGCGCCGCGCGCAAGATGGATATGTGTCAAGAATGAAGAAAGCACTATTCCGTCTAGTGTGCGGCTTGCGACGCGGTCGTCCATCGGTGAACCATGCCCCATTACTCATTTCCTCATACATGATTAGGATCGATTGTTGAGCCGATAGAGTCGCATTATCGATCGCGCATAGGGCGGATGTTCCTTTGCATCTCGAGGCGACATCACTGCCGCCGCACTCCACCCGCGGCTGCGGTGTAGGCATGATGTTCTCTGATTAGGGCCAGCAACGGCATTTTCGAATCCGGGAAGTTCTGGACGACGCCTGGATTAGTGACTCAAGCAGGGCGGGTCCACTCTGTGCAGACGATGAAGTTTGCCGGAATCTTCAGCAAGGAATCGAGTACCAGCGGCCGAGTCTCTGTGATGGCCTCTTCCATGGTTAAGATTCGGACCTCGTGATCCCAACTCGCAGATGGTCGCGCTCACCCGTGTGGCCGGAGAAGAGGGATGCGGTCATATTGGGAATCTTCAGCAAAATGAACCCAGCGACAATGCACAACATTAGAAGTGCAGGCATCAGGTAAATGAGGTTCTTGGGGTCATCAACGTTCATGGCACCGCTGGTGAGATAGGTGATCAAGAGGTGGGTCATTACGCTGAGGTGTGTCGAGTCTTCTTCGCCTGATCCGATCGCATTAGTGCGGGCAAATCAACGGACGCGGCGCGGTGTCCAATGGCTACTCCGTCACAGGTAACGAACTCCGGCGGGCGCGCCGGCAACCCCGAATATCTTCATAATCAGTAGCTTACGGTGGCACTACGCAGATAGCCGTTCTCTTTACCGACCGTTTACATTCGTATGGTAAAAGGTGGATACTGACTAGCCACGATGCCATCCGCAGCCAAAGATGTAGACGAGTCGAAGTCGCTGGGGGACCTTCGCCGGGACCTTGTGAAGCGAGTCATTTCGTCCAGCGCTTTTACGACGACGGAGCGCCTTTCGAGCTTCCTTGACTACATCTGCGACCAGACGTTGAAGGGGCAGGCCGACAGCCTCAATGAGCAGCGAATCGGTGAGGCCGTGTTCGGCCGGTCGCGCGACTACGATTCGGCGATCGACGGCATCGTGCGGACGCAAGGTAGCCGCCTGCGGCAAAGGCTTGATCGCTACTTCTCTGAAGAAGGGGCCAACGAGCCGATACGGATTGTCATCCCCCGTGGCGGATACGTGCCCGTGTTTGAACCCCGAGTTCTCGATGCACCTGCTGTTCCGCCGGCCAATCGTGTTCAGGCAAATAGCGTTCACGCTGCCCCAACCGCCCAACCGTTTGAAACGCAAACACCTGTATTGAAGTGGAAGCCTTGGCTGTGGATTGGGACGCTGGCGATACTTTTGGCCGTTGCGATCGCTTTGCTGGTTGTTCGATATAGTCCGGCCACGATCAGGGCGTCCGGCAGCCAGATTTCCAATCATCCTCTCTGGAGCCACCTTTTTGTCAGCGGGCAGCGGACATTGATCGTTCCGGGCGATAGCGGACTTGTAATTTGGGAGGGACTCACGCACAAAAGAATTGGATTGGCGGGGTTCCTTAAAGGGGACTACCATGCCGCGCGCTCTGCAGATCCGGTACAGAACATCGCGGATGACCTAAGCCAAAGGCGATACACGTCTATCGTTGATCTTGAAGCATTGCAGGCGCTTACCCGGATCGCTCAGTCGGAGAAGAGCGAACTTGAGGTGCGTTATGCGCGGGATCTAAAGACAAACGACTTAAAAGAAGGCAACGTCATTCTGGTTGGGGCGTCGGAGGCAAATCCGTGGGTCGAGCTCTATGAACCGGCCATGAATTTTAGGTTCTCAAGCGATCCGGGCACAGGCCGCAACTCCATCATTAACCGCTCGCCGCGTGGCCGTGAACCACAACAGTGGGATTTTGCGCCAGGTAGTGCATACGCGATCGTGGCGTATCTTCCGGGGCTAAAGGGAAACGGAAATGCGCTGCTGATCGGAGGCACATCCATGACCGGCACGGAAACAGCGCTTGACTTCATTTCTGATGATAGCCAACTCCTGCCATTCCTGAAACGTATCAAGCGCCCGGATGGACGGCTTCCGCACTTTGAACTCGTACTGGGGACTAGTTATGTGAGCGCCAGCGCGGTCAGAAGCAGTGTCCTTGCCTGGAGGGCAATCGACTGAGCAGAAATTTGCTCCCGTGCTGCACCGCCGATTTCAT
>DATBEI010000111.1:0-7032 GCA_036269595.1 Candidatus Sulfotelmatobacter sp.
ATCGGAGACAATTCTCGGCACGTAAGGCGACTCGTCTTCTTTGGGAAGAACGGCGCTTATGGCCCGCTCGGCCAGTGCACCGTGTCCGATTTCCCGGCGACCCACACCGGTCATGCGGCCCACTTCGCCGACAGAGAACGGCGGGAAATTGTAATGGAGCATAAAGCGCTTCTTCTGCTCACCCTCATACGTTTCCAGGCGCTGTGAATCGTCGGTGGTGCCAAGAGTCGCGGTTACCAGTGCTTGCGTTTCGCCGCGGGTAAACAGGGCTGAACCGTGTGTGCGGGGCAGCACTCCAACCTCAATCGTAATGGGCCGAATCTTGTCGAAGGCGCGGCGGTCAGGCCGAATGCGGTCCTTCGTGACCTGCTCGCGAAAGATGCGCTCCCGAAGAGTCTCGTAATAATGCGCAAGCTTCTTCTTCGCTGCCGGGGCTTCGTCACCTTCGGGAAGCTCTTTGGCCAGCTCATCCTTGATTTGCTTGACGAGAGCGTAGCTTTCGGCTTTCGGGTGAGCGTGGGTATCGAGCGCGTCCTTGAGCCGGTCGCCGATCTTTGTACGCAGAGCTTCGTAATACGCGGTGTCGAACTCGGGAGCGTTAACGGTCCGCTTCTGTTTGCCGGCGCGGGAGACGAGATCGTTGATGGCCGCCACGATTTTCTTGATCTCCGTGTGGCCGAACTCGATAGCATCCACGATGACGCTCTCTTCTACTTCCTGAGCGCCGCTCTCGATCATCACGATGCCGTCACTGGTGCCAACAACGGTGATGTTGATGCTGCTTTCACGGCGTTCGGAGTAAGTAGGATTGATGACGAATTGGCCGTTGACCTGGCCAACGCGTACCGCCCCAACCGGGCCGTTGAAGGGAATGTCAGACAGCGCCAGCGCGCAACTGGCAGCATTGATGCCGATCACGTCGGGATCATTCTCGCGATCCGCGGAGAACACCAGCGCGATAACCTGCGTTTCGTTGCGGAAGCCTTCAGGAAAAAGCGGGCGAATGGGGCGATCGATCTGGCGGCTGGTGAGAATCTCACGCTCGCTCGGACGGCCTTCGCGTTTGATAAATCCGCCGGGGATGCGTCCGCCCGCATAGGCATATTCGCGATAATCGACGGTGAGCGGAAAGAAATCGATTCCCTCTTTGGGGTCGGGAGAGGCGACTGCGGTCGCGAGCACTACGGAGTCACCCTGGGTGACAAGTGCGGCGCCGGAGGCCTGCTTGGCCATGCGCCCTGTTTCAAAGTGCAGCTTCTTGCCACCGGCAAGTTCGACTGTTATGTCGTGTTTCATGGGTCCTCGTTTTTCAATAGGAATGGGCGATTGCGCCTTGGCCGCCGTGCGCCGCTTCATCGCGCGCGCAAATGATTTGGGGGGCTGGCGGGATCGCGGTTGGGATGACCGCACCGAACCGGAATAAGAGAGAGAAAGCCAGGCGCTTCACTGCGCGCTGTTCCTCAGGCGACAACAGTCCAGCAGCGGAAACGCGGCTGCCCGTTGCGGGCCGTTCACGTTTCCTGACTGCTTCGATTTCCGTCGCGTGTGCGTAAGGGACAAATGAGTTCGTCAGGCTACTTGCGTAAGCCGAGCTTCCCGATGACTTCGCGATACCGATCGGAGTCGTTCGTTTTGAGATAGTCAAGCAGGCGGCGGCGCTTGCTTACCAGCATCAACAGGCCGCGGCGCGAAGCATGGTCCTTCGCGTGGGTTTTGAAGTGCTCGGTCAGCTCGCCGATGCGCTCGCTGAGGATTGCGATCTGCACTTCGGGACTTCCGGTATCGGAGTCATGCGTGCGAAATCGCGTGATGATTTCGGTTTTCTTGGTAGGTGCCAGCACGAGAGTGCGTTACTCCTGTTTCTTTTTCGTTACACTTCCTAAGTGTCTGCTACAAGAGTAACATGGTGAGATTTTGCGGACAACGGAATCTCTAGAATTCCGTGACCGATATTACGCCAGCTGCAATTCGATGGTCCTCGTTCCGGCATCAAGTTTAGTAATGCGGAAGTTGCGAATCTGCCCTGTTTTCAGCGATTCGCCCTTTCCCTTGTCTGCTACCGGGCCGGCTTTCCAGCGCGCCTGAAGCATCGAGGTGAGCGCGGATAGATCAGTCTTCGGCTGAGAAATTTCTTCTTTCAGCGGAGCGGCAACACGGCAGGAGGCGACGATTCCCTCACCCAACTCTACGCGCACCTGTTCTCCTGATTCGTCCAGCAGGCGACCAGTTACGATATCGCCTTCCTTGTGTTCGACGAGAAATTCGTCCAGGCCTGTGGGCACAAGCTTCTTGATGCTCAACCGGAGTTGGCGCTTTTCGGAATCAATGGACAATACCTGGGCCTTCACGCGTTCGCCGAGCTTCAATGCGTCGGACGGATGATTAAGGCGCTTGTCCGCGCTGATCTCGCTGATGTGAACCATGCCTTCCACGCCTTCCGCAACCTGAATGAAGGCTCCGAATTTTGTGAAGCTCACGATTGGACCCTCGACTTGCGACCCGGGTTGCAGGTTGCGCGCTGTCTCGGCCCAAGGATCGCCGAATGCCTGCTTTAAGCCGAGCGAGATGCGCCGCTCGGGAATGCTGATGCCGAGAATGACCGCTTCGACGGTTTCGCCGGACTTTACAACATCCGTGGCTTTACGAATCTTTTTGCCCCATGCCATCTCCGAAATGTGGATAAGCCCTTCGATACCCGACTCTAACTCGACGAACGCTCCAAAGTCGGTGGTGCGCGTGACTGTTCCCGTTATGCGCTGGCCCAGCTTGTACTTTGCCGGCACTGCATTCCATGGATGCGGCTGAAGCTGCTTCATCCCGAGCGAAATGCGCTGCTTTTCAGCATCAATCTTCAGCACTTTGGCTTCGACCTGCTGGCCCATGGTGAGAACGTCGGCAGGATTGCCGATGCGGCTCCAGGAGATATCGCTTATATGCAGCAGCCCATCCACTCCGCCGATATCGATGAAAGCTCCGTACTCGGCAAGGCTGCGGACAGTGCCCATCACCACGTCGCCTTCCGCCATTTCGGCGTAACGGCGCTCCCTGGTAAAGCGCGCCTCTTCTTCCATGACTGCGCGGCGGTCGACAACCACATCTTCATCGGCGATATCGAGTTTGCTGATACGGCAGACGATCTCCTGATCGACCAGCTTTTCCATCTCGGCGGCATCGCGCGCGCCGCTGCGTGAGGCCGGCATGAAGGCGCGGACTCCTATATCCACGGTCAGGCCGCCTTTGACGACTCCAGTGACGCGTCCGGAAATCGTGGATTTCTCCGCGAACGCCCGCTCGAGTGAATCCCAGTCCTTTGGCTGCGCGACTTTGAAGCGAGTCAGCGCGTAATAGCCTTCCTCGTTTCGCCCTTTCATCGAGACAAGCACGCGGTCTCCAGGGTGGAGCAGATCGCCCTCCCTATTCGGCAGCACGCCTTCGACCTTCATGCCGATATCAACAAACACCTGCTCCGGCGAAACGGCAACGACCACGCCTTCAATCTGCTTCCCGCTGTCTTCCGCCTGGCGGGCATGAGCGCGCTCGTATTCGGTGAAGAGCACGCCAAAGGACTCGTTGGTTTGGTTCAGTTCTTCAGGACTGGATTGGGACGCGGATGGATCTGAATTCGACATGGGGATATCAATTATTCTTTCACACGCCAGGCAAGCTGGTCAGTTCCCTGCCTGCTCTTCAACCAGTTCGCTCGGCTGCGCGGGAACAATTCCCAACTCAACATAAATAGGACGCATGTGTTCGCGAATCACCTTGAGCCGGGTTGCGAACCAGGCCGCGCCAACGACGCAGCAGCTCCCGGTGAGCATCACGGTATGAGGCGCGCCGATCCAATGAGCGAGTGCTCCGGCGAGCAGGCTTCCGAACGGCGCCATACCCACGAATGCCGCGGTGTAATAGCTCATTACGCGGCCCCGCTTATCTTCGGGCACCAGCGTCTGGATGATGGTGTTGCTGGCGGTAAGGCCCTGCATCATTCCGAATCCCACCACCACCATCAGCAGAAGCGAAAGCCAGACGGCATGTGAAAGTCCAAAGAGAAACAGCCCGGTGCCGAACGAAGCGGCGGCGATGGGGAGCATTTTCAACAATCCGCGCACGGACTTGCGCAACACCAGCGAGAGCGCGGATACGAGCGCACCTACGCCGGCCGCTCCCATCAGGAAGCCCAGCGTGTGGGCGCCTCCATGCAGCACCTGCGCCGCAAAGATCGGCATCAGCACGACATAAGGCATTCCCATAAGACTGACCAGCGCAAAGAGCAGCAGGATTGATCGAATGGGAATAAACGTTGACACGTAAGTCCAGCCTTCGCGCAGTTCCTCGGTCATCGAGGTTGCGGCGCGCCTGACCGCGGCGAAATGGACCCGCATCAGCACCAATGAAATGATGACGGCGATGTAGCTGATGCCATCAATCAGAAAGCACCAGCCCTCATTGGTAGCGGCAATCACGATTCCGGCGAGCGACGGCCCGATCAGACGGGCGAGGTTGACCATCGAGGAGTTGATCGCAATCGCGTTCGACAGATCATTGCGGTCTTCGACCATCTGTACCATGAAGGCCTGACGCCCAGGCATATCGAAGGAGTTGATGATGCCCTGGAAAATACTCAGCAGCAGAATCTCGCGAATGGTAACGATATGCGAAAGCGTGAGGGCGGCCAGCGCCAGGGACTGCAGCATGGCGAGGGCCTGCGTCCAAATCAACACCGTGCGGCGGTTCAGCCGGTCCACCAAAACCCCTGCGAAGGGTGCAAGCAAAAACGTGGGAATCTGCCCCGCGAAACTGACTGTGCCCAGCAGAAGAGCGGATTTTGTCAGCCGATAGACAAGCCACGCGGTGGCAATGCGCGTCATCCAGGTGCCGATCAGCGAAATACTCTGCCCGCCGAAGAAGAGCCGAAAATTCCGGTGCCGCAGGGCCCGCCACGCGTGCGAATAATCGCGGCGCGGCGGCCTGGGCTCGGACCCTGATGAAATTTCCTGCGGAGGATTGGTCGCCATTCTCTTTATTTTTAGGATGCGATATGTGCGCGTCTCCAGGCAGCTCCCGTTCGCAAAAAGACTCTAATGTACAGCGATTTCCGCATTCCCGCCGGCTCGCGGATTGTTTTTGCTCAGGATAAACGAGAGCGGAACCATGATAATTGCAGCTCCGCACAGCACATAGAATACGTCGACGTATGCCAGGGTTTGCGCCTGCTGAACGAGTTGGTTGTAAATCGCGCCTCGCGCCAGAATTCCTGCGTTGCCGGGGCCTGCGGATCCGCCGAATGCGCCGGCAAGGGCGTTCACCTGATGCTGATAATTCGGGCTGGAAGGGACGACATACTTGAGCAACTGATCCTGATGGAACTGCCCTCGTTCGACCACCAGCGCATTTGTTAAAGAGATCAGAATGCTCCCGCCGATATTGCGGACGAAATTGATCAGGCCCGCCACTTGATTGCTCTTTTCGCGCGGCAGGCCGAAGTAGGCGGCGGTGGTTACAGAGATAAAGACAAATGGAATTGCCATAACCTGCACCACGCGCAGCCAGGAGGAGGCTCCGAAGCTGAGGCCGAGGTTGAGTTTGGTGGCGGTGAGATAGTACGAAATAGCGAAGCAGACAAATCCGAACGCGATGATGTTGCGCGCGGGAAAACGAGTGACCGCTTGTCCGGCGAGCGGCATAACGAAGATCAGGACCAGCCCGCCGCCCGAGAGCGAAAGCCCGGCAAGCGTTGCGGTGTAGCCCAACTGACCCTGCAGGAATTGCGGCTGCAACACGGTAGTTGCGTTCAACAGGCCGCCGGTCAGCAGCATGAGAAAGCAGCAAATCGCGAAGTTTCTCCCTTTAAAGAGCCTCAGGTCCATCAACGGACTTTTTGAATACCACTGCGATACGATCAGCGCGATAAAGGAAATCACAAATATCACAGCAAAGAAGACGATAAAGTGTGAGCCGAACCAGTCCTTCTCCTCGCCTTTATCGAGCGTGATCTGCAGCGCCCCCATCGAAACGACCAGTAGGCTCAGACCGATATAGTCGAGCCGGAAGAAATTTTTGCGGTCGGGATTACTCCAGGGTGGATCTTCAACCAGCCGCTGCGTGAGCACCAGGGCAAGAATTCCGACGGGAATATTGATATAGAAAATCCAATGCCAGGTGTAGTTGTCCGTAATCCATCCCCCTAGCGTGGGGCCGATGGAAGGCGCGAGCACCGCGACCAGGCCATAAAGCGAGAAGGCAAGGCCCCGTTTCCGCGGTTCAAAGGAATCAGCCATGATGGCCTGCGCCATCGGCTGCAATCCGCCGCCACCCGCTCCCTGAAAAACACGAAAGAGCAAAAGCAGCGGCAGCGTATTTGCAATTCCGCACAGAAAAGAACTTATGGTGAAAATAATGATGCATAGCATGAAGAACTTCTTGCGCCCGATTACACTGGCCGCCCACCCGCCCATGGGCAGCACCACCGCATTCGCTACCAGATAGGCCGTCAGCACCCAGGTGCTCTCGTCCTGGCTCGCTCCCAGGCTTCCGGCAATGTGCGGCAGCGCCACGTTTGCAATGGAGGTGTCGAGCACTTCCATGAACGCAGCCATCGCCACAACGGCGGCGATCACCCAGGGATTGGTCCGGGGACGCCACTGTTCCTGCGCAATTACTTTTGGATCAGCCGCTGTCGCGGATGCCGCCATGCGTCTTTCTCTTTCCTGAATTACGCGATGAGGAATAGAAACAGTCGGCAATTGAGCCGTTCCGCTGTTCTGTTTCCGGATAAGAAATAGATGCAAGTTACGGAAAAAGGACGCTTATTTCAGCCGTGATCAGCGAAAAAGGCATGACACGGAACCCAACTCGAATTGCCTTGCCTTCAGACCAGATTCTTCCTGATGAACGCCATCGAACGCTCTCGCGCGAGCTTCGACGAAGCGGCATCGTAGGAGGCGCGCGCGTCGCAGTTGAACCCGTGTCCCGCGTCATAGAGATAGATCGGCACCTCGGGATGCGCCTGCTGAACCTTCTCCACTGCATCGA
>DATBEI010000113.1:0-3560 GCA_036269595.1 Candidatus Sulfotelmatobacter sp.
CCACGCGGGCGCGAGTCAAGGCTTCGCGATTCGCCAGCAAGCGGTGAATGCCGGCGACGCCGACGTCGTAGAAATGCTGGACTTCGTTGCCCATGGTCTCGGCCGTAACGACGGCCTCCTCGGCAACCGGAATGTCGCTGGTTCCGGCGGAGACGACGGCGACGATTCCTTTGCCATACTTTTTTGCATCGCGCTGCAGAACAATGGCGCGGGCGAGCTCGCGATATTCGGCGGCGCGAACTTTCTTCCGTACGGCGGCAAATTGTTTTTCGTTGCAGCGCGTCGCCAGGATGTTGCCGCCGTGCTCGGCGAGGCGGGCGAATATCCCTGCGACTTGCGCGGGCGTCTTCCCTTCTCCGAGAATAACCTCGGGCATGCCATTACGCAGGGCGCGGTGATGATCGACTTTGGCGAAGCCGAGATCTTCGAAGGGCAAGTGACGGAGGCGGGAAACGGCATCGTCAGGTGTAAGTTTGCCTTTGCGTACTTGTTCGAACAGTTTACGAATGGAGTCGGCGTTCAAAGGAGTACTCAGCCTTCGGCAGTCAGCATTTCGGCCGAGGAATTCTAGATTAGCACTTCGAAGGAAGTCAGACGCGGAACTAACGTGCGAGCGGGCGGGAGATTGCCCGCAGTTTCGCGATCACGGTGTAACAGACTTTGCGCGCCAGCCCAGGCTCGTCAAGGTGGGCGAGAAAGAGGCGCCGCAGGCCGCTAGGTGCCACTTTCCCGGCGAGATAAGCGTCGTAGATCTGGCTGCCGATACGATAACCCAAATCCTGCGCCGTAGCGTCGAACTTCTCTTTATCAGCACGAAGGGCGCTCTGCGCCAATTTCTCGCAGGCGCTGCGCGAAATGAGCGACGAGTCTTCCGGGGCCGGACGCGAAGGATAGAGCACGCGCGATCCAAAGTAGGCGACCGCGTGTTCAACGACGCGTGTATAAAAATCATCGATGGGGCTCTGGCGCGGACGGTTTTTGTCAGGCACTTGTCCGCCGAGACGTTGCGGCAAGCCCTGGCAGGCCTGATGCAGGAAGCGAGTGGCGTCTTCCGCCGCCTGAAGCATCTGAAATTCTCGAACGTAAAAAGCATTCACCTGCGGCAGGTAAGCGCCCCCGCGCTCCTCCACGCTGGCGAGCATGGCTTCGCGCTCGGCATCGTCAATGCCTTTGCGCGACAGCAGCCGCCGTAGCATTCCCTCAGACGAACCGCCGTAAACTTCGGGCAGCATGTCGACTAAGAATTTCGGCTGCGTGCTGTTGTGCGGCGAGTAGCGGTTAATCTCGAGAAAGCGGACCAGGCTGTCGATCAGGTTGTAAATGGTCGGGGCGAAGTCAGGACCCTCGTCGCAGCGGCTCCATTGATCGAGGAACAGTCGGTAACTTTCGTATTTCTCGAGTGGGGTAGCGTTGAAAACGCACAATACTTCGTCGTTGACGCGGACCGCTTCCACCCTGTGGGCGGGCTCTCCGGCGGCGCGCCAGTAAAGCGCATCAATATTCTGCAGCACGGTGAGAATGGTTGCGCCGGGCATGAACCGATGCAGTTCGCGAGGCAGGTGATTGGGAGCGAGATGCGACTCGCCGAATAGAACGAAGATGACGGCATCGGGATGACGGAGGCGGATTTCAGAAATCTTTGTCGCGGCGTGCCGGTCGCGCGCACCAATCTTGCGCAGATCTTCACGGGAAACGCAATCGAGGCCATAGACTGCCTCGGCATGATCGCGCGCCGTGACCAGCAAGTTATAAAACGGAGCCCATTCGTAACCCCAGTCAAGGTCGAAACGGATCCGCTGGCGAAGTTCGTTCTCGTCAATATCGCGGCGCCACCACTCGTCGAGAATGTGCTGGTCGCGGGCATAAATCGTTTCGACTCCAAGCACCACCGGACGATCCCCCGCCAGCGCGCGCTGCTCGAACAATGACGCGGCATGGCGTTGCGCCGCCGGAAGAGCGTGATAATCGCCAATGAGCACTACGTCGGCGGCGTGCAGCGCGCTTTGAATCTGAGAAGAGTCGAGCAGCGAATCGTAGCTGCGGAATGCCTGGTTGAATTCCCGAAGATATTTGCGGCGATGGTGCGAATCCTGAGCGCGGATTTCGCGTTCCACCCCCGCCAGCGCGTGCAACTGAGCGGCGCTGCGACGGGATCGAAGATTTGCGATGCTCGCCATGAAATCAGCTTCTAGCTGCTAGCTCCTAGCCCTTGGTCTTGACTTCTAGTTCATTAACTCCCTATGCTCCGTTTCGAAGATCTGCATATTCCGGAGGCTTTTTGCCCAACCATCCGCCGCAGAATTTGACCGTCGCTACGACTGGCGCGAGCGGGGCCATTTTTGTGCGGCAACTGCTGCTTGCCATGGAAGGCGACCGGCGCGTGCAGACGGTAAATTTCATCGCCTCCGACAGCGCCCTGCGAGTTATGGCCGAAGAGTTGGGCTTGAAAGGCCGGTCCAACCTGGTCGGCCAACTTCTCGGCCGCACTTCCCGAAAAATCAAAGTTCAAGCAAACGCCGACATTGGAGCAAACGTGGCCAGCGGTTCTTATCCCGCCGACGCCATGATCGTGATCCCCTGCAGCGTGGGCACTTTGGCCCGTATCGCCAACGGCGTAGCCTCGCAACTAATCGAGCGCGCGGCCGACGTCACCCTCAAAGAGAAGCGTCCGCTGGTTCTGTGCGTGCGCGAGACGCCGCTCAACAAAATCCACATCCGCAACATGTACCGGGCCGCCGACGCCGGAGCCACGATCTTCCCGCTGATCCCGGCGTTCTATTACGGTCCTGCTTCTTTAGATGAGATGGCGCGCGAATTCGCCTATCGCGTGCTGGCTCATGTGGGCCTTCCGCAGGCCGCCGCCTTTCGCTGGAAAGGCTGAGAACTCAACAACTTGCAGGTCTAGGGAAAATCCTCGCCCACCTCAGTAATATCGGTGCAGGGAGCCTAGGAATTCAGTGTAGAGAGCCAAAGGTGCTGGGGGCAGATGCCCGCCGGTCATGTACAGGCGGGGTTTTTATTGTTCGGTCTCATGGGCTTCTCAAGTGCCCGCAATTTCTCAGGGTGCAATTTCAATTCGATGGGGTAGAATGCGGCAAATTCAGGAAGGTGAATTGATGTTTAGGCGATGGTTCGTGGGATCGTTTGCCTTAATGCTTCTGGCGATGGGAGCCAGCGCTGCGGACAACCGCAATCCTTTGGCAGGCAATGTCAAGGCGGCGAAGGCGGGCGAGTACGAGTTCCGCATCAACTGCGCACTGTGCCATGGGCTGGGTGCCAAGGGCGGCGGCCGTGGGCCGGACCTGACGCGGGCCGTCAAGAAGCACACCCACAACGACGCGGAAATGTTTCAAGTAATCAGCAACGGAATTCCCGGGACCGCGATGCCGGCGAATGGCACCAACGGGCAGGGCGTCGGAATGACGGACGAAGAGATTTGGCAGATCATCACCTACATTCGCAGTCAGGAAGTGAAAGCTCCGGCGCATCCGGCGGGCAACGCGGCGCACGGCAAAGACTTGTTTTATGGCGATGCGAACTGCTCGCTTTGTCACATGATC
>DATBEI010000122.1:0-26295 GCA_036269595.1 Candidatus Sulfotelmatobacter sp.
GACATGGAGAGCCTGCGCACGCGGCGGATTGAGGCGATCCCGCTGGAGCAGGCTGCGCTGCTGCCTCCGGTGCGGCCGTCAAAGATTGTGTGCGTGGGACGGAATTATCGCGAGCACGCGGCGGAACTGGGGCACGAAGTGCCGAAGGAGCCGCTGATTTTTTTCAAGCCGACATCGGCGCTGCTGGCGCCGGGCGAGACGGTGCGGCGTCCGAAGATTTCGCAGCGCGTCGATCATGAGGGAGAGCTGGCCGTCGTGATCGGCAAGACCTGCTACCAGCCGTCGGCGGATGCGGACATCCGGCAATACATTCTCGGCTACACGTGCGTGAACGATGTGACCGCCCGCGACCTGCAGAATAAAGATGGGCAGTGGACGAGGGCCAAGGGATTCGACACGTTTTGCCCCGTAGGGCCGCTAGTGACCGACGAGATTGATCCATGGGCGGGAGTGGACGTGGAAACCCGCGTCAATGGCGAGGTTCGGCAGCAGGGGAATACGCGGGATTTCATCTTCGCGCTCGACGTGGTGATTCGGCATATTGCGCAGTGTATGACCTTATTTCCCGGAGATCTCATTCCGACTGGGACCCCTGCGGGAGTTGGGCCGCTAGTGGCGGGCGATGCAGTGGAAGTTAGTGTTAAGGGCGTGGGAACGCTCAGGAATAACGTCGTCGACGAGTAAGAAGATTGTTGATTCGAGATTGCAAAGTTTTGACTGAAGAATCTAGTATCGCGTCCCGCAAATTCGCAAATAAATTTGAATTGTCATCTTGAGCGAAGCGAAAGAGCCATGCGACGCAGATTCAATTACAGAGGTCCTTCGCTTTGCTCAGGATGACAGGGCTTATTTATGCCACGAATTTGCGGGACACGATACTAGAGAGGATTTTCAATCAACAATCATCAATCGGAAATCAACAATGATTTATTGCAGCCGGAAGCGTTCCTTCATCAGGCGCTGCAGGCGGGGCTTGTAGAGGAGATCGTAGGCGAGTTCTTTGTCGGGGAACATGGCTAAGGCGGCGCGCTTGGCTCCGGCGGCGAGTTCCGAGGCTTCTTCCACGGTGAGGTTGGGGTCTTGGCCGATTACCGACATGACCATGCTGATCATCACTTGCAGGCGGCGGATTTTTCGGGCTTCCTCTTCACGCTCGCGAACCGACTCTTGATCGGCCAGGGGAAAATTCGTTTTCTGCCCTGACTGGTGATGAATATTCATGGTCTCCCCTTTTTCCACACTCAACTTGGATGACGCGGCGCGGTTGGGCGTTGCGCCGATGGTTTCTGCCATTCTGCCCCATTTCGGGGGGAATGCAACTACACAAAGGTGTCGTTCTGGGGTCATTGCTGTAGATTCGTGGCTAGCGAGACGCGTTAGCATTAACGGGCGTGGGATAAAGCAACGGCGCTAGGCGGACGAATGCGTCCGCCGCTACGTGATCCGTGTGGCGTAAAATCGATCGCGATGCAGGAGTTGAATCGGTGCAGCCTTCGCCGGTTCGACTCCGGAATTGGAGACGTCATGGCAGAGACTGGCAATTCGGCCGCCAACGCGCAGCCGCGTCCTGACCCGGATGGGAAATTGGTGAAGGTGTTTGACTCGGAGGACGAACCCGAAGCGCTGGTGGTGAAGGCATTGCTCGAGTCGGCGGGCATCGACAGCGATCTTACGGCGGCGTCGCTAGTGCAGGACGCATTTCCAGGATTAGGCGGGATGATCCTGCTGGTGCGGGAAGAAGATGCGGAGTCCGCGCGACGCGTGATCGCAGAAGGACGTAAGACGTCGCCGGACGATGATGAAACGGCGGAAATACAGGCTATTGAAGAGCCCCCACAGAGGAACTGACAGAGTGGCCGTTGAAGTAGAACGAGACCGCGCCATCGAGATCCGTGCGGTAGACGCGAGTACCGGCATCGGCTAGGCGATCGAGAACTTCGATTCGCGGCAGGCCGAACGAATTGCCCGAACCCACCGAGATGATAGCGAACTGCGGACGAGCCGAGGCCATTAACTCGGGAGTAGTAGCTTTGGCACTGCCGTGATGGCCGATCTTCACCACGTTTGCGGTGGGATGATGAAGTGCGGCGATGCGGCGTTCTATCCGCCTCTCCGCGTCGCCCTCGAGTAAGACCGACGAATCCCCAAAGCTCACCTGCAAGACCATCGAATCGTTATTCTGGGGCTTGGCGCCGACGGGCCAGTCGCGCGGCGGAAAGAGCACGCGAATGTTGGCGCCGCCGAGAGCGAATTCGTCGCCCTCCCAGTGGCGAACTACTTTCACTCCCAACGATTCAGCGGTGGTGACGACGTTTGCCAGGGCCTCGCTGGGCGGCAGTAACCCTATCCATAACTCTTTCGGCCGGAAATTTTTCAGCACGGCGGTCATGCCGCCAATGTGGTCGGAGTGGCCGTGGGTGATGGCGACAGCATCGAGGCGCGAGATGCCGCGAGTCCAAAGATATGGGGAGACGACGTCTTCGCCAAAGTCGAGTTGAGAACCGCCGGGACCGATTGGGCCTCCAGCATCGATCAGCAAAGTGCGGCCTTGGGGTGTGACCAGTAGCGTGGAATCGCCTTCGCCTACGTCGATGGAAGTCATCTCCAAAACGCCGGGCTGAGTGCGCGAGGCGGATGAAATAAAAGCGAGAGCGAGAGAAGCGGCAAGAATGGCCGCGAGTCCGACGTAAACGAGGGCACGGCGGCGGCGGGCTGCCCACATCGCGAGCACGAGGGAGGCGGCGGCCAGCAGGATCATCAGCAACGAGGGCATGGCGACGCGCAAGTCTGCCACGCGCAGCAGGCCGAGTCTTAACGAGCCGAGGTTGTGCACAGTTCCGGTGATGCCATCGAGGGCGAACGTGGTGAGAAGTACAGGAAGTTTCGCGAGTCTCGGGGAAACGGATCCCAAGGCTAGTGCGGCCACGGCTGCGGGCATCATCAACTGGGTCAACGGAACAACGACGATGTTGGATGGCAGCCCGATAGTAGTGGCGCGATGAAAATAGTAGGCCATGGGCAAGGCGAGTCCCATTTGCATGATGGCCGAAATGAAGAAGACTTCCCATGCACTCAGGCAGATTACGGCAGCAGCGCGGACTACGCGGCGCGATCCGTTCCTTCCAATGAACCGGGCAAGCCGCGCGGCAATGAACCGCAGATCGACGCGGAACTGTGCGACTGACGGGGGCAGAAACGCGGCGAAGTACCTCGAATTCCAGTTGGCGAAGGCGAGCTTCTGAAGTTGCGAGGTACGCTGCAGGATCGGAATGCCGATGGCGGCCACAATGAACACGCAGAGGAATGTCATCTGGAAACTGGCGGTGAAGAGCTGGGTAGGATCGAAGATCAACAAACTCAGGGCGGCCGCGCCCAGCGCGTTGACCATGGCGCGATCGCGGTAGAGCAGGCGCGTGCCCAGATAGATGGCGCACATTAAAGTGGCGCGCCACACCGGGGCGCCGACCTCCGTGGTGAAGGCGTAGGCGACGCAGAAGCCGACCGTGAGCAGAGGGGCTGGGATGTTGCCGAGTCGAAGACGGCGGAGCGTCCAGAAGATGACGAAGGCCAGGATGCTGATGTTCATTCCAGAGACGACGAGAACGTGGTAAGTGCCGGAGCGCTGGAAGTCGATGCGGGTGTCGCGATCGATGAAGGCCTCTTCGCCAATGACCATGGCATCAATCAGAGCGGCCTGCCGCGGAGGCCAGAGTTCGTGCACCTTCGCGATCACGGCGCGGTGCATGCGGCTGCGCCAGAACGCGATGCGGCTACCGGAAAAGCCGGGGAGGCGTTCGACGTTTTCCATTTTGGCCGAGCCCAGCGCCGCGATGTTGCGGTCGACAAGATAGGCGCGATAGTCGAATGCTCCGGGGTTGCGAAAATTTCGTGGCATCTTCAGCTTGGCAGAAAAACGAAGACGGTCGCCGTAATGAAAGAGCGGCAAGGAAGCAGCGCGCAGCGTAGCCGGATTGAAGTTGTCTTCCCCGTTGTCAGATCCTGGGCTGTAGACGCTAAGTCGAATGCCGGATTGAATGGGAACGCTCTGCCCCCAGGATGCTTGAACTTCTTCGGTCTCGAGGTCAACGGTCTGCCGGATTTCGTTGAGGCCTGCCGGCTGCTCGCGACCGTCACGCGTAACGTGAGCGACGATTTGCAATTCCTGACCATCCGCGTAGGGCCCGATAGCAGTGTCGAAGCGGGTTGATACCGCGCGCGCCTGGATGTGAAGCGCACCAGCCAAAAAGAGGGCGCCGAGAGCCAGCAGCCATCCCAAGCCTGAACGCCTTTGAGCGAAATACGCCGCCGCGGTTAGAAACAACGATGCCGCAGCGACCCACCAGAACGTGGGACGCCATAAGTAAAAACCGGCACCTATGCCTAGCGAGTAAGCGACTGCGGCCCACAGCATCGGCTGGCGGCTGGCTTTGAACCGGAAGGCGGGAAGGCCAGCGGGAGTGGCGGGAGAAGTCATGGAAATCAGCAAACGAGTCCCGCAGTGAGATAGTTCTGCCGTGCTTCGCCCTGGCAGGACAGCGGAGGCGGCTGTCTCTACATCAGTTTTATCGGACTAAATGCACAACGCTTTCCAGATGGTAGGTTTGGGGAAATAGATCTACCAGGTGAACTTGCTCGACGCGATATCCGGCGGCCAGCAGGGTAACCAGATCGCGCGCCAAGGTTGCTGAGTCACACGACACATAAATAACGCGTGGCGCGCCCAAGGTCGCCAACGATCGCGCCACGCGTTCTCCCAGGCCACTTCGAGGCGGGTCCACCACCGCAAGGTCGGGCTTATTAGGAGTATGAAGAAGAATTGTGCCCTTCCCGACGCGCTCCGAACTTTCCGCACGGGCCAGGTACTGCTCCGTGGTGGCCTGAACGACTTCTCCATTCGCAGGCTGATTGTAGGAAAGATCGGCTGAGGAAGTCTGTGACGACTCAACAGAAACGAGGTGATGAAAGTCACCAGCGAGAGCTGTGGAAAACAGGCCCGCCCCAGCATAGAGGTCAAGGGCAAGTTGGCCGGATTGGCCTGCAGTCACGATCTTGACCAGTTCGTCGGTCAAATGACGGTTGGTTTGAAAGAACGATCCAGCGCTCACACGGTAGGTCGCCCGCTCGGTCTGATAAGTCAGATGTCCGGCGCCAGTTGTGACTAGAACTTCTGGAGTTCGTGCCTTGCGGTCGCCGGGATTAGGTTCGCGGAAAGCCACTATTCCGGCGATTGCGGGAAACGCAGAGCGTAATTCGTCGGCCCAGTCGCGAACGGTCGAGCGGCGGGCTTCGCCGGCGCATGCGACCTCCAGAAGAAGTTGAGTGTCGTCCGCGTTGGCGAAGAACTCGATCTCGCGCACTCCACGGGGAACTTTGCCCGCGCGTCCGTTTTGCCACAAAAAAGCAATGCCGCGATTGATCAGCGGCGAACTGATGGGACATTGCTCTACCGGGAGCAGTTCGTGCGAAGCAAATTTGAAATATCCCAACGCGAACGAAGGAGAGAGCTGTGCTTGCAGGCGGGAGCGGTTGCGATAATTCCATGGCGGCGAAGGGTGAACTTGGATGTCGAAGGGAAGATCGATTTTCGCGGTGCGCCGCAGGCTCTCGCGCAGAATCTCCTTTTTGATATCGAGTTGGTGCTCGTAGCTGGCGTGCTGGTAGTGGCATCCGCCGCAGCGGCCGTAGTAGGGACAGGCTGGTTGCACGCGGTGCGGAGAAGGCTCGATGACGGCTTCGGCCTTCGCTCGCGCGAACCCAGGCTTTTGCTCGGTGATGGTGGCTTCGATTTTTTCGTTGGCGAGGACGAAGGGAACGAAAACCGCCTTACCGCGAGTGCGATCGTTGCTGGGCGAATCGGCGGGCAGACGGGCCAGGCCGTCGCCGCCGTAGATCATCTTTTCAATGGTTAGGAGCAAGAGGTGATTCTACGGCATGAGAGAGGAGATCGCGGATGCGGGTTGCGGAATGCTAGCCCGCTGACTCCACGGTCAGTCTCAGCCCGACCGCTTTTGTAACGGCGGCCAACGTGGACAACCGTGGATTCCCACGCTTCGACAGCGCGCGGTAAAGGCTCTCGCGTTCGACGCCAGCCGTTTTTGCAATTTTGGCAATCCCTCGGGCCTGCACAACCCGACGCAGCGCAATCAGCAGGACCTGGGGGTCACCGTCTTCTTCCAGTGCGGCTCTCAGGTACTCGACGGCAAAACACGGGTCTTCGCGCAGTTCCCGAATCACGGCCTCATCGTGAGAAATGCTGGTTTTGCGTCTCATACAGTTTTGATCCTTTCTTTATAGTCTTTGAGGTAAGCGATCGCTCTTTCGATATCAGAGGACTGCTTGCGTTTGTCACCGCCGGCTAAGAGCAGTACGCATGACTTGCCCAGCGTCGAGTAGTACACCCGGTAGCCCGGTCCCCAATCAATCCGCAACTCGCTCACGCCGCCGCGCAGTGGCTTGCAATCGGCAAAATTTCCAGCAGCAACCCGATCAAGGCGAACCACGACCTTCGCTCGTGCACGAGCGTCCTTGAGCCTTGCTAGCCACTCGCCGAAAACATCTTTCCCTTCGGCAGTAATATAGCGCCGGAGTTCAAGCACTCGCATAAGTGTAACATATAAGTTACAGACTGTGGGACGAATACCGCTCTAATCTATGGCGTTAAAACACATGCTTTAAAACACATTATGATCGGCTCTCGCTCATCATGGCGCGACAGTGGCGAGCGATTTGCTGTTCTTCCTGGGTAGCAACGACCTGAATCTTGTTGCGAGTGAGTCCGAGCTGATCCAAGCCTTGAGTGGCTGCGGACCGAATGCGCTCGCTGTGCTCTCCGATACCGCCAGTGAAAACCAGAAGATCTGCGCCGCCGAGCAGAGCCAGATAGGCGCCGATGGTTTTCCGAATCGAGGTCGCAAAAATATCCAGCGCAAGAGAGGCTTTGGGATCGTTGCTACGGGCGCGTTCTTCGAGGGCCTTCACATCGCCCTCGCCGGAGGAGAGCGCGAAAAGGCCGCACTGATGGTTGAGCAAGTCTTCGAGCTGGCCGGCCTCAAGCTTTTCCGTGCGCAGAAGATAAATGAGGATGCCGGGATCGAGGTCGCCAGACCGAGTGGCCATGGGGATGCCGCCAGTCGGCGTGAGGCCCATGGTGGTGTCGATGGATTTTCCGTTGCGAAGCGCGCACAGGCTCGATCCGTTGCCCAGATGGGCGAAGATCGCGCGTTCGGGAAGTCTCGCACCGAAATGATGGACCAGAGATTCGTACGAAATTCCATGAAAGCCGTAACGGCGAATGCCGGCGTCGAAGTAGCGCTGAGGAATGGCGAAATGGGCTGCGACTTCAGGAATGGTCTGATGAAAGGCGTCGTCGAAGCAGGCGAAATGAGAGGCTGAAGAAAAGATCGACTGCGCGGTCGCAATCAGCTTCAGCGCCTGAGGGATATGCAGGGGCGCGAAGTGAGTCGCGTCGCGCAGTTGCTGCAGGACTTGCGGCGTAATGAGTTGATGCTGGCGGAGGTTCGGGCCGCCGTGCACTACCCGATGACCGACTGCGACCGGGGTTTCGTCGGTGTGATTGCGCAGTTCGGCAGCCAGGGTGTTGAGCGCATCGCTCTGCGATTCGTGAATGCAGTCGCGCTGGCGCAGCGGCTTTCCATCGGCCGAAACAATGTGTAGCGACCCGCTGTCTCGGCCAATGCCTTGCGCGCTGCCCGTAAGCAGCGCTTCTTCATCCACACCGTCTCTGCTTGCTGCGAGGCGATAGACGCCGAACTTCAGCGAAGAGGAGCCGCTGTTGAGGACGAGAATGGGACCGTCTTTTTTCTCTGAAGACTTTTCTGCCATCCCTACCCCGGCCACTTCCAGTTTCGGATTTCCTCTTTGTCGATGCCTTCTGCGTGAGCGTAGTTCACGCTCTCAATGATCTGGCCCTTCAGCCATTCTTTGACGTGAGCTCCAACGGAACGCAGCTGCGGAACGCGATCAATGACGTCGATGGCCAGATCGAAGCGGTCGATCTGATTAATGATGGCTAGCTCGAGCGGAGTGTTGATGTTTCCTTTTTCCTTATATCCACGCACGTGAATGTTCTCGTGATTGGTACGGCGGTAGCTGAGCTTGTGAATCAGCGAGGCGTAGGAGTGGAAGTTGAAGATGACTGGCTTGTCGGTGGTAAAGAGCGAGTCGAAGTCGCGATCAGAAAGACCGTGCGGATGCTCGCTGGCCGGCATGAGACGGAACAGGTCGACGACATTCACAAAACGGATTTTCAAATCGGGGAAATGCTCTCTCAGAATGGCCACGGCGGCCAGGGACTCCATGGTAGCGATGTCTCCAGCGCAAGCCATTACCACGTCGGGATCCGTGCCGTCATCGGTCGACGCCCAGTCCCAGATGCCGATGCCTTTGGTGCAGTGGGTGACCGCATCGTCCATGGTCAGATACTGAAGATGCTCCTGCTTGTCGGCGACGATGACGTTCACGTAATCGCGCGAACGCAGGCAATGGTCGGCCACGCTGAGAAGACAGTTCGCATCGGGCGGCAGATAAATGCGAACCACGTCGGGGCTTTTGTTGGTAACTACATCAAGAAACCCGGGATCCTGGTGGGTGAAACCGTTGTGATCCTGCCGCCAAACGAGAGATGTGATGAGGATATTGATTGAGGGCACAGGCGCGCGCCAGGAGAGCTCCATCTTCGATTTCTCGAGCCACTTGGCATGCTGGTTGAACATCGAATCGATGATGTGAATGAAGGCCTCGTAGCTGGAGAACAGGCCGTGGCGGCCGGTGAGGACGTATCCTTCGAACCAGCCTTCGAGCGTGTGCTCGCTCAGCATCTCCATCACGCGGCCGGCGACGTCGAGCTCGCCGCCATCGGCATCTTCCGGCTTGTATTCGGCAAGCCAGGTCTTTTTCGACGCAGCGTAAATCGCGGTCAGCTTGTTGGAAGCAGTTTCATCGGGGCCGAAGACACGGAAGGAATTCATGTTGCGGCGCATGACTTCGGCGAGAAAATGTCCGAGCTTGTCAGTGGGAGAAAGGTAGGTCGCACCCGGAGATTTCACATCGACGGCGAAGGTGCGGAAATCGGGCAACTCAAGTTCTTTGCGCAGCAGTCCGCCGTTGGCGTGCGGATTGGCGGAGATGCGGCTCCGACCGGACGGGGCAAGCTCCTGCAACTCGGGGATGAGGGTTCCATTGGCGTCGAAAAGCTCTTCGGGCCTGTAGCTGCGCATCCACTCTTCGACGATTTTCAAATCTTTTTTATTCGAAACCGGGTCGGCGACGGGCACCTGGTGCGCGCGCCACGAACCCTCCATCTTGTGGCCGTTAATTTCTTTCGGACAAGTCCATCCTTTGGGCGAGCGCAGCACGATCATGGGCCAGCGCGGACGCGTGGCGTCTCCAGTGGAGCGCGCATGCTGCTGCAGGGAGCGAATCTCGAGAATGCATTGCTCGAGAGTCGAGGCCATTTTCTGATGCATCGTCCGCGGGTCGTCGCCCTCGACGAAGTACGGTTTGTGGCCATAGCCGACGAGCAGCGCCTCCAATTCTTCGTGCGGAATGCGCGCCAGGATTGTGGGATTCGCGATTTTGTAGCCATTCAAATGCAGCACGGGCAAGACGGCGCCGTCGCGAATCGGATTCAGGAATTTGTTGGAATGCCACGAAGTCGCAAGCGGGCCGGTCTCCGCCTCGCCATCGCCAACCGCGACCGCGACGATGAGACCGGGATTATCGAAGGCTGCTCCGTAAGCGTGGGAAATGGAGTAGCCAAGTTCGCCGCCTTCGTGAATGGACCCCGGAGTCTCGGGCGTGCAATGAGAGCCGATGCCTCCGGGGAACGAAAACTGCCGGAAGAATTTGAGCAGGCCGGCTTCATCGCGGCTCTTGTCCGGATAAATTTCCGAGTAATAGCCCTCGAGGTAGCAGTTGGCGAGGGTGGCCGGCGCGCCATGACCGGGCCCGGAGATGTACATCACGTTCAAGTCATACTTTTTAATAAGCCGATTCAGGTGGACCCAGATCAGAGATTGGCCGGGATCGGAGCCCCAATGGCCGAGCAGCCGATTCTTGATGTGTTCCGGTTTCAGGGGTTCGCGGAGAAGAGGATTCGCGCGGAGGTAGATCATTCCGACCGACAAATAATTGCAGGCGCTCCAATAAGCGTGGATCTTGCGAAGTTCTTCAGGAGTAAGCGGCAAAGTAGTTTCGTTGGGGCTGACGGATGGGTGAGTGTCGAGAACGGGGGATTCGGTCGTCACGATGGACCTCCAGAAGGAAGCTTAAACCGTTTTGATGCCGGAGCGCGGTGCAAGGGCTTACAGAATGATTGCGGTCTTCGGATATGGTTGAAACGCAGGAAAGCAGGGGAATCTTGCCTTGTCATCCTGAACGCGGTGAAGGATCTTTGCAGTCTGCTGTCGTCAGTAAGTTGCGTAGGTCCTTCGCTTCGCTCAGGATGACAAATCAGAATGAACAAATTGACAAATCAGAATGACAAATTATTAGCCAACTTCGCTGGTCATGTTTTACCCAACTTCATCTTTTACCCAACTTCGCTGGTCATGATGAAGAGCGGCTTCATTTCGAAGCTCTTGTAGTGAGGCCGCAGGCGATCGACGTTGTACTGCTCTTTCACATTCACAATTTTCTTCGTCGCAGTGACGGTATCGATGGGCAGGTTGTCGTATCGTCCGTTTCGGAGGACCACCAGGCGCCCGTGAATCTTGCTCAGGAGCAAATCCAGCGCCAGGTTGCCGTAGGCCATGGGGACGATTGAGTCGATGGCATCGGGATCGCCGCAGCGAACCAGGTAGCCGAGTTTCTGGTTGATGACATCGATGGTTTTTCCCTTGTTGTATTTCGGGGAAAGTTCTTTGAGTCTTTCGGAGACCAGGTCGCCGATGCCGCCGAGTTTCTTGTGGCCGAAGGCGTCGGTGGTCTCGGCCTCAAAAATCATTTCGCCGCCCTGAAACATGGCTCCTTCGGAAACCAGGACGACGGAATAGTGGCTGGGATTCTTGTTGCGATCAGAGACCAGCAATTCTGTCAGGCGCTCAATGTCAAACTTGTGCTCGGGAATCACGCAGCGGTTCGCGGCCCCGGCCATGGTGGGCAGCATGGCGGTGAACCCGGCGTAACGGCCGAAGACTTCGAGGACGAGGAAGCGTTCATGCGAACCGGCGCTGGTGCGCAGGCTATTGGTCATGGCAATGGTGCGAGTGACGGCGGTGCTGAAGCCGATGCAGTAGTCGGTGCCGGGGACATCGTTGTCCATGGTCTTTGGTATTGCGACCACTTTCACGCCCTCCTGGTAGAGGCGCACGCCGTAGCTGAGAGTGTCATCGCCGCCGATGGGAATGAGGTAGTCGATGCCGAGCCAGTCCAGATTCTTCAAGACCTCTGGCGTCAGGTCGTTCTTTTCGGCGTTATAGGCGGATTGCAGATGCGCCGGGACGCTGGACTTCTTCACCCTGCTGGGATTGGTGCGCGAGCTATGCAGAAACGTGCCGCCGGTGCGTCCGGTGCGATTGACCAAATCTTCCGACAGGGTCTGGAAATTCTCGGTGTTGTCGTAATCCTTTTCGCGAACAATGTCGACCAGGCCGGCCCAGCCACGGCGAATGCCAATCACTTCGCAGCCCTCGCGCAGCGCGCGAATGGTGACCGCGCGGATGGCTGGGTTCAGGCCGGGGACGTCGCCGCCGCCCGTAAGAATTCCAATGACACCTTTTTTGGTTTTCAAAATTGATCCTCTCGATCAGGGCGCTATTGAACGAACCTTTAATCTTGCGGTCGGGTTGCCAGCGCAGTCTGTGATTGAAATCATGCGGCGCTGTGACGCGTGAAGCGGCAGCACTGGTTTCGTTTTTGCTTGCGAGAGACGGATTCGTCCCATTCCTTCATTGACTGCCTCTAATTGAAGCGTCGTCAACCTGTGACCTTAGTAACCGACTTGATTACAAAAGCCCCATGCAAGGTAATTGGACTGTCGTGCTTTGATTCTTTCCCATCCCACCCCTACGATTAATAGCACGTGGGGATATACCCGCGACCCATAAGCGAAGCGTCGCCACTATGCAGGATTCGAAAACAATTAGGAAAACGCAGGGCTTTACGCTGTTTGAGCTGATGATCGTTCTCAGCGTGACATTGATTCTGGGGGCAATCTCAGTGCCCGCCATGATGGCTAGCTTCAACGATATCAAGCTGCGCTATACCGCGAGCAACCTCAGCGGTCTCTTACAGTCGGCTCGCATTCAAGCCGTCAGAAAGAATACATTCTATTCGGTCCAAGCTGGCGTGCAGGCGGGGAGCAATATTTATTACATCGATAAACCAACTGCGGCTTATGCCGCCGGGGACACTCTGTTGCCTATCGACCCCGCTGTGACCATAACACAGGGATCGACCACTACCGCACCGAACGCGGCCGCGTTCATCGCGGGCTTGAATTTTACAGTCGACCCAGCCGCGGATCCCCCAAGTTTCAGCGCTCGCGGTCTTCCTTGCATCGGTACCTTGACCGCATGCAACCCAGTTGCCGGCCAAGGCTTTGTAATGTTTATGTCAAGGGCGGGACTTGCTGGAAATATCCCGTGGTTGGCGGTGGTGGTAAACCCAAGTGCACACATTCAGATCTGGAGCTGCGATTCGACTGGCACTTGGATCCAACGGGATTGAGGAAAAAATGATTAAATCGCGCACCCAATTATTGCCGCACGCCGGCTCCCTTCGGAACAGGGAGCGCGGCATGACGATGATCGAGCTCATGATCGCCATGGCGGTGCTCGCCATCGGCATGACGGGCGCGATGGGCATGATCCTGGGCGCCATAGCATCGGATGCTCGCAATAAAAACGACACCGCCGCAGTGGTGTTGGATCAGGAGATCCTGGAGCAATTCGCGGCCTATCAGAATTATCCGCAAGCTGGCGGGTTCATCACCATCAACGACTGCAGCACTGGAGCTACGCAGCAACATGAAGCGGGGGCGGCTGGTGGGGCCTCGCCGCTAGGGAATGGAGCCACGCTATACACCGCTGGTACGGCCCCTTTTTCGGCAAACGTGGGCGACATCGACTGGACTCAGAGTGCCCCGACGCTCGCAACCTCCTCCACTGTTGGTTATGCCATGAGATACCAAACGTGCAATGGAGACACTTATGAAGTTCGCTGGAATGTGATGCTGGTGGACGGGGAAAGCAACATCGCCCAATTGACGGTCTCTTCCAGGCAGGTTGCCGCGGCGGGCAGCAAGGTCGCGATGCTTTTTTCGATCCCGGTCACGATACGGACGATCATTGACTAGTGAGCGAATCCGACATGAACAATAAAACTTTTCGACAAAACTTTGCTCCGTCACAAGGCGGATTCACGCTAATGGAACTGCTGATAGTGTGCACCATACTGGCAATTGTTCTGGGCGCCGTGTTTCAGGGGATCAATACCATCGTCCAGCGCAGCCAATCGGAGCAGGTCAAGGTTGACCTGACTCAGGCCGGACGCGAGTTTGTCGATGAGTTCGAGCGCGACCTGCATCAGGCGGGTTATCCAAATTGCCGCATGGTGGCCACATCGGGAGCGGCCACCAACTGTCCTCCGGACATCACGCAAACTACCGTGGCCAAGAATCCAGCCCTCGCGGTCGGTTTGGTGCATGTCGACAATACCAAGATCGTTTTTGAGGGAGACATGGACGGGGATGGTAGCGTGGAGAACGTTGAGTATCAGCTTGTGGACGCCAACGGTACGAACCCGCCTGCAAGTTGTCCCTGCACGCTTCAGCGCAGCCAAATTTCCAAGCCCGCAGCAGCCCTGTCGCTCCTTCCTTGGTCGAGCCTGGTCCGCCCCTTCTATCAGGAATTGCAAAACGTGGTCAACAGCGGGCAGCCGACCTACCCGGCCCTATATGGTGGAGGCGCACCCCTCACTGGAAACACAGCCTGGGGGGCCAGCAACACCGCCTACTATGCTTCACTTAGCACCTTTAAGGATTATCCCGTGTTTCAGGCGTACGACCAATTCGGCGGCCTCGTTCAGCTGCCGAGAGATCTCGGGACAGCAGGCGGGGCCGACACGCAAATCCTGACGTGCTCCATCTCTTCCATCAGTTGCATCAAGTCGATTCGGCTCACGATTAATCTTCTGGCCAATGCGACGACCGGCGTCGACTTGCAAACCAAGGTCCGGCCTGTGACCACATTGGTGGGCAGTGCTCGCCTGGTGAATAACTTCTAAAGGAGGTCTTGTCGAATGCGTCAAAACAATTTTCGTAAACCCGAACGCGGTATGGCTCTGGTTCTCGCCCTCCTCGCTCTGCTTCTGATTTCTGCCGTCGGCTTGGGCCTGATCTACATGTCCAACACGGAAACCTCGATCAACAGCAACTACCGGGATACCCAGACGGCGTTCTTTGCGATGCGCGCCGGACTGGAAGAGGGCCGGGATCGCCTACGCTCGAATGCGACGTACCCGCTGACTCTGCCGACTGCCTTCCCGCCCGCAGCGAATTCTGTCGTTTACATCACCAACCCGGCGTATGGGGAGAGTGTCACTCCTCAGACTTTTAGCAGCAGCAGCCCATATTTCGACGATGAATTCTGCCATGAGTATTTCTCAGGAATAGCGGGGTCCGGTGTGGCCCAGGGCACAGCGTGTGTCGCCGCAAACGCGGTACCGGCGGGAAGCTATACATTCGCCGCCAGCGAGTCCCCCAACACCGGCACCGCCGCGGCCTTAAAATACAAGTGGGTTCGTGTGACGTTGAAGCAGAACGCAACCACTGGAACATTTGGCACCGCGGGTACCTACGTGGACTCCACTCAGCCAGCCGGTTCGCAAGTATGTTGGGACGGAACCAACCTGATTGAGAGGGTCTCGACCGCCATGGGGTATGCGAATTGCGCCCTGGCGAAGAGCGCCGGCTACAATGTTCAACCCGTTTACCTCATTACATCCATGGCCATTACCCCGCAGGGCACCCGGCGGGTCGGCCAATACGAAGCCGGGGCTTTCATGGTCACGCCTCCCGCGGCGGGCCTGGACTTTGCCGGACCCGGAGCCACGTTCAACAACGCCCCAAATTCCGATAATTTCGGCATCAGCGGCACCAACAGCGGCGATCCGGCTAATACCGGCACGTACACGGCCTGGAATGGACCCGGCGGGCAGGCCGCGTGCACCAATTCGACCCCCGCGGTACTACCAGCCATCGGGGTCGGGGACGCTACTGGCGTAACGAACATGGACGCCGAGATTCCCAGCAACCGCACGGGTGATTACACGGGAGCGACTCCGATTGCGCCCGCACCGGCTGTTCCCTCGGTGCAAAATGAGGGTACAGGAACAGCCGCGTATCCCAGTAATGGCGTTATGGCGACCGGTTCAAACTGGGCGACTCCGGCTCAACTCAACCAACTCGCGCAAGAGATGGCGAATGAAGCCAACATTGTCTGTCCGGGCAACGCGGCTTGCTCAGGAACTACCTTTGGCACCGATGCTGTCCCGAAAATCACATACATAAACGGTAATGCGACCTTATCTGGTGGCTCAGGAGTTCTGGTCGTGACCGGAACGCTCACCTTCAACGGAAACACGAATTTTGATGGGCTGATCCTGGTGATTGGACAGGGAATCATGAACGTTCAGGGCGGCGGCGGCGGCCAAGTGAATGGCGAAGTTTTGATAGCCAATACTAACAGCCACACTTCTCCTTACGGCCAGCTCGCCACTTTAGGATCGCCTACACTTAACTGGACTGGAGGCGGCAGCAACTTTATCCAATACAACAGCTGCTGGGCCGACTTCGGAAGCTTTATGTCGTACCAACTCGTAGCCTCGCGCGAAGAGATGTACTAAACCGACATAAACAGCAAGGACCCCGATCTCGTGGATCGGGGTCTTTTTTTCTCGTCAGCGATCGAGCTCGCCTCGCAGGCTGCGGAACAATTCCTTGACAAAGCGCCCCGCGGGCTGAAGCCCGCATTGATTCTGCGCGCTTTACACGGCCCTAAAGCGCCGCTCTTCCACGAAGGCAGCTCCATTCAGAAGTTTTTCCGCAGCCTGCTGGTATCGTGTCCCGCAAATTCGCAACATAAATTTGAATGGTCATCTTCAGCGCAACATAAATTTGAATTGTCATCTTGAGCGGAACATAAATTTGAATTGTCATCTTGAGTGCAACATAAATTTGAATTGTCATCTTGAGCGAAGCGAAAGACCCATGCAACGCAGATTCAATTACACAGGTCCTTCGCTTTGCTCAGGATGACAGGGCTTATTTATGCCACGAATTTCCAGGACACAACACTGGGAAGGCACCGTCGCCGTCAGGCAGCCTTTTTGCGTGGAACTTTTGCGCCTTTCTTGCGGGCTTCGGAGAGGCCGATGGCGATTGCCTGCTTGCGGCTCTTCACTGTCCCTCCCTTGCCCCCGCGCCCGGACTTGAGGGTGCCTTTCTTTTTCCGGTGCATGGCGCTCTTCACTCTCTTGCCTGCGGCCTTTCCATACTTACGGCTCTTAGAAGATTTCCGTTGTGCCATGATCAGCCTCCTTGAAGTTAGAGTGCGGCCAGCGTTCAAGAGGTTGGCATTAGATTCCATCCGTACGGTGCACAAGCCGGGAATTGAAGTGACCGCAATCAATAAGACCGGCGACACGGTGAGGTGCGCCGGCCTCATCGAAAGACTTGGTGGAGGAGAGTTATGCCGCAGCTTTCTCCTTGTCGAAGCGGATCACAACCTTGGTGTAGCCATCGATCCTGCGACCGAATTTTTCGTAGGCATCGGGCGCTTCGTCGATCGCAATGCGGTGGCTGATGATCTTGCTGGGCTTGGCGCGGCCATTCACGATCAGGTCGCGAAGATATTCGTTGTATTTCTTCACGGGCGCCTGCCCGCTGCCCATGGTGACGCCCTTGTCGAAGAATTCCGCGATCGAAAAGGGGAAGATGCCGTTTTTCGCGTGCTCGCTGCCGGCACCAGGATCGGGAGCAATGTAGACGCCGATGACTCCGATGCTTCCCGTGGCATTTACGACGCGCACGCAGTTTTCCAAGACCTGAGTTGCTTTTTCGCGGCTGGGATCGTCGTCGCTGCGCGCCTGGTAGCCGACCGCATCGATGGCGCAGTCCACGCCTTTAATTTTCTCTTCGCCGGGGCGAAAAGACTGCTGGATTCCCTTGTTCTTTTTGCGCCGGTCGAAGATCTGTTCGACGGGATCGCTCTTGCTGAAATCGACCGGGATGGCGCCGAGTTCTTTCGCTTTCGCCAGGCGCTCTGGAATGTTGTCGACCACATAGATTTCCGAGGCGCCTTTCAGGACCGAGCAATAGGCCGAAAGCAATCCCACCGGGCCGGCGCCGAAAACCGCGACCGTCTTGCCGGGCGCGACGCAGGCGAGTTCAGTGGCGTGAAATGCGGTGGGAAACACGTCCGAGAGAAGCAGGAAATCGTCTTCCCACTGGTCGCCGGGCTTTCCGGGCACCTTCAGGCAATTGAAATCGGCATGCGGGACCAGCACAAATTCAGCTTGCCCGCCTTGGTACGGGCCCATTCCGGCGTACCCGTACGCCGCGTGGGGCCCCTCGGGATTCATGGTGAGACAAGCCTCGGTGTGACCGCGATGGCAATTGAAGCAAAAGCCACACGCAATATTGAATGGCAGGACAACGCGGTCTCCTTTTTTGATACTCTCGACAGCCTCGCCCAGTTCTTCGATGACGCCCATGATTTCGTGACCGACGACGGTGCCGGAATCGAGAGGGGTGCGGCCATCGTACATGTGAAGATCGCTGCCGCAAATTCCGCTTGTCGTTACACGCAAGATTGCGTCGGATGGCGATTTGATTTTCGGTTTCGGATGGTCGGCGACTTTCATCTTTTTTACGCCTTCATAGCTCACTGCCTTCATAAAAGAAACTCTCCTAAGTCATTTAGTAAGGATTCACATCTATTCGTCGCAGGCTGCCGGATCGAGCGGAAGGGGCCGCGGGCGGACTCAACATGAAGCTTCTAAGTCTTAGACTCAACCTTTCGGGGGAGGGTTGGGGGAAGATTTGTAAAGCAACAGCGAAGATTTTAGCTCCATCCAAGCAGCGAAGAATTCGAATCGGAGAATTTCTGTAGGAGCTTGGAATGTCGTTGCCGATTGCCAAAACCTATGCACCGATGGAGGCTCAGCCAGCCACAGATCTGCCGGTCGGGCCGCAATGGCAATACGAGCCCAAGTGGGACGGATTCCGCTGCCTGGCTTTCCGCGATGGAAAGCGAGTCGATTTGCAATCTAAATCGGGCAAGCCGCTCACCAGATATTTTCCAGAATTAGTTTCTGCGCTGGGAGCGCTGCAGGCCAGGAAGTTTGTGCTGGACGGCGAGATTGTGATTCCGGTCGACGGGGATTTGTCATTCGACCAATTGCTGATGAGAATTCATCCCTCCGCGTCGCGGGTGGAAAAACTGAGCCGCGAGACGCCTTGCATGTTTATCGTTTTCGACCTGCTGGTGAGTTCGGACGGGAAGTCTTTGGCAGAGCTTCCGCTCGAAAAACGGCGGCAGGAATTGGATCGATTGGCAACGCAATATTTGAAGAAAGATCAGACCGTACGACTTTCTCCCTATACTGTGGAACTTCCCGTCGCCCAGAAGTGGTTTCACATGGGCACTTCAGTGGATGGAGTAGTGGCGAAGCGGAGAGATCTCTCCTACCAGAGTGGGACGCGAAATGGGATGGAGAAGATTAAGAAGGTGCGAACGGCGGATTGCGTGGTGGGAGGATTTCGGTATTTGGAGAAAGAACCGCTGGTCGGATCGCTACTGCTCGGACTTTATAACAAGAGTGGGGAACTCGATCACGTGGGCTTCACTTCCTCCATCAGCGCCGAGGCGCGGCCGGCTCTCACCCGCAAACTAAAGAAGCTGGTCAAGCCGCCGGGGTTCACGGGGAAAGCTCCGGGAGGGCCGAGCCGGTGGAGCAACAAGCGCTCGATGGAATGGCAGCCGCTGGCGCCCAAGCTCGTGGTGGAGGTGCAATTCGACCATTTCACTGGCGGGCGGTTTCGTCACGGCACAAAATTCATGCGTTGGCGGCCGGACAAGAACCCTTCGCAATGCACGATGAAACAAGTGGAACGGGAAAATCGTTCGGCGTTGAATTTGCTGTAAGGAAGTCGCTCGACTAGTCCGCGGCCTTGGCTTGTCCCGCCTTTATGATGTGAGTGACCGCACCCTTCGCGCTGGCGATGGCGCCGTGCACGGTGCCGTTATTTCCGGTGATGTCCACAGCTTCTCCCGCAAAGAACAATGTGTCTTGCACCGGGCGGCTTAGGATTGCGGGAGCATCCGCGGCTCCCGCTTTCACGTAGCTATAAGCTCCTCGGGAAAAGGGATCAGCCTGCCAGTCGTGGAAATAGGCAATTTCCAGCAGGCCCTCCAACTCTTCGGTGCTTACGCGCAGCAGGCTGCCGAGTGATTGTAGAGCGCGCGTAACCACGGGCACGCTGCCCGATCGAACTTTTTCAGCGGACTGCCACGGTGCCCAGCCGGTGATGACCGGAGAGCGATCTGGCATGGATGTCCACCATGTCGGGAAGAATTCGTCTTGCGAGAACAGAAAACTCATTTCGGACAGTGTCTTCTTGCGGCTGTCAGACTGAGTCCTCTCCCAGAAACGTTCCTTAAAATGCAGAACGACGCGGATAACTTTGCCCATCTCCATGCCAGAAATCGAATCCAACTTTTCCTGAGGAAGAGCGGGGGAAAATTCGATGGCTCCCGCCTCACCGGGACGGGCCTGCAGTACGCCAAGCGGAACCGTCACCAGCGCGCGGCTGGCGCCCAGTGAGAAGGACTGCTGATCGCACATCGCGTCGATCGCAATGCTTCCGGCGCGCCATGAAATTCGCTGCACGACCGTATTCGTGCGAACGAGGACTCCCGCCTTCGCTGCCCGCTTCTGAAGTATATCGAGCAGAGACCAATATCCTCCGTGCGCCCGGAAGGCGCGATCGCCTTCAATTTTTTCTTCGGACTTCATCTGGCGAAACAGCCAATGAACGCTGACTTGGGCGGGATCAGCGGCATTGAACCCAGCAACATAGCGAAGAGCATGTTCCCGGGTATCGCTCGGTGCATGAGGAGCGCGGCGCTGCAAGAAACTTGCGAACGATTCGTCGGGTTCTTTGTCGCTCATCCGCTGCAGGATTTCATCCACATCGGAAAAGAAATCGCACGATGAGAGCCTGCCGTTCTGCACACAGAAACTGTCGCCGTCGACTTCGGTGATGCCAATGTCGTTCTGGCGGAGCAGATCCAGAATTTCGGGCGGACGACCGTGAATGAACTCGGCTCCCAGCTCGACGGGGAATTGCTGTTCCAGATCGTTGAGAGCGTAGACACGGCCGCCGATGCGGTCGCGGGCTTCGAGAATAACGATGGAGAGGCCGGCCTGTGCGAGCTCGGATGCGGCCACGAGTCCGGCAACTCCGCCGCCTACCACGATCACGTCGGCACGATCAAATTCTGAAGATGAAATACTTCGAACAGGCATGGTGAACTTTAGCGTCTTGCGAAACGTGCTAGGCCGCTTCCAACTTTCTGGCGAATCCGGCAACAATTTTAAGGTCGTTGACGAATGCCTGCATCTGTAAACGGCGGGCATCCGCATCCGGCGCGCGCAGAATGGACGACGGGTGCACGGTGGCAATCACGAGAGGCGCGAGGGTGGATTTGATCGGTTGCCCGCGCTGCCGCATCACGCTAAAAGTTCGCCCTAACAACGACTGTGCCGCCGTTGAGCCCAGGCAGACGAGAACTTGAGGCTCCACAACGCGCATTTCGGCGTCAAGCCACGGACGGCACGCGTGAATCTCGGAGTAGCGAGGTTTTTTATGAATGCGCTTTTTACCCCGCGCCGCAGCCGCCCACTTGAAATGCTTCACCACGTTGGTCACATAGATTTCGTCGCGGCCGATCGAAGCTTGCTCCAGCGCCTGGCTCAGAAGTTTTCCCGCGGGTCCAACAAAAGGATGCCCGGCGCGATCCTCCTGATCTCCCGGTTGTTCACCGACCAGCATGATCTTCGCTTTCGTGGGGCCTTCGCCAAATACTGTTTGTGTCGCATCCTTCCACAGGTCACAAGCCCGGCATTCGCGGGCGACTTCGCGCAACGAAGCAATTGTTTTTAGGGCTGGGTTAACGCCGGCAGAAGTAACGGCGCGATTTGCCTGAACCGCTGGTTTCCTCGACGTTTTGGAGACGAGTTTCATGAAGCTTGGAAATCTAGGATGCCGCGTCCGAACATCGGGTTGTTGTCTTTGCGCGGCATTCCACGCATGACGCTCTCGTTGTGCTTAACTCTACTCCGCATTAGGAAAGCCTTAGCGAACGCCTTCCACTCAGCTTCGCCGTCGCTTGAACCGTGTCTACATGGGTAATCCTCTGTATTGCGTCTGCCTAGCGCATCTTTTTCTAATAAGCGGACAACACTCTGCGGAAAGGCAGGTACGAGTCCTATGGTTGATCGTCAACAATACGACGAAGCTGATCCTCGTCATCACACGGCAAAGCTAAAACAGACGTTAACCGAAACCGCCAATCATGCGCGCGAGGATGTAGCCAAAATCTCGGAGCCCAAGGCACAGGCATTGTTCGAGACAACCGCCGAGGTGCTGCTGGGACTGGCGAAGGCTTTCGATGACTTTGAACGTAAAAATGAAAGAGCGTGGAAGGCAGCGTAACCATTATGCCCGAACAAAAAACATCCGACCGAGCCGAAACTGCTCGCGACAAATCTCAGGACCTTGTGCCTCCGGGGCGAGAACCGGTTCATCAAGGCCAACAGTTCGACGAGATGCAGCGGCAGCAGAAGAATCCCGACGGCGCGCCCAAGGACGAGAACGAGTCACAACAGGAGATTTAACGTTGCTGCTGCGGCGCACGCGGCAGCACGACTCTCACCAAGCAGCCACGCTCGCCATTTCGGTTCGAGATTTCGATCCGGCCTCCGTGCGCCTCGGCGATTTGACGCGAGAGGACGAGGCCAACTCCGCTTCCACCGGGCTTTGTCGTGTAAAACGGAGTGAAGACGTTGGCTGGATTGGAAAGACCGGGTCCGTTATCTTCCACCAGTACGCTCACGTCGACGTCGCTGACATCCCACCGCACTCTGACCTTTCCATCCCCGTCGCTTGACTTCAACGCCGCGCCTGGGACAGAGTGTTTCGCCGAATCGGCTGTCATTTCGAGAACGGCGTCGGCGGCATTTCGAACTAAGTTAATCAACATCTGTTCAAGCTGGTCAGGATCGGCAACGAATAAGACTGCAGGGCTCGGTTGCACGCAGACTTTAACTCGAGTTTCGAGACTGGCCACTCTGGCCACAAGGTTGGCCAGATCTACATCACGAAGAACCGGGGCCGGCATCTGCGCCAGCCGGCGATAGGCTTCCAGAAAGCGATGCAGCGACGCGGAGCGCGCCTCGATAATCTCCAGGCCGTGTTGCAGATCATGACGGACATCCGTGTCCATGTCGGTCGATGAGACCCGTGAGTTGAGGCTTCCCGCAATGGATTTGATAGGGGCGAGCGAGTTGCTCAATTCGTGGCCCAGGACGCGAATCAGCCTTTGCCACGCCCTCCGCTCTTCTTCCCGCAAGGCGCGGCTCACATCGGAAAGAACCACAAGCGTGTGCGGGACGCCATTCTGTCGAAATGAACTGCGGCGCAATAGCCATCGCGCTTGCGAGTCATTGAGGTTGAGGTCCAATTCAACCAGGCTTTCATTGTCGGCATCCAGGCACTTTTGTAAGTGCAAGTCTGCGGCGCTTCGGCCGAGCATCCGCGCCGGCGATTGGCGCAGCAGGTGCGCGCCAGCAGGATTCACCAGGCGCAGCACAGATGCGGGATCGAAAGCGAACAACGGTGCGTCGATCTCGTCGACGACCCGTTGCAACAAAGCCGTAGCCTCGATGGTGCGAATCTTCTCGTCCGACAACATGTCGGCAAGCGCATTCACTTCTAAAGAGAGTTCTCCCAGGGCGTCCTCGGCGACGGCATTGCGCGCGCGGAAGGAATAATCTTCCTCGCGCAACGCCCCGATCACGTTGGCGAGTGTTTGCAGAGGGCGCGTGGTCTGTTCCTGAAGCGCCAGGGCTAATATCCACCATAAGAAAAGTTCGAGCGCGATGAGCGCGAGCCGCGATTCGAGGGTCCAGGACTGCATCCAGATCAGGATGGTGCTTACGACTAGCCCAGGCAGCGCGACCAGAAAACAGTAAAGGTTGACGCGGTGTTCATAGAGGAGGCGAACTCGTTTTCGCGGACGCGATGCAGGTTTCGGCGCGGGCGCGCTAGACGCCATACTTCTCCATCCGCCGGTACAGCGCGCCACGACTCAGGCCTAGCGCCTCCGCGGCCTGGCTCACGTTGCCCTGGTAGCGCTGTAGGGCTTTGCGCACCAGCATAGCTTCGACGGCTTCCAGACTCAGGTCTTCGAGTCCTTGGGTGGAGGTGCGCTGCGAACTGAGCGCCAAATCGGCAGGCTGGATTTCGCTCGTGCGGCACATCAGGACGGCGCGTTCCACGGTGTGTTCCAGTTCGCGGACATTGCCCGGCCACGCGTACTGCATCAGAGCCTGCAAGGCCGCCGGGTCGAAGCCCTGCACGGGGCGGCGATAGCGGACGGAGTAGCGAGCAAGAAAATGCGCGGCCAGCGTCGGAATATCTTCCCGGCGTTCGCGCAACGCGGGCAGGTGGATCTCAACCGTATTCAGGCGAAAGAGAAGATCTTCGCGAAACTGTCCGGAGGCGCAAGCGGCGGAAAGATCGCTGTTGGTGGCGGAAAGCACGCGGACATTCACGCGGCGAGAGCGCGATGAGCCGACGCGCTCGATTTCGCCGGATTCGAGAACGCGCAGCAACTTCGCCTGCTGGCGCAGCGGGACATTGCCGATCTCGTCAAGAAAGATCGTGCCGCCATCGGCGAGTTCGAAACGGCCAATGCGGTCGGTGCGCGCATCGGTAAAGGCGCCTTTCACATGGCCGAATAATTCGCTTTCAAAGACGCCGTCGGGAATGGCCCCCGTGTTCACTGCGACGAGGGCACGCGCGGATCGAGCCGATAGTGCGTGCAGGGTTTGAGCGACAATTTCTTTTCCCGTTCCGTGCTCGCCGGTGATCAACACATTCGCGTCCGATGGGCCCACGCGAGCGATGGTTTCGAGCACTGGCTGCATGGCCGGAGCGGTGGCGATGAATTCCGGACGGCCCTCGGCGCGAAGCAAACGGTTTTCCGCCTCTAAGCGGGCGGCGCGCTGCAGGGCACGATGCAGTTCAACCTGAGTGCGAAGAATCGCGAGAAGCCGCTCGTTCTCCCATGGCTTCTGGACGAAATCGCGGGCACCGCGGCGCATGGCTTCCACCGCCAGCTCGACATTGGCCCATGCGGTCATCACGATCACTGGAATCGTCGCATCGAGCGATACGATTTGCGAGAGCAGGTCCAATCCTTCCCGGCCGGAAGTCGTATCCCGCGTGTAATTCAGATCGATGAGCACCGCGTCATAGGAATTGCTGGCCAGGGCCTCCCGAACCAGCGCGGGCGAACGAACCTTGTCGACCTTGTACCCTTGCGGGCGCAGCAGCAGTTCCAAAGCTTCCAGAATGTGCTCCTGGTCGTCGGCGGCGAGAACGCGAGGCGCGCCGGACTCGGACTTGAGAGCCGACAAGTCTGTTTCGGATTTAGCTGTGGTCGACATACGGATTTACGGCGACTGGCGGGACACTACGCCAGTGACAGCATCCTGCAACAGTATGCCATTATGTTCCAAAGTTGCGCCGGTGGTGCGATCCAGTTCGACTTTGGCCTTCTCGTAGGTGGTCTGAGCGCTGACTAAATCCAATTCTGCGAGCGCAAGATCGCGCTGGGCCGAAAGAGTCTGGTAGGTCGACCCCGAGCCCAGTTCCTGTTCTTTTTTTGTGATATCGAAAGTGCGTTGAGCCAAGTCTCGAGCCTTGCGTGCGGCCTCGACGCGGGCTCCAGTCTGGTCGAGGGCATACTGCGCGTTGCGCACTTCGATGCGAACCTGCTTCTTGAGTTGCTCCATGCGCAATTCCGATTGGCGATATTCGAGTTCGGAGCGGTACTGGTCCGCTTTCGCGACTCGGTTCCGGATGGGAATGTTCAGGTTCAATCCCAAATAGTAGTCGGGGGCAGTATTGGTGAAGGCGTTTTGCAAGGCGCCGGCAAAGTCTTCCGGCACGTTAGAGATATTCTGCCCAAGATTGTAGGTAGGATTCAAAGGCCCGCCGAGACCATATCCTCCATAGAACCCTACGAGCGAGAGCGAGGGTAGGAGCGCGTTGCGGGCGGCGCGGCGGCTGATCTGGCGATTGACCAGGTCGATATTGGTTTCCGCGAGTTCGGGCCGGCTACGCAGGGCGGCTGCGATCAAGTCGGCAATGGGCGCGCTCGCCTCGACGCTGGCTTGCTTTTCGACAGTTTGCAGTCGATCGGTGGGAATCACGCGCATGGCTTCGAGAACGGGATCATCCAGACTTTTTGTGATCGCGTTCTTCATCAGTGTTTCCTGAAGCTGCAGGCTGGTGCGCGCGACCGTCAAATCCTGATCGCGGCGCGAAACTTCCGCCTCGGCTCGCATCACATCCATGGCTGGGACGCTTTCCAGTTGCAGTTGCTTCTTGGTGTTCTCGAGAGTCTGCTGGGCGAACGAAAAAGATTGCTCGTTGACCTGCGTCTGCTCGTAGGCGCTGACCAAGTCCCAATAGATGTTTTCGATCTGGGTGACGGTGGCAATCACCTGGTCTTTGAAGGCGATGTCGGAGATCTTCTTGTTGTTCCGCGCAATGCGCAAGTAGCGCAGGTTCGGGCCGAAGCCGAAACCCGCGAGCAACTCCTGCTGGAACTGGAAGCGAAACTGAGAAGTGAGTGAGGGAGAAAGATTAAAGAACGGGCTGTTGGTCGTTTGCCGCGAATTGCTGAACGTGAAATTGACGGTCGTGCCGGTGGCAAAAGACTGCGTCACCGACGCGTTGACCTGGCCGGTATTCAACTGCAGCAGTGGCACGCCGTAAATTTGCCGGTTCGCCAAGGGTGTCGTCTGGTGCTCTTCGCCACCCTGGAGATTGAGCAATGGATCGTAAGACGATACAGCGGTTCCAGTGCCGAGCGTGGACTGCACCAAACCCGAAGCACCTGCTCCGGCCCCTCCTGCACCCCCGGTGGTACCGCCAGCACCCGCGCCGGGAGCGCCAGTCCCGAATCCGCCGACGCCGCC
>DATBEI010000137.1:0-7858 GCA_036269595.1 Candidatus Sulfotelmatobacter sp.
TTTGAGGCGGGCGGCGCCGCGGGGGGAAACCTTTATCGTTGGAAGGGAGTCTTTCGGCATGGTGTCATCTTAAATGGATGAATGTAACTCGGGTCTGCAGACGAGAAGCAAAACCGTCGAGCTGCGCTCGACGACCGGGCCAATGGGCCCGGTCCCACGCGAGCAAAACCAAACCTGGACAGCCGACGCGGCGGTCGCTACGCAAATTGTTTAGCTGGCGGCTTGCTCGGTGGGAGTGGCAGGAACGTGCGGCTTGGCGTGCGAACCGGTGGACGCTTCGTGGCGGGCAAGGTCCAGATCGAAGCGGAGTGAGTCTAGCGCGACCATGGGAAGTTCGGTGCCGAACGCGTCGAGTTCATCTTCGGTCCATCCGCCATTGAGGCGGGTGGCGCCGGTGATGTCTTCGGGAAACGCCTGGCGATAGTCGCCTTCGCGGATCAGAATGTCGCCGATCAGTCGTCCGGTGTGAACGTCGTAGACGCGGCGGCTGGCTTGGCCACGAGCGTTCGTCAGGCAGAGGAAGACTTCGCCATCTCCCGCGAATTCGGCTTTGTAGTACCAGGCCTGCGGCGCATCAATCTTTGGATGATGCCGCTTGGGCCGATGAATGCCGGGCTTCTGATCGACCAGTTCCTCGGCCGGATTGAAATACAGGATGCGCTGGCAGGAATCGCAAACAATGGTCTGCTGGCCGGAACGAACTTCGTTGTAAGTTTGGGGCCGAAGCATGACGCGGCACGCCATACACTTCTGATCGCGAACTTCGGCGATGCCACTGCCGCGAAACTTGGAAACCCGCTCGTAATGGCGGAGCAGGTCCTGGTCTATGCCCGTGCGAATCTGGTCGCGCTTGGCGCGCCACTCGGCCAGAAGCTTTTCGTCCTTGGCGGTAAGCTGCCGGGCTTCTTCTTTTTCTGCTTCGATTTCGGCGGTCTCGGCCTTGAGCTCGGCCTGCGCGGCCTTGACTTCCTTATCGCGGGCGTCGGCATTGACCATCAGCTCGAGAATCCTGTCTTCGTTGGCGGCGATTTCTTTTTCGGCGAACTGAATCTCGTGCAGAAGGGCTTTGTACTGGTCGTTGGTTTTGACGTCGAGAGACTGGTCGCGGTACTTGGAAATCTTGCCGCGCAGATCGCTAATGGCGGTGTCGTATTTGCGGCGGGCTGCTTCGTCGGTTTTGACAGCGGCCTGGGCTTTTTCCAGCTGGCCTTTCGTGCCTGCCAATTTCTGCTCGATCACGGCGACGCGTTTGGGGAATTCCGCGACTTCATCCTGCAGGCGGCGGATTTCCTTGTCGGTCTCCTGCAGCTTCAGCAGATTTTCTATGTCAGGAAGCATTGCGTATGCATTGATTCTAGCACGCGAGAAAGGGCGATTTACGGGACCAGCACCGGAGCACCTTCGCGGCGAATGTCAGTTCAGCCCTTGCAACAGATAAAGCTCCGAGAGATCGCGCAGAGTGTTGAAGGTGAAGGATTGGCCGTCGGGCGTGGTCATGACGCGAGTCACTCCAAAGCCGCCGGTAGGATCGTGCATCTCAAGCGTGCGTACGAGTTGCCGCGATCCAGAATCGAGATGAAGGCGATGGACGGTTGCAGTCAGGCCGTTGAGATTGGCGACCAGAGCGATTTTGCCGTCGTCGCTCACTTGAAGGGGCCTATCGTTCATCAGTAGTCCCTTTATTTCTCGAACCGGCAACCCAGTCTCCATGGAAACTAGGTCGGGAAGCAGCTTATTGCTGCGCACGAGCAAGAACTTGCCGTCCGGCGTCACCATCCCGCGTGTGTCTTCTGCCGTCAGCGCTCGCAGCTTCGCCGAAACGTGATCGAACAAATAAAGCCGTACCTTGTGTCCGGGCTCATTGGCCTGCAACACCACCTCACGACTATCAGCGGCAAATCCCAGGGGTGCGATGTTCTCGATGCCGGAGGGCTTGAGTTCTACGGCCTCGCCTGCTCCGGTGGGAATCAGCAAGAATCGAGGCGGGGTCATCGGAATGACATCAACCACCCATTTCTGATCGGGCGAGAGGGCAATCGCGTAACCTTCGCCGAGCCGAACCGCCGCCGATCCATCCGTTTTGCGGAGGAAGATCGTACCGTGCGATCCCCCGCCTTTTCCGCCTTCGTGAAAAAGGACGAGCTTTCCATCCTGTGAGAAAGCTGCGAGCACGGCCCGGTCAAGCCAGGTGAGTTCTCTTTCCAGAGTCTTCGAATCGGTGAAGAAAATCTTGCGCTCGCGATCGTCGATGGCGATGACCGCCGTGCCATCGGTAGAGACGTCGTGCAGGGTCAAGTCACCGGGTGCCGCAGCCAGCAGGCGGAAAGCTCCCGACATGCTCACGGCCATCAAGCGGCGAGCGATCGTGGTCACGGTTGGGTCCGCGGTGAACCAGACTTCATCATCTTTAGGGGACCAGGCCAGGCCATACAAGCTGCTGAAATCGCCGTAAGACTTCGGGCTGCCGCTTCCATCGGAGTTGATGATCGTAATCGCGCCTCGATCATCGCCGCGCGACAAATGCTGGCAAAAAGCGATTCGCTTGCCGTCGCGCGAAAGCCGCGGATGACTGATCCACGCAGGCACCGTCACCTTGTACACAACTTTGCCGGCCGGATACTCGATGCGATTTTCATTGTCGACGGTCCGCACCACGAGCAGGCTTGATCCGTCAGGAGACCAATCGGACCACTCCACATTTTCCAGAATTTCTCGGGGAGCGGTCCCGCCGGTAAGCGGCGTCCGCCCCAGCGTCCCTTGATTCCCGAAAAATCCCTGAAGCGGAGTGGGCTTCAGCGAAACAGCAAGTTCTCCCTGCGAAGAAATTCCGAATAAATCGACCTGGCTCAATCCCACCGGCCGCGACTCAATGCTGTCCTGCCGCGTCGAGAAAAGCTCGGGTGGACTGCCTCCCCATGCAGCGCTGTAGATAACAGTGCGATTGTCGGGCGCGAAACGGGCGCTCAGCACCGTGCCTTTGCGAAACGTTAGTTGATGATAGGTGATCTCGGAAGATGATTTTGCCTTGTGGCCCACGAGATACCCGAGCCCAGCGCCCAACGCCACCAACAGCAGAAGGAATGGCAGTTGAAAGCGTCGCAACCGTTGTCTCGCGCTCGGTTGCGCCACGATCTTCGCGGAGGAACCGGAAAAATGGGACAGGGCCTCTAGATCGAACGCGAGATCGCGAGCCGACTGAAAGCGCTGCTCGGGACTCTTTTCCAGGCAGTGGCGGGTAATTCGCTCCAGCGCGGGAGAGATGTTGCGATTCAGTTCCGTCAGATCTGGCGGGTCTTCTTTCAGAATGGCAGTCATCGTCTCAGCCGAGGTCTCGCGACTGAAGGCACGCTTGCCGCTGAGCATTTCGAAGAAGATCGTACCGAAGGCGAAAATGTCCGATCGATGATCGACGCCGATGCCTCGCACCTGTTCGGGCGACATGTAGCCTGCGGTTCCGAGCACCTGGCCAGCCTCGGTCAGGGCGACGTCGGCCGAGGTGAGCGTTTGCGAGGTGTTTGGCCCAGAGCCGTTTCTGGTAATTTTGGCCAGCCCGAAGTCCAGGATCTTTACCCGGCCATCCTTGGTTAGGAAAATGTTTTCTGGTTTCAAGTCGCGGTGAACGATTGCCTTTTCGTGTGCAGCCGCGAGCCCTTCGGCAATCTGGGTTGCAAGTTCGACGGCCCGGCGAGGTGATAGGGCGCCGCCTTGCAGTCGCGCGCGCAGGGTTTCGCCCTCCAATAATTCGCAAATCATGTAGGGCGCGCCATCATGGGTTCCAATGTCGTGCACCGCCAGGATGTTGGGATGATTGAGAGCCGCGACAGAGCGCGCTTCCTGTTCGAACCGGCGCAAGCGTTCGGGATCCGCAGAGAAAGACGCTGGCAGAACTTTGAGGGCGACGATGCGGTCGAGCCGCGAATCTCGCGCCCGGTAGACTTCCCCCATGCCTCCCGCTCCGACGGGAGCGAGAATTTCATAGGGACCGAGTTTCGTACCGGAGGCCAGGGGCATAGGCGCGTCGATTATAGACGCTTGCTGTTTGGGAAAACCATTCACCACGAAGGACACGAAAGTTCACCAAGGAAGCCCGAAGTCGAACGAAATTCTTGTGAGCTTCCTCGTCGTACTCTGGGGCGCAGCCATACTTCCTATGCTTGGAAGATGGCGCCTAAACCCTGGCGTCGTTTTGCTGGTCTCCTTCGTGAACCTTCGTGTCCTTCGTGGTGGATGGTTTTTCTTTCGCGACCACTATAGCCGAAGCGGTGTACACTCGTTGATTCGCGTTGGCGTCTGCTTGGATTTCTTACCTGCGAGGTCGCATCTTGAAAAAGCAGCTTTCTTTCTTTTTTGGTATCGCCGTGCTCGCAATCATCTTCGGAGTAGCCGCTGCGGCGCAAAATGCGCCCAGCAAGCCCCTCACTATCGATGTCATCTATCAGCCAGGGGGGCTCACAGGACGCGGTCCAGAAACAGTGGAGTGGAGCCCGGACGGCACCAAACTGTCGTTTGTACAGCGCGATGAAAAGGGCGAGAAGGGAGAGTTGTGGTACGTCGACGCCGCGACGGGCGATAGAAGAGTGCTGGTCAGCGCGGCGAAGCTGGCATCGCTCGACCCCGACCTAAATAAAGTTGTGAAGAACGAGCGCGAGCGGGAGCGGCGCACCCGCTATCACGTGGCGGCATATTTATGGGCGCCGGATTCGCGGCATTTGGTCTTCGATTCCCAAGGGCAGCTTTGGCTCTACGATCTGGCAACCGCGACGGCCGTGCAGTTTACCTCGGCGCCCGATCCCAGCGGCGATCCGAAGTTTTCGCCCGATGGCGGCCACTTGGCTTTCGTTCGCAAACACAACCTCTATGTTCACCCAGTGAACGGAAAAGAAGAGAAACAGTTGACCAGGGACACCGGAGAGGATTTGCTCAACGGCGACATCGACTGGGTCTACTCGGAAGAGTTGGGAGTTCGCAGCAATTATTTCTGGTCTCCTGATAGCAAAGAAATTGTGTTCTTGCACATGGATGAAACCAAGGTGCCCACGTATCCCATCACCGACTGGCTCCCCACTCATCCCAACGTGGAATACGAGAAGTATCCCAAAGTCGGCGACCCCAATCCGGTAGTGAAGATGGGAGTGACGGATGCGGAGAAGAGCAAGGTGCGTTGGATTTCATTGCCCAATGAAGAGGATTCATACATCCCGCGATTCGGCTGGGTGCGCGAGGGAGTGATTTGGGCGGAAGTTCTGAACCGCACCGAAGACAAGATGGATTTGTATTTCATCGACGCGAAATCAGGAAAGTCGCGCGTGGTGTTGACGGAAACGACGCCCGGAGCCTGGATCGATTTCGAGCATGTGGAAGTGCGGTTCCTGAAATCGAGCGCGCAGTTTTTGTGGCCCAGCTGGCGCGACGGCAATATGCACATTTATGTCTACAGCTTTGACAAGCAGAACCCCATGGCGGCGGAGGCCAAATTGGAGCGCCAACTCACGAAGGGCAACTTCGAGGTGATGGGGATCGAAGGCGTGGACGAGGCCGCCGGCACGGTATTTTTCGCCGCGAACAAGGATGATCCACGGCAAATGCAGATTTTTTCCGTGCAATTGGATGGCACCGGGTTCAAAGCGCTGACTACGGATGAAGGCATTCACTCCGCGAAATTCAGCGACGACGGGAAACACTACAGCCACACGTTTTTTGGCCCGCACACTTCCATGACGACCACGCTGTGCGCGGTACCAGGAGACTGCCATCCCGTGTGGAAGGCGCACGACACGATTGCGGAATACGGCCTGCGCGCGCCCAAGTATCTTGAGTTTAAAGCCGACGACGGGACCACGCTGTATGGCCGGCTGCTGCTGCCACCGGATGCGTCGGCGAGTGCAAAGATCCCGTTGATCGTGAACATCTATGGAGGCCCGGCGGCGCAGATGGTTAGGAAAGGATCGCCCGACGCGTTCGATGAAATTCTTTCGCGTAAAGGCTTTGCCGTTTTTGCGGTGGACAATCGCGGAACGCCGGGGCGCGATCGCAAATTCCAGACGGCGATCCGGCACGAATTTGGCGCCATTGAATTGAAAGATCAACTGACCGCGCTCGATCAATTGCTGGCGCAGTATCCGCAGCTCGACAAGGATCGCATCGCGATCTGGGGATGGTCGAACGGCGGCTCGATGACGCTCTATTCCATGACGCACTCCGATCGCTTTCGCGCGGGCGTCGCCGTGGCTCCCGTCACCGACCAACTGAACTATGACTCTATCTACACCGAGCGCTACATGGGCCTGCTCAAGGACGACAAAGACGGGTACGAGCAGTCGGATGTGACACAGGACGCCGACAAGCTGCACGGAGCGCTGCTGCTGGTGCATGGTACAAGCGACGACAACGTGCATTTCCAGAACAGCATTCAGATGATTAATGCCCTGATCAATGCGGGGAAACAGTTTCGCCTGATGATCTATCCCAACAAAACGCACAGCATCGCGGGGAAAGATGCGCGAGTGCATTTATTCACAATGATTCTCGATCATTTTGAGCGGGAGCTGAAATAGGCTCTGCGCGCCCACTTCGAACCGGGCTTTCATTTCAAGTTGAAGCTGTCGATCACCGCGGGAGCTTGTGCCAAATACCACGCGGCTGCGGCCCGCACTGCAATCTGCAATCCGTACCATAAAAGCGGCATGCCTAATTCCGCCTGCGAAATTTTCGGCACGAGCGATGCGACGCTAACAACCATCAGTGCCATTGCAGCCCAGCGTGCCCAGTTGCGCACGCGAAACAAGCCCCAGCCAATCACCGCCCAGCCCGTCCCAACCAACAACACCATGTAAGGCCCAGCGAGTTCCAGTCCAAACGTGAATGGCGACGCGCTCATCAGTGCGACGGCATTGGGCGCTAATAGTTTCACCACGCCCACAGTCCAAAGAAAAATCGCGGCCAGAAAGAAGAGCGTCGAGATGGCAGTCACAACCGCGGGCCGCTGCATAGAAAGTAAAATCTTTAAACTACGAAGGACACAAAGCCTCTTCTCTGTGTTCTCAGCGTTCTTCGTGGTCAGAGTTCTTACGCCAGGTCGAACAACAGCACTTCCGCGTCTTCGATGCCTTTGATGCTTGCCGTCTTTTCGTTGCTGATGGCCGCGCCATCACCCTGTTCCAGCTTCTTTCCGTTGAGTTCCACCGCCCCGCGCGCGACTTGCAGCCACCCGTGACGTCCCGCGCCGAATTCGTGCCCGACTTCTTCGCCCGGCTTCAGCAACGTGACATACAGCATCGCATCCTGATTGATCTTCACCGATCCCTCGCTCGCATCGCGCGACGCAATGAGCCGCAACCGCCCGCGCTTTTCGCTTTCCGGAAAAGATCTCTGCTCATAGCTCGGTGGCAAAGCAGTCTTCTCCGGCAAAATCCAAATCTGCAGCAGGCGCACCGCATCGCTCGTCGACGGATTGAATTCGCTGTGGCGAATCCCGCTGCCCGCGGTCATGCGCTGGCCATCGCCCGGCAAGATCACCGATCCGGTCCCCAGACTATCTTTGTGTTCGAGTTTGCCCTCGAGAACATAGGTGATGATTTCCATGTCGCGGTGCGGATGCGTCGGAAAACCGCTGTTAGGCGCAACCCAATCTTCGTTGATGACGCGCAGCGACCGGAATCCCATCCACTTGGGATCCCAATAATCGCTGAAACTGAAAGTGTGTCGAGTCTTGAGCCAGCCGTGGTCTCCGCCCCCGCGTTCCTGCCCCTGACGAATTTGAATCATAACGTGCTCCGTTCTTGGTTTAGTAATGAACTGATAACTATTAGATGCGGCAGGGATTCAGACCGATCCGTGAGCTCTTTTTCTAGAGGAGAAG
>DATBEI010000140.1:0-6161 GCA_036269595.1 Candidatus Sulfotelmatobacter sp.
CCGGCGCCGTCGCCAAAAATGATGCACACCGCGCGATCTGTGTAATCCGTCATCGACGAGTTCACATCTGCCCCGATCACAAGTACTTTCTTGTATTGTCCCGACTCGACAAACTTCACGCCAGTATTCAGCGCATATAAAAACCCAGAGCATCCGGCCGAAACATCGAATCCCCAAGTATTCTCGATGCCCAACTTATGCTGCACCAGGCAGGCGGTCGATGGATACATCATGTCGGGTGTAACCGTGCCCACAACGATCAGGTCCACTTCCTGCAAGTCAAACGGGTGCGACGCAACCAACTTTTTTACCGCCTCTACCGCCAGATCGCTGGCAGCCACGCCTTTGTCTACGAGGTGCCGCTCGCGGATCCCGACGCGTTCCATGATCCATTCGTTGGTGGTATCGATCATTTTTTCCAGGTCGGCGTTGGTAAGAATTCGTGGCGGCAGATAAGTGCCTAAAGCGCTGATTTTGGCGCGGATCTTTTTCGTCAATGAGTGCTCCTGAACAGGAAACTCAGTATTGTCCAAGATCAGCAGCAGAATGTCTAACCGGATTCGAAGATTGTATTCCGTGACTCGTTTGACGGCCCAGAGTTCGAAAACTCGCGTTTTGATCGAGCACGCGATCAAGTGGCAGTCGCTCAGGCAGGCGTCGGCAGAGAAGGACTGCCGCCCTCAGGCGGCAGCGTGGCCCCTCTCACGGTCGATCGACTTACGAACAAAGGCAGGGCAGGACTCAATGCTGAACCGGTCGTCTTCGCCATTAATCAGGTAGACGAGCGCCGGCCGATCCAATTCCTCCAAATTCGCGAGGCTCAATACCGGCCACAACTTGCACTCAAAAGCCGAATGAACCAACTGATCCAGATAGGCCAGGTGTCCTTCAAACAATTTGCCGGATACGCGGATCGTAATATGCGGTGCAAGCTGGGGGGAAACGCCCTGATTCATCAAATTCTCCTCGCTGGCTGGCTTAGATGCCGAGCCCCTATCACTTGATGCGAGCCAAGATCTTTCTTGCGAAAAGAGTCGTCAAGCCTGTGTAAATCTTCGTAATGGGAAGGGCAGAAACCACTTTGCGGAGAAAAAATAGCCAGGCACCGGGAACTCACTGCACACGCAAGAGCCCGTTACCGTTGCTTCCTTCCGGACCTGGCGGGGTTGGCGGGAAAACGTCGCGTGAGACCGATGCCTGACCTGAATCATTCTAGCATTCCAAAGTCGCCAATCCGTTCTCCGCACGCTTAGCTCGCGTATCGGTGTCTCCGAGCGCTCGCTCCAGCTTTCGCTGGCCATCCTCGCTAGACTCTTTGCCCAATTTCCCTGGATCCCAACGTCATGTGACTTTCGGTGCAAGAATTCTCCGGCCAACCCTTCCCTTCTTGCGGAACTTGTCGAACAATGGTTGATTAGAATCGAATGAAATCCCGCCCCTCACTCCCCGGCGTCATACCGATGGCCCGGGCCATCGATCATTACTTTGAATTAGCTCTCTATCTTCTTGTATGCACTGGTTTTGTAACCCTGGCTAGCACCGGAGGGCTTGACTTGCCCTCGACCCTTCTAGTGGCGATTGCGCTGGTCGTGCGCGGTTACCTGCTGGCCCACCGGCGTCGGTTCGTGATTTCTGAGCGCTGGACCACGCCACTCTCCATTGCCTATTTCATCTTTTTCGCAGCCGACTACTTCGTTTTCTCTCGCGCGTTTTTACCGGCCACCATACACCTGGCTCTATTCGGAGTTGTGGTTCGCATGTTCTCCCTGCGCCGCGAGCGCGACCACGTCACCCTCGCTATCCTCGCTTTCCTGATGGTGCTGGCTGCCGCGGTCCTTACCGTTGACAGTACGTTTCTGTTCTGCTTCGTCGGGTTCATGCTGACGGCAGTGGGAACCTTTGTGCTCATGGAAATGCGGCGCTCCGGGCTGGCGGCCAACATTCAAGCAATGCATTCCAACGATCCCCATGAGCACCGACGCCTGGCGTTCTCACTCGCGCGAGTTACACCGGCATTGATGCTAATGATTCTGGCAGCGGGGGCGGCCTTGTTCTTCGTTATGCCGCGAATGTCGGCGGGGTACATGGGCGACTATTCCTTCGGCAACGACCTTTCCTCCGGCTTCAGCGATCGCGTTCAATTGGGGCAGATTGGGCGAATTCAGCAATCGGGAGCCGTCGTCATGCACGTCCAGATCGATGGCGACCGCGAAGGCCGTTACGACCTGCACTGGCGGGGCGTCGCTTTATCGAACTTCGACGGAAACACCTGGTCCAACCCGCAGGACCGGTATATTGTGCAGCCGCAACGAGATCATGGTTTTTCGGTGCCGCGGAGTAATCCCCAGCTCCGCTCTTATGTAACGCTAAATCATAGGCGCGAGCATTTGATTCACTATCGCGTGCTGATGGAACCGATCGGCACTAACGTCTTCTTCCTCGCACCCTGGGCCACCCGAGTGACCGGCGATTACGGCTTGTTGGCGTCGGACGCCGCAGGAGCGGTTTACAACCTGGATAGCCGGCGCCCCATCAGCCGCTACGAAGCCGACTCCGACATCGCTGCCCCCTTAGCGCAGGAATTGCGCTCAGCCGGACGAAACTATCCGCCCGAAATTCAGGGCTTAAATCTGCGGCTACCCGTGCTCGACCCGCGCGTTCCACGCCTCGCTCTCCAGATCACCAGCGCAGCCAGCACGGATTACGATAAGGCGGCAGCCCTCGAAAACTATCTCAAGACCCGATTTGGCTATACCTTGCAATTGCCCCGCACCAAGGTGAAAGATCCTGTGGCTAATTTTCTTTTCGAGCGCAAGCAGGGTCATTGCGAATATTTTGCTTCCGCCATGGCGATCATGTTGCGCACGGTTGGCATCCCTTCCCGCGTGGTCAACGGATTTCGCAGCGACGAATTCAACGATTTGACCGGCAACTATGTAATCCGCGCCAAGAATGCGCATTCCTGGGTGGAAGCCTACTTTCCCGGCTACGGTTGGCAGACATTCGATCCGACGCCTTCGGTGGGGGGTGAATCTGCTCAGGGTTGGGGACGGATCGCGCTCTACCTCGACGCCATGGCATCATTTTGGCGCGATTGGGTGGTCAGCTACGATACCGCCCATCAGTACGTGCTGGGCCAGACTGCCGTCGGCCGCAGTCGGGCCGCATGGGAAGGCGCTCGAGACTGGGCACGCGGCCACTATGAAGCAATGCTGAAGTGGGCGCGACGCAGTCAAAATCGCGTCGAACATTCTCCCGCGCGATGGGCCATGCTCGGAACAGCACTCGCACTTGGCTTGCTGCTTTTGGGAAATATAGGGCGAATCGCACGCTGGTCGCATGAAAAGTGGTTGCGGGCTCACCCTGAGCGTTCCCCGGAACAAGCTGCGGCTATGTGGTACCGGCGCATGGTTCGCGCATTGGCTCGCGGCGGCGTCGAAAAACCTCCAGCCCAGACCCCGCACGAATTCCTCATCCGAATTGAAGACACTCGTTTGCGAGAACCAGTCGCGCGCTTCACTTCAGCCTACGAGGCCGCCCGCTTTGGCGACTCCCTCGAGGACGCGAAGAGACTGGAAGAATTGTGCAAAGAAGTAGAACTATCGGCCCGAAGTGTATAAGGGCGTACCCCATCTTGTCGCGTCCTTTGCGACAGGGTGGGGATGTTGACTTTTCTGTATTCAAGGCCCGCTTCAAAACCCCTCGTGATGTTTTCCACAAATTTTTCTCGGTCAATGTTCACATAACCTTGCCCCTCGTTTCCTAGTCTCCAATACTGGGAAAGCTCGACCTTGGAGGGTGAATCATGGACGAAGAGAAGACTTCGCGAACCGAGGAGCTAAATGGGCTGGCTTGGACGTATTCGCAAAAAAGCGGCGAACTGCAACAGGATGGCAAGCCCGTCGCTTCGGGATATTCCGGCGCCGGTGAAGGCAAGAATAATCCGGCGATGGAAAATATTCACAATGTCGGTCCCATTCCAAAAGGCCAGTGGACAATTTTAGGACCGCCGGTCAACACTGAGGAACACGGTCCCTACGCTCTGGCTCTGAAGCCATCGGCTGAGACGCCGACTTTCGGCCGGGAAGGCTTCCTTCTCCACGGCGATTCCAAAGAATTTCCTGGATGCGCTTCGCAAGGATGCATCATCATGCCGCGGGTGACAAGAGAGCAGGTCTGGAAAAGTGGCGACGCAGATTTGAAAGTCGTCGCAGAGATTGCGGCGCCCACGGAAGACGAAAGCTGATCGAACTGACAAAGGACTTCTTCGCCGATCCGTCCGCGAAGGTCCATAGCGGCTTGCATTGGTCGGCGTGCTCGGCGAGTTCTCCGCGCTCTGATGAGGTTAAATTCTTTCAAAGCCCATCCGGCCAAGAGTAGAATCGGCGAGTACAAAAAAAGCGTATGCCCGATCAACCTCCCGCTCCTCCGCAACCGCCCGCGCCCGAAACCGCGCCGCCCAGCGTTCCTGCTGGACCAACCATCAATATCGGCGAGGAGTATGGCACGGCGAAGAAGAATCTGCCGCCCGCCAAGATCGTCCTGATCGCCATCGGCATCGTGCTGGTCATAGTAGTCGTCGCTTCTGTCCTCAAACGCGCCACCCCGCAGGCATCTGGCTCCCTCGACAACGTAGTCGCGGTCGAAATTCCCGGTCAAAGCTCGACCATGGTCGCGTTGACCTTCACCCTACGCAACACCAGCGAAAAGATTCTTTACGTTCATACCTTGGAGGGCAAACTAACATCGCCCAGCGGAGAATCGAGTGCCGACGCCGTTTCCGCCATCGACTTCGACCGCTACTTTCAGGCCTTCCCAGCGCTGAAGAACGGGGCGCAGCCTGCCCTGCCGCCGGAAACGAAGCTCCAGCCGGGCGAAAGCACGACTCGAACCATCATCGTCGCCTTCCCCGTCACGCTGAACGCATTCAACCAGCGGAAATCGGTGAGCGTAGTAATCTGGCCGTACGATCAAACCGTTCCCGTCGTGCTGACGAAATAAGAGTAAACAAGTAAAAGTAAAAGACAGACATGAAGGGCAGTCGCCGTCGGCTGTCCGTCGAGCGCGGCTCGACGTTTTTCCCGGATGATCGAAAAGCTTGCATGAAAGCTTCGAATGCGTTTCTATAACACCATGAAACATTCCCGACTGCCTCTTCGCCCCATCATTCTGCTATCTGCAATCCTTCTCTCGCTTTTCGCTTCCGCTTCCGCGGAAGGCAAAGGCAAATATCTTTTCTATGTTGGCACTTACACCGAAGACGGCAGCAAGAGCAAAGGCATTTATGCTTTCCGGTTTGACCCTGACAGTGGCCAGACCACTTCCCTTGGCTTGGCCGCGGAGACAACCAATCCATCGTTCGTGGCGCTCCATCCCAATGGCCGCTTCCTCTATGCCGTCAACGAAGTCGGTAACTACAAGGGCGCAAACAGCGGTGGCGTGAGCGCCTTCTCCATCGATCGTTCCACGGGTAAGCTCACTTTCCTGAATGAAGTGCCTTCCCGCGGCGCCGACCCCTGCTACATCACGCTCGACAAAACCGGGAAATATGTTTTGGTGGCAAACTACACCGGCGGCAGCATCGCGACCTTCCCCGTGCTCGAAGACGGGAAGCTAGGCGACGCCTCGGCCTTCGTGCAGCATACCGGCCACGGAACCAATCCCGAACGCCAGGAGAAAGCCCACGCCCATTCCATCGACCTGTCACCCGACAATCGCTTTGCCATGGTCGATGACCTCGGCCTCGACGAGTTACTGGTCTACAAATTCGACAGCGCCACAGGATCGCTCACGCCCAACAATCCACCCTTCGCCAAGCTTGATCCGGGAGCCGGTCCGCGCCACTTTGCCTTGAGCCCGAACGGAAAGTTTGCTTATGTTGTCGCCGAAATGCATTCGACCGTTACGGTGCTTTCGAATGACGAGAAAACAGGCACGCTGCATTCCCTGCAAACAATTTCGGCCCTGCCTAAAGAGTTCACCGGCCGGAACGACGATGCGGAAATCGAGATGCATCCCTCCGGCAAGTTCCTCTATGCCTCGAACCGCGGCAGCGACACGATCACCGTGTTCGCAATCGATCCCGCCAAAGGCACGCTCACGCCGGTCGCCTACACGCCAACGCAAGGCAAAGAGCCGCGCAGCTTCGAAATCGATCCCAC
>DATBEI010000163.1:0-7436 GCA_036269595.1 Candidatus Sulfotelmatobacter sp.
GACTACAACGCGTTGCAGGTGACTTACAATGCCCGCTGGGGATCCAACCTGCAAGCGCAGTTCAACTACACATTTTCGAAGTCGTTGGACGAAGCCTCGGCTGCAGAACGAATCGGTCCGTATGAAGGAACGGGCGGAACCGGCAACGACTTGAACGGCGGCGGAATCGTCATCAATTCGTGGGATCCGCTGGCGCTGCGCGCACTCTCCGATTTCAACGCCTTCAACCAGATCAACGCAAATTTCGTATATCAACTGCCCTTCGGCAAAGGCCAGAGGTTGTTGGCAGGTGCCAACCCGGCTCTCAATGCAGTCGTAGGCGGCTGGCACGTCTCCAGCATTGTCCGCTGGACCAGCGGTTTCCCGATCACCATTGACAATGGCTTCACTTGGGCGACCAATTGGAATATCGAGGGCGACGCCGAGCCGAATGGGCCGTCTCCCAGGGCAACAAACCCCAAAAACGTTGTCGTGAATGGTGTGAGCGGCCCCGACATCTTCGCTGATCCGGCAGCCGCGCTGGCAGCTTACCGTCCGGAATGGCCGGGCGAATCCGGCGTTCGCAATAGCATCATTGGCGAGGGCATGTTTAACATCGATACTGGCGTGGGCAAGGAATTCTCGCTGGGCGAAAACCGGCGTTTGGAGTTCAAATGGGAGGCGTTCAACGCTACTAATTCGGTGCGCTACGACGTGCGGGGCGCGCAACCGTCGCTCTCCTTCGGTGCGGCACAGTTCGGCAGATATCTTGGCACGATTACAACGCCGCGCTTCATGCAGTTTTCGCTGCGGTTCACAATGTGAGCAAAATTTCGAGGGTCTCAGGTTTCTGCAATTGTCAGAAGGTTCCTCGATCCACTCGGCGAGGGTTTCTCGGGCTTTAGCTTAAACCTGCAGTACGTCGCCCTCGCGGGCAACCATTTCATAGAGGACGGGCTTGACGAAGAATCCGATGAACAGGCGGGAGATGAGGCCGGCCACGATGACGATCGCGAACGGTCGTTGAGTATCGGATCCGATGCCGGTGGAAAGTGCGGCCGGCAACAATCCCAGGCAGGCAACCAGAGCGGTCATCATGATCGGACGAAGTCGCAAGAGCGAAGCCTCCCGCGTGGCCGTGTGGATATCCATTCCCTCCAGCCGCAATTTGTTGATGTAGGAAACGAGAATCACGGCTGTCTCCACTGAAACCCCGAGCAAAGCCAAGTGAGATTGAGACTCGAGGGTCAAAGGATGTATTGTAATGCACCGCCTTCACCATTCGGGACAGCCTTGATCCCTTCCAGAGTTGCTTTCTACCGCACAAGCGACAAGATTGGTGGAAACCTCACTGGGGCTTTGCTTATCTTCCGGCGCCAGGGGCTAGTTTTCGCTATTGCGGCGGTTTCCGGTAGAGTCGATTAGCCACGATGCCCTTACTCTCGTCGATCGTGACAGTCTGTCCGGCGCTCAGGTTTGAAAATTTATCCACCTGCCCGCTGGGCCATTGAATCTCAACGCTATCAGCTTTCGTCTGAGCGCCCAGGCCAAAGGTCAACACCAGTTCGCTTTGCGCCAGGTAACTCGAACCCGAGCGCAACATCTTCCACTGTTTGTCAGTTCCAGCGCTGACGCGCACGATCGCGCCAATACCGTCCCGGTTCGACTTCGTGCCCACCAGTTTGACGCGCAGGCTGCGATTCGTCCCACCTTCGTTATGAAACAAGTAAGCTGGCCCCGCGTTCGTGGTTAGCAAAACATCAAGGAAGCCGTCGTTGTCGATGTCGGCGTAGGCCGCAGCCCGCGCCACTTTTGGCGCAGCGAAGACGCTGCCCATCTGCGCCGTAACCTCGGTGAATTTCCCGCCGCCAAGATTACGGAACAGATGCGGAGGCTCGGCGTAATTCACGCGTTTCTGCACCCGCTCGATCTGATCTTCGATGTGACCGTCGGCCACGAAAATATCTTGCCAGCCGTCGTTATCGTAATCGAAGAAGAAACAGCCGAAACCCAGCGTGACTAGTGTGGCTCGGCCAACTTCCGACTGGGGCGCTTCGTCAACGAACAGTCCGTTGCCCTCGTTGTGAAAGAGCGAAACCATCTGGTTGGCGAAATTGCTGATCATGACGCTGGCGTGACCGCTGCGATCGTAGTCGGCCGCGTCAACGCCCATGCCGGCCCGCGCAATCCCGTCCTCGCTGAAGCCGATACCTGCGGCAATACCACGCTCCTCGAACGTTCCATTCTTCTTGTTGAGGTAGAGCTTGTTGGGCTGCGTATCGTTCGCGATCACGAGGTCCGGCCAGCCATCACCGTTGTAATCAAGAACCGCTATACCCAGACTCTTAGAAGTGGGATCGCCCAGCCCGGCCTTCTGGGTTGCGTCTTCGAACTTGCCTCCCCCCAGGTTGTGCCAAAGACGCAACGACGCGCCTTTGTACGACTCGGGCGTGCAGTACGACTTGTGCGTACCGTCGAGCGTGCAATAGAGATCGCCCTGCTCGCTCCACTGCACGTAGTTCGAGACCACGAGATCGAGTTTGCCGTCGCGGTCGTAATCTACCCAGGCTGCGCTTGTCGAGAACTCGTTCGGGCCCCACATTCCCGCGGACTTGGTCACGTCGGTGAACGTGCCGTCGCCATTATTGTGAAAAAGGTGACTCTGACCTATCGCGGTGACGAAGATGTCGTCACGCCCGTCGTTGTCATAGTCTCCCACCGCAACTCCGAAGCCAAACATTGGCACTGCCAGCCCCGCTTTGCGCGTCACGTCGGTGAAGGTGCCGTTACCGTTGTTGTGGTTGAGCTTGAGCGTGGTCGCCCCGCCATGGGGGTGTCCCGGAAAATCGTTGCCATTGATTAGGATGATGTCGGGATAGCCATCGTTGTCATAGTCGATGAACGCGCAACCCGGCCCCATGGTTTCCGGTAACCATTTCTTTCCAAAGGCACCGTTGTTGTGGGTGAAATGAATGCCGGCCTGGGCAGAGATGTCGCGGAAATGAACTTGGGCCTGGGACGTTGCGACGGCGAAAAGTGCGATCAGCCACGGAGACAGGGAGGCACGGAGAAGCCGGGAGAGATACAACAGCATCTTCCCGTGTCTCGCCGCCTCCGCAGTGCATTCGATTTCATAAATTCTCATTATCTTGAGGTCCCGACGGGTGCAGCGGCGGTGCGGCTCGCCTCGTTTCGCCCGACAGTCGTGAGCCTGCCCTGAGCGTGCCGAACAACGGCTGTCGCTACATGGTTCGTAACCGGCAGCGGTACTGATCCATGCTCATGCACGGCCTGTCGCTCGTTATTGTCTTCGGGATGCTTCTGCCTATATGGTCCTGTGATCGCCTGCGACGCCTCATCGGCTTTAAAGCGCATGTAGCGCACCTCATGCTCCTTCGCCAGTTTCTGATTTCCCAGGCCGTTGTAGCAGAGCATCAGATTGTAGTGCGCCTGCAAATCTTCGGGATCGATCGCCAGCACCGCCTGCAGAACTTTCACCGCCTCGTCATACTTGCGCTGCAGGAACAGCACGCGTCCCAGATCGTTCAACGCGACCCGGTCGCGCGGATACTGATCGAGCACGCTTCCCAGGCGCGTAGCCGCGCCATCATAATTGCCGTCTGAGCGCAGCACCTTGGCGTAGAAAAAATTTGCCCGCGCCAGATTCGGAGACACCGCCAGCGCCTTCTCCAGCACCACGCGCGCCCGCGCCATGTCTCCTTCCTGCACCGCGCATCGGCCAATATTTACCCAGCCATCGGGATTGTCCGGATCGGCCTCGGTGACTTTTTGAAACGCAGCAGCCGCGCCCTTCAAGTCTCCTTGCAGAAATAATCCAATGCCGTAATCATTCCAGCGCTGCCACTCTTCCTTCTTGGTAATCGTCTTGGGCTGCACTGACGGAGCATTGTGCGCCACCACGGGAAGCGTCACTTCATTCTCGGCAAGCGCAACCACCGGCAACTCGGGAATTTTTTCTTCCTTTGCTGAAACCCCGCTGAGCGAGGTTGTAAATACTGTCGGACGGTCATCGTAGTCTGGAGTAACCGAATTCGGCGCCGCTGGATCCGGCCGTCCCGCAAAAGCCTCGTTGGTCTCGTACCAGCTGAACTTCCGGTAGCAAAGCCGTGCATGCAGCGTGATCTTGCTGCCCGCGTTCTCGGGAATATGCAGGCGGTAATGCACCGTGTCGGCCGCTCCCGGAGGAATCAACCGCACGTACACCACGGCCCGCGTAGCCCACGCATTCCGCTTGTTGATCGGATTGCCGTGCGCGTCGATCTGCAGCGAGCGGTAAAAATGCGCGCCCTTCTCCACCGGACCGTGCCCGTTGTCCTCGACCATCCCGCTCCAGAAGATTGTCTGCCCCCTGTCATCGGTGCCCTTCAGCTCGAGCCATGTGTCGAAGGCATCAACTGTTCCGCCTGGAAAGAAGTGGCCGACTTTTTTTGTACGTACAACTACGTCTACGCGCACGGTCTCGCCGCGTCGAAGCACAGGCTGCACTTCGTTCAACGGAGCGCTAACCGGAACAACCTCGCCCACTGACTCGCCCACTACTCTGCTTTCCGCCTCCTCTCCAACGGCGAAGGTCGTGGAAAGCTCGGGCTGCATCACCGCGTTCGTCTTAAGGGGGGCCGGCTCTGGCGACAAAGCAAAAATGTCCACGGTCAATGCACCGCTCTTCAGAAATCCTTCCGTCAGCTTCAGTTGCGCATCATCCTCATTAGCAGTCGGCACAGCCGTGTTGGCGCCGGGGAAACGATGCGAGTGCACGAATCCGTTGATGTTCCCCTGATCTTTCGACGCCTCCAGTGGCATGTGGCAGTCGGCGCACTGCTGCGGTTTGGGAGGATAGTAGAACGATCGCGCACCTTGCCCGGAAACACCGCTTGCCTGCCAGTTGTCGTATTCGTTAAAACCCCGCAGCCAGCGGTAATTGTTCACGGGCACATCCAGATGAACCTTATGGCACGACGAGCAGAACTCAGGCGTCTGGTCGCGCATAAAGGGCTTCAGGAACACGCGCCGGTGCGGTTCCGGATTCAACCGGATGACGAAATCATGCAGCGCCCGCACAACCGGATTTTGCGTGGCCGCCAGCTCGTGCAACTTGGGGTATTCCAGATAGAAGTCTGCTTGCCCCATCGTGCTCTTCACCTTGGCGATGGAGTGGCACATCATGCAACCCAACCCGGCCTGCGCCTCGGGACGGTGCACGATCTGCTTGATCGGAGTATCCATCAGTCCCGCATAGAGCACCGCCGGATCGTGGCATCCGCCGCACCATTTCGACGGCTGGGTGCCGATCGTGTCCTGCATATATTCGATCGATTTGCGATACCACTGATTGTTGAACGAAGAGAAATGATGCGCTGAGCTGAACCACTGGTCATAAATATCTTCGTGACAGCGCTTGCAGGAATCTGACTCCATGAAAAACTTGCTGGGGATTTTTTGCTTTCCGTAAACTTGCGCGGAACTGGGGAAGAACGCGCCCGCCGGTCCGTCGCCTTCGCCATTCATGTTGTCGGGCGCCATCGTCGGATTTTGGATTCGGCCCCGCCTTTGCCAGCTCTCGCGAACGTAACGTGCTCCATAGCCAGCGCCGGCCAGCACCGCCAGACAGATTGCGGTAAGCAAGATCGAAGGGCCGACATTCGAGACCCGCCAACCTGCGCGTCGTCCAACTTGGTCGGCGATCAGAAGACCGACTCCGGCGAGCGAGATCAAGATATGGAGGTAAAGCAAATTCCAATGCGCCCTTGGCGTGCCAGTCTTAATGAGAATGAGTCCAATAGCAGCGCCGGCCGCCACTAGCAACCATCCGGCACGGGAAATGAAACGTCCATTCCGCAGCAGACGAATCAGTGCTGGAACCAGAAGAACCGCCGCAACCATCCCAGTCAATGCATGCGCCAGCACCACACCTGCGTAGAAAACGGTCGGTTGTGGGAAGGCGTAGAGGTACCCTGCCGAGGCCAGCAGAAATGGCACCAGCCAAGACAATGTCCGGCTTGTGAAGCCTCTGAAAAATGAGTTTTCTTGCATCGGAAATAGGCCGACGCTGCAGTTTAGCTCTGCAGGGATCGAAATCGCGTTTGTCCAAGTTACTCAGATGGTCGCGATGGCGGAATAATGCAAAAATACTACTCCCGCGACATTGACCTCAGTGCTGTGTCTCTAGTGTCTAAATCCAGCACTTGGCCACCGGAAAACGGGCTCGCCGGGTGATCGATCAATCAGGGAATGATCTTAACGAAAACGGTACGGCGCAAGAGGTGAAAGTCATTATGGGCAATCCGTTGCTCGAACCGAAGCTCTATGACTGAGCAGGGTGAAGAGAAGGCTCATCTCAAATCCTGAGCGCTAAGGAGCGGCGGGAGGGTCTGAGAGTTGAACGATTAGTTTGCCATTATTGGAACCGTCGAATAATTTGTTGATCGCCGCTGGTGCAGACTCGATACCGCGAACGATATCCACCCGATACTTTAGGCGGCCTGAGCCGTGCCACTGCGTGAAGTTACTCACCATTTCCTTTATTTTCGAAGAGTGATCAGTAGCGAGGAAACCTTGGATCTTGAGGCGCTTGCTGATCACCAGCGCAAAGTTGGAAGGCCCCGAAACGGGTGCCGTGGCGTTGTACTGCGAGATCAGGCCGCAAACCACCACGCGACCAAACGTGTTCATAAGGTAGAGCGCGCTTTCCAAGATCTCTCCACCGACGTTCTCGAAATAAATATCCACTCCATTCGGACACGCAGCCTTCAAATTCCTCTTGTAGTCAGGTTCTTTGTAGTTCACGGCCGCATCGAAGCGCAGTTCCTCTCTTAGCCAATTGCACTTCTCGTCGGTTCCGGCGATGCCGACTACACGAAGTCCCTTGATCTTGCCGATCTGGCCGACGAGTGATCCGACCGAACCTGCGGCGCCGGAGACCAGGAGAGTTTCGCCGCTCTTGGGCTGTCCCACTTCCAAGAGTCCACCGTAGGCGGTTAACCCCGCCAGTCCAAACAGTCCAAGGTAAGCCGAAAATGGAAGTCCGCTCTCCGGCAACTTCGTCACAGCCTCACCATTGGAAAGCACATATTCTTGCCAGCCGAACATCCCTTGGACTCGGTCGCCGGCGACAAATTTTGGGTGATTTGATTTCTCCACTATTCCGATAGCCAACCCGCGCATGATTGCGCCAATCTGCACGGGCGGAACGTAGGACGGACGGTCAATCAGCCACCCCCGCATCGCTGGGTCGAGCGAGAGATATACGCTGCGAATCAGAAACTGACCGTCTTCAGGCACCGGTATGGGTTGGGACACAAGCTCGAAGTTGTCAGCTTTAATCAGCCCAGTGGGTCGCGATTTGAGCCGCCATTGGCGGTTTACCTGGGTAGCAGCAGCCATAACGTGAGGACGAGTCGCTATCAAACCGTGTAGCGCGCAGCGGCCAGAAGTCGGCC
>DATBEI010000169.1:0-5492 GCA_036269595.1 Candidatus Sulfotelmatobacter sp.
AGCAGTCGCCGCCGCCTAAAGGGAGTGTGACTCCTCTCATGGAGACAGTTCGGAGTCCCGCACCGGACAATAACAGCGGGCAGCTCTTGCCGGGCGATATTCGCCGCACACGTTCTTTGGAGAATGGCGCGGCTACAAAGCCAATCGCGGGCAAGCCTGCTGTTGCTAGCTCCCTGGGCAACGTGCCCTCTTTCGCGGACACGCAGCAAAAGTGGGAAGATCCGGCACCTATGGTGGAACTCCCGCTGTAGTCACCCCGCAAACGCAACAGAACGGCCTGAAAGAGCCGTCGCTCATCTTTGTGAGGAGTGTGGCCCAAAGCCAGGTGGCGACAGCCCCAAGGTCAATGCCGACGAAGATGGTGCTCCACGCTTGGAGCTGACTCCGGGCACGCGCATTCAGGCGAAGCTTGAGACGCAGATATCGAGTGCAGTGCTGACCCCCGTAGTCGCCATAGTCGAATATACCTACGCAATCGGCGACAGGATCATCGTTCCTGCGGGCGCACGCGTGTACGGTCAGTTCCAGCAGGCCGACCGAAGCGGACTGGTGAGCGTGAAGTTCGACGAGATCGAACTTCTCGACGGAGCGCGGGAGAAGATCGACGCTGTCGGTACTGGACTGGACCTCGGACCCATCAAAGGAAGCGTATACGGGAAGAACACGGGCAAGAACTTTCTTGTGCGCGCAGCGTCGGGACTCGGTTCGGTTCTCGCGGAAGTGGCCGGAAACAATACCAGTGGGGCGTTCTCCGAGGATGACATGCTACGTGAGCGGCTGGCCGAGAATATCGGCACGGCGGGCGACTCCGAGGTGATGAGCCTCAATGCCAACAGTCGTGTGGTCGTTTCCGTTCCTGCCGACACGAAGATCTACGTCGTGTTCACCAAACATGAACGAACCCCCTCCGAGCTTCACAAGATAGGCCCAGCGGCTCAGTAGACCGCCCGCACTCATCACGCCTCATCTCTTCGGCCTGGCCCACATGCCAGGACGTTTTCGTGTGCGGCAATCATATTCAACCTGCTGGCTGCCGACCGTCGAACTGCTCACGCGTCGCCGTGCAAAGGATGCGACCGCGTTTGAGCGTTCCCTAAGCGCAATCCCGCTCGGGCAAACATCGGTCCGCATGACCCACTGTGCGATTGGGCAATTTTCGTTCCCGAAGCCCCAAAGTGGAGTTGGGCAAATATCGTTCCCATTGACCCAATTCGCGATTGGGCAAAATACGGGCCGAATTACCCAGAATGCGATTTGAGGTATGGCCGATAAACTGCGGTCGGACGGAATCGAATTCTGCCTTCCAGCGAGAGGCTACGAAATCGGAACTTCTTGTTCGACGACCACACGCCCGGCATTCGAAGAATTGGTCGTCAGTTCGGCTGGATGAGTGCATCGTCCTGTTGGCAACAGTTGACGATTCATGATGAGGCCCCTGCATTCCCAAACAGTACTTTGACAGCAGACTGGAATTTCATAACTAAGTGAAACCAAGGGAGGGATGGCTCCCATTCCCTTCCCCTCAACAGGCCCATATAACGCAATCCGCAGTAGCGGACCTATTGGCCCATCGCCCAAAGTCCCATTCCATTTTCCTCAACGGACAGGGACCAAATCGCTTGCACAAATGATCCAAGAGCATTCGGCATTGGTTCGGTGGGATCACGATCTACTGCCCTACGAAAATCTTGGAACCTGAAAATTCCCTAGTGCCCGGCAAGATTTCAACTGATTTCGGCCGTAGGATTGGTGCAAGGCGCAAGTTGCCCCTCTTCCCCGGAGGTTGCGCTATGGTGATCCTCATTTCCTGGAAGCCGGTTGCGCTCTTGCTCGGCCCGTTGAGCGCGCTGATATTGGTTAGCTATTTCGGATCAGCTCTCATGCGGGGAAAAGATCCCTTCGCCGTCAGCCATCCGGAGCTGGCAGCCAGCGGTCGCGCATCATGCCGCGATGTATTCAACGACGGCGCACCATTCAACGGGTGCGCACCGGCCATCTTCATCCCCGTAGCGTAGACCTGCCTGATCCTGGATTGGCGCATCAAGCGCGTGCTGCAACATAATTCCGCAACGCGGCCCCTCTAGTCGAAGCAAATCCATAGATCGACCCAAAGATCGATCGGCGGTTCTGTCTTAGCGAATGCAAGAGACTGATGGCTTCGGAATGCGTCGGTCAGAGTGAAGGAGACAATTATGAAAATCGTAGTGATCGGTGGTAGTGGCCTCATTGGATCGAAGCTTGTCAAGAAGCTTCGGGAGCATGGGCACGAAGCAGTGGCTGCAATCGCCCAATACCGGAATCAACAGCATCACCGGCGACGGACTCGCAGATGCGCTGAAAGGCGCTTCAGTGGTCGTCGACGTAACGAACTCTCCCTCATGGGAGGACGGGGCAGTACTGAAGTTCTTCGAAACATCAACCCGTAACCTTCTCGCTTATGAAGCGTCTGCGGGTGTCGGACATCACGTTGCGTTGTCCGTCGTAGGAACGGAGCGTCTGCTCGAAAGCGGCTTCTTTCGCGCAAAGCTCGCTCAGGAGAACTTGATCAAAGCCTCGACGGTCCCCTATACAATCGTCCGCGCCACACAGTTTTACGAGTTCGTAAAGCAGATCATCGATTCTTCCACCGAGGGCAATAAGGTGCGCCTGCCTTCGGCGCTCATCCAGCCAATGGCTGCCGATGATGTGGCGAGCGCATTAGCCAGAATCGCAACCAATCCACCCGTGAATGGCACCGTGGAAATCGGGGGTCCGCAGCAGCTTCGCCTGGATGAACTCGCCCGGTTGGACTTGGCCGCGCGCCGGGATCAGCGCGAGGTAATCTCCGATCCACACGGGCGGTACTACGGCATTGAGGTGAGCGACAGGACGCTGGTTCCTGACAATGCCGCACAACTCGGCGAAACCCGTTTCGAAACCTGGCTCACTCAGTCCGCGGCACAAATTCCGAGTGCGCCTCCTCAGCCCGCAGGCGTCGCAGTGAGGAAAGCGAGCTGATTCGCGGCCAACGTACGTCAGTGGTGGGCGGGCTGCGAAAGCATACCGCCGTCACCTCACCCCGACACACGACGTCGCTCAAACGAAAGGTCAATTCATGAAGTTCCCAAAAGTAATTTTGGCATTGGCCTGTCTCATGCCCATCACGCTTGTGGCGCAGGAAGCGAAGGTAACGCAGCTGATGTCGAAAGATCTGACGAACATTCCTGGGAAGGAAGGTGTGATGCTCATCATCGAGTATCCGCCGGGCAGTTCAGACCCCATAGATCGCCACAATGCACATGGGTTTATCTATGTGCTGGAAGGCTCCATCGTGATGCAGGTGAGAGGTGGAAAACAAGTGACTCTCACACCCGGTCAGACCTTCTACGAAGGCCCGAAGGATGTCCACATCGTCGGGCGGAACGCAAGCAAAACGAAGGCGGCGAAATTCGTCGTCTTCTTCGTCAAGGACAAAGGCGCCCCGATCCTAGTGCCCGCCAACTAAAACTTCAAAACCGCGAGCAATTCTGCTCGCACAAACTTAAGGAGAAAATTCATATGAGCAACCTTACAGTGAAAGATGGTACGACAATCTACTACAAAGACTGGGGCGAAGGCCCGGTCGTCACGTTTTCGCACGGATGGCCGCTGAATTCCGATGCCTGGGACGGGCAAATGCTCTTCCTCGCCCGGAATGGATTCCGCGTGGTCGCACACGACCGGCGTGGCCATGGCCGCTCCAGCCAGGCTTCGTCCGGAAACGACATGAATGGATACGCCGATGATCTTGCGTCGGTCATTGAGGCGCTTGATCTCACGGATGTCACTCTTGTAGGTCACTCCACTGGCGGAGGCGAAGTTGCACGCTACATCGGACGGCACGGCACGCAGCGAGTGGCAGCAGCCGTACTGATTGCCGCCGTGCCGCCGCTCGTGGTGAAGACCGCTGCCAATCCCGAGGGGCTCCCAATCGAAGTGTTTGACGGATTGCGAAGCAGCCTTTTTAAGGATCGTTCGCAGTTCTACAAAGACTTTGCCGTACAGTTCTATGGCGCCAATCGGGCAGGTGCGAGCGTCTCGCAGGGAATGCTGGACCAGTTCTGGCTGTGGAGCATGCAGGCTGGCCTCAAGAACTCCTACGACAGCATCAAGGCATTTTCCGAGACCGACTTCACCGAAGACCTCAAGAAGTTTGACGTGCCCACGCTGGTCATGCACGGTGAGGACGATCAGATCGTTCCAATCAAAGATTCAGCGAAGAAATCGGCCAAGCTCATCAAAGGGGCGCAGGAAATTTACTATCCGGGTAGGCCTCACGGCTTAACGGCCACGCACCAGGATGAAGTCAACGCCGACTTGCTGAAATTCTTCAAGTCGGTTCAAAAAGGCCGCAGGGCTGCAGCCTGAATCCTGTGCGCCAACGCGGCGGATCGGATTCCTTCGCCGGTCTGCCACGTGTGACGCATCAGGATCAAGCTAACGCTGACTCGCTGCTTACTCCTAAATTGATGCAGCGAGCCAGCTCGATTCGTTAGCGCATTAGAAGCGAGGTTGACCATGGAAGATCTATCCGTCGGTGATCGCATCAGCGTGACATTCGATGACATGCCTCGCGATCAGATAACTGCCACGGTGAGCCGCACGTTATCTGATACCGAGGAGGGGCTTGGGCCGGAGATAGAAGACTATATTGCTTACTGGATAGAAATCAGTCGTGATGGAGACCCACGCGCAACGATAAGCAATGTGGTCTTATTGACGACCGGCCGTTATTCGCTTGATGGACGATCCGTCACGATCCGCAAGATTGGTGGAAGTAATTGCCCATGAACATGTCTCAAGAACATCTACGACAGCCTCACGGCATGCCGCTCCCTCGCAGTGGTCGCAATGCTCGTCCAATAGATTCGTCTCCGTTTTTCTGGATTAGTCAAAGTGTGCATTTGATCCGAAGCTTCGAACCGAGGAAACATGTATGCCAGACAAGAAAACAGCAAGCGTCACCGGAGCATCGCGGGGTATTGGTGCGGGGCTGGTCGAGGGTTTCCTGAATGAAGGTTATAACGTGATCGCAACGTCTCGTCACGTAGAATCTTGATGAGCGCATAATCTCTAGTGCCGTATCGACAGCGCTCCGCGGGCAGAGTTTTGCTGTTACCGTGTCGCGTGAAGGGAGCGGTGTGGATACGGCGATTTGGACTAAACCATGTGGGGATTTGGCAGGACAATTGCTTTAAGGAGATTCATTGCAGTGCAGCAATTTCGTGCCGGCTTTGAAACAGAATTTGCGCGAGCAGCGATGAGTGCAGCATGCAATTTGTCCTGCCAAATCGTACACCGCTTCCGGCTACCCGCGAAGCGGGTTTAGTGCAAATCGCCGATGCAGTGCGCCGGGCTAAACCGGCATGAAGCAGGGAATGAAAAAGTCCTACGAGAAAGGAGTAGCGAACCGCTCGGCCCCGAGTTTTGCGTTGCACACCGCGAGGTGTTCGGCGAAGCGTAAACAGGGGTAC
>DATBEI010000173.1:0-57513 GCA_036269595.1 Candidatus Sulfotelmatobacter sp.
ACGCCCAGGGGAATGCGTTTGAGATTCTTCTTGTGGGCTTCGGCGGATTTCGGGGTGCGCCGCTCGAAAGTGGCGAGTTCTTTCTGCAGGTCGGGATACATCAAGGTCTCCGGTAAAAACTCAAGCCCGCGGCTTCTTGGCCGAGCGAGCCATTAGATTGCCGGGCGGCTAGAACCGCCCGGGTGCTGATTCAATCGTACACGCAAACTAAAAGTAGAACTTAAGAGCAAACTGCACCAGGCGGGGATCTTTCACTTGCGTGACCTGGCCAAACTGCGCGCCGTCGGTGCTATTTCCGTCGGGGTTAAAGAACTGCGTGTGGTTGAAGATGTTGAATATCTCTCCTCTAAACTCAAGGCGTTTTTTCTCCGTGATGGGAATATTTTTGATCACGACTAAATCAGTGTCGCTGATCCCAGGCCCGCAGCAGATGGTGCGCGGAGCAGAGCCGACATAGCCAAATACACCCGACTCGGTGAAGATGGATGTCTGACTAGTCGGATTATTGAAGTAGTAATTGCCATTGCTCTGCGGGCGCTGCCACTTGAACGGCGCAACCTGGTTCGGCTCGCCTGGCAATTCGAAGTCGAAACTGTTCATCAGCTCGTTATCAGAGGCTGATGTAATGCGAATGGGAAATCCCGTCTGGTAGGTCGTGATACCCGATAGCGTCCAGCCATCGATTAGCTTTCCGGCAAATCCGTTGTATTTCGGCGCCGGAATATCCCAGTAATAGCTGATGACGAACCGGTGCCGAGCGTCGAACAGCGACAACCCACGGTTGTGAGCGCCAGGCAGCGGGTTCAAGATGCCTTCAAAACTCGAGGCCTCGTCCAAAGACTTGCTGAAGGTATATGCCGCCGTGAATTGCAAGCCGTGCGAGAAGCGCTTCTCTAATGATGCCTGCAGCGAGTTGTACGACGAACCCGCAATGGTATCTTGCGCAAAGATACTGCTGAAGACCGGGATACCGGTGGCCGTAGGGCATCCATTTCCGGTCATAGGATCACACTGCGGGGATGAGTACGGACGCAACCCCACCAACGTAATGCCGTTCGGTCCGACGGTCGTACCCGCGGGAATCACCGAATGATTCTGCGCGTACGGCAAATGCAAGTCGTTCGGAAGAACTGTACCCGGCTGGATGATGAATGGGGCATCTTCCAAGTACTGGCCGCACGTCACGTTGTCGCCGAATCCATCCTGGACGGCGCTCGGATTTGCGTTCGCGATGTTGTAAATGTCCAGGCAAGTCTGCGGATTAGAATAGTTAATGTCGTGCGTCGCCAAGAGACGGTGCCCCTGGGACCCGACATAACCTATTTCCAATTTCATATCGTGCGCCAGTTGGCGCTGGATGGTGAAGTTGTATTGTGCGGAATACTGCGAGCGCATTTTCGGTTGGAAATCCCCGAACAGCAGCATCGGCTCGAAGATGGCCCAATCCTGAGAAGTGCCGCGCTGCGGGTTCAGCACTCCATTGAATGGATTCAGGTAGGTAGTCGCCCCGTCCTGACCAAGAAAAGGCTGATTGAACTGGGTCTCGTAGACGAAAGTGCTGCCCCCGAACGGAGGTTCCGCACCGAATTGTGCCAGCACTAACTGCTCGATCGGGTTATAGAACAATCCCCAACCGGCGCGGAAACTGGTCTTGCCGGAATTGCCCGGACTCCATGCGAGACCAACTCGCGGAGCGAAGGCCTTGTAGTACGTCTGGGTCATGCCAGCCGGCACCCCATGGTCCCCGGGGACCACCAACCCGATCGGATCTTGAGACGTGCAATCGGTATTGGGCCCGCCACAAGGAAACACGGTGGATTGTTGTCCGGGACGGAAGGTCTGAACATGCTTCGCTTTGTCAGCCAGCGGAGTATCCAACTCCCAACGCAGCCCATAGTTCAGCGTCAAGTTAGGCTTGATCTTCCAGCTATCTTGCGCGAACAGGTAGAGGCCAGTATTGCGGACGTATTCGACCTGCCCCGCTCCCTGGCCGAATTGATCAGGGAGACCGAGCAGGAAATTGGGATACAGGTCCTGGCTCTGACTCGTGTTGTTGATAGCCGCGGTATCGTTCGGCCCACCTCCGTAGTACGAGAAAGTACCGTTTACGTTGTAGTAGTAGAACTGATTGAACTGCTGCTTGCGGAAGTCCACGCCAAATTTCATGGTGTGGGTTCCGGCCACTTTCGTTACGTTATCGGACCACTGGAACGAATTCCCCACCTGCGGAAGCTGTCCTTCCGAGTTATTGCCGATTGAAAATCCACCTGAGAGGGAAATGAAGGGAAGTCCTTCTTGCGCAGCCGTGAGAAAAGGATGAATCCCGTATTGATTTGACGCGGTGTCGCCGTAGAAACAGGGCACAGGCCCGGGTAGCCAAGATGGCGGCGGCGGACACGAATTTTGCACCAGTTCCGTATTCTGCGGATGCTGAAACGTTTTTTGCCCTTCGCGGTTGTAGTTAAAGCGGAACTCATTCACCGTATCATTCGTCAGAGTCCAGGTGTGAGTGATGTTCCACTGCTGAAAGCGTTCCGCCACCCTGCCTCCAAATCCCGGCACATTCGCCCCGGTGAGTTCGAAGTTGTCGAACGGGTTCAAAGTATTGTCATCGTCGAAGTAGTAATAGATGCTCAGGTTCTGCTTGTCGGTCAGGCGGCGATCCACCTTCACAGTAAATTGGTCGCCTCGAACCGAACTGACTGGGGTCGTCGTCACTAGAGAACCACCATTTGGCGCCGTAGGGACAAACTGCAGCAGGTCGACTGCCGTGGGGTCCATGCATGCCAACGGGATTTGGCTGTTAGGAAACAGCGTTGCGTAAGAAGTGCTAGCTGGAATTCCGCCAGGGAAACCAACGGCTTGGTCACAACCTGATCGACTGTCGAGAATTCCTGGATTCGAAATCGCACCGGTGAACGTGTCACCGGTCGTGGCGTTGGAGAAATCCGCGTACGGCTGCGTTCCACTCGGGCGCTCCGCCAGTGTGGGAACCGTTACTGCTTGCGACCGAATTCCCTGCCGCACGCGCCGTCCCTCATAGCTCAAAAAAAAGAAAGTGCTGTTCTTGACGATCGGGCCGCCAAACGTTCCCCCAAACTGGTTCTGGTTGGACTGCGGCTTCGTGCAGGGCAGACCAAACGCTCCTGTCAGGCAGAAATTGTCCGCGTTGAGAACTTTGTTGCGGAAGAATTCGTAGACGTTCCCGTGCATAGCGTTGGTGCCCGACTTCGTGATGACATTGACCACTGAACCGGAGTTGCGCCCGTACTCAGCGTCGAACGTGTTTGTCAGAACACGAAACTCCTGGATACTGTCCGGAGAAGGCTGCACCGTAGGAAGGTTCACGAACTGGTCGTTGGCGTCCCCACCATTAACGCTGAAATTGTTGGCGCGCCCACGGCCTCCGTTCACCGACACGGCGCCGGGACTGTCGCTGCCGTAGATCAATGTATTACTGGAACCGATCGTCGACATTACACCGGGCTGCAATTGCAACAGTTGATAGGTGTCTCGCGAATTCAGCGGAAGATTCGAGACCTGCTGTTCGCCCATCACCGCCCCCAGTTGCGTGCTGGTGGTATCCACCAACGGAGCCTCGGAGGTCACGTCGACCGTCTCCTGCGCTGCGCCTAGCTGCATGGTCATGTTCAACGTAATGACCTGGTTCACGTCGAGACTGACGTTATGCCGGACGGACTTCTTGAATCCGCTCAAGTCAAAGGTGAGGGAGTAGGTACCGACGGGCAGGTCGGGAAAAACGAAGTCCCCACTCTCGCTGCTGGTCGTATCGCGGCTCACGCCGGTGGCATCATTAGTCGAGTTGACCTTAACATTGCCCAAAACCGCTCCTGAGGGGTCGGTCACACGACCCAGAATTCTGCCGGTCGTGCCTTGACCAAGGACCAGAGCGGGAACAACCAGAGACAGAACAACCAGGCAAACTGCGGACCAGCGGGCTCGCATCGACGGCATGGTGCCTCCAGAAATCCGGGAGAGTTTTGATTTGTTGAAAAAAACTACAGCTTGTATCCCGACACAACCTTGCTATAATCCCGCAAGGTTAGAGAAGAGAGGCTGGAGCTGTCAAGGATAAAAAAATACATTCCCCTCATTGAAATTTCTAATGTAGCGGTTGCTCACTCCCAGCTCTCGACCTAAATCAGGATGGCTGAACCTTACTTGAAAATCGGAGACGTAGCGCGCAAGGTGGGAGTGTCGCCGTCAGTCATTCGATCCTGGGAAAGCCTGGGGCTGGCACGACCACGGCGCACGCAGAGCAAGTATCGCCTCTACAGTCCGGAGGATGTGAAACTGCTGAAGCGGGCGCGCTTCTTGCGCAAGGTACGCGGACTGAATGCGCCCGCAATCATGGAACTATTAAAGCGCGAAGGCAGGGTGCGTCCGGCCGCAGATGGAAATTCCGGCGCCATTGGAAACCATTTGCGTCAATTGCGGGGGCGACGAGGATTGTCGCTGGCACAAGTGGCACGAGCCGTCGGCATCTCCGTCGGCTTTCTGAGCGCGCTGGAACGTTCGCAAATGAGCGGATCGGTGGGAACTTTGCGCAAACTCGCGCGCTTTTATAAAACCAACATCCTGGATTTCTTCGACGCCAATGGAACTAGCAGTCGTCGCGTGCGCCCGGCCCAGCGTAAAGTGCTCGAGGCCGGCGAGGGTGTGCGCATGGAACTGCTGGCTTGGGGTAATACCGTAATGGAGCCGCACTTGTTCCGTATTGCACCCGAAGCGGGCAGCGGCGATCCGTACACGCATGAAGGGGAAGAATTCATCTATGTGTTGCGTGGCGACTTGGAGATTGTCGTGGAAGGCGAGGAATACCGCCTGAAGCCGGGCGACAGTTTTTATTTCGAAAGCGCGACCCCGCATCGCTGGAAGAATCCGGGGCGCAAAGAAACCATGGTTCTGTGGATCAACACTCCGCCCACGTTCTAGCGGGACGCGAGGAAGGATGAAAAACAAAGAGAAACATCAATGGCCAGTGCTGCGCGCGTTCCCTTTGGTAGCAGCGCTGGCCTTGTTCGTGTCCTGCTCCAACAGGACGCCTACGCTTAATTTACTAGTGTGGGAAGGCTATGCGGATCCTTCGTTCATTAAGGCCTTTGAACAGCAAAATCATTGCAAGGTCTCGGCCTCCTACATGGGATCGAGCGATGAACTGATGGCGAAGTTGCGCGGCGGCAGTGCAGGAAATTACGATGTGATCTCTCCCTCAAGCGACGTGGCAACTCAGATTGCGACCTCAGGTTTGGGGGCGCCACTCGACCTCTCCAAGATTCCCAGCTATAGCCATCTCTCCACGCAACTCACGTCCCTCCCGCTTGTGCGTACAAATGGCCAGACGTATGGTGTGCCGTTCATGTGGGGACCGGATCCGATCATCTACGATACGACGGCCTTCGCGAAGCCACCCGATTCCTGGAGCGTTTTCTGGGACCCGAAGTACAAGGGCAAGGTTTCTGTTTGGGATGATCTCTCAACGGTCTACATGGCCGCTCAAGTTTTGGGTTACGACAAGCCCGATCCTTCGCAACTTTATAACTTGAATGATCAGCAACTGGAGGCGGTCAAGAAGAAACTCCTGGAACTGAAACCGAACATCCGGAAGATGTGGACGACCGGTGGAGAGTTAACGAACCTGTTTGAAAGCCATGAAGTTGTGATTGCGATGGGTTGGCCACTAAACACCGCCGATCTAAAGAAGGCGAATTTTCCCGTCGGCGAAACTATTCCCAAGGAAAATACCACCGGCTGGATTGACCATCTGATGATCACCGCAGGAAGCGAGAATAAAGAACTGGCCCACAAATTCCTGGAGTACATGATCGAAGCAAAAACCCAGAAGCTGGTCACTGACAAGACACATTATGTACCTGCGAATCCGCAGGCCGCGCAATTCATGACGCCGGACGAGGTCAAAACACTACATCTAGATGACGTCAATGATTATCAAAAGCGGCTTTACTTCTGGCAAAACGTGCCGCGGCGCGCGAAATATACTGAGATCTGGAACGATGTGAAGGCCGCGCAGTAACATCGAATTCGGCCCTCGGCTGCCAAACCACGCATGGCATCTCCGAACACTCCCGCCCCAGCGATAACCTCGACTGCGCCCTCCGCCGCGAAACCTGCATTGCTTAGCGTTCGAAGCGTGGCCAAGACTTTCGGCAACCATGTGGTGCTGAAAAATGTTTCGCTGGAAATTGCGGAGGGAGAATTTCTCACTATTCTCGGTGAAAGCGGTTCGGGGAAGACGACGCTGTTGCGAATCATCGCGGGCTTCGAAAGCGCGACTTCCGGAGAATTGTGGATGGAATCGCAACGACTGGATCACCAGCCTCCGTACCGACGCCGCGTGAACACGGTCTTTCAATCCTACGCCTTGTTTCCGCACCTCACCGTCGAAGAAAACGTCGCATACGGATTGCGAGTGGCAAAGCGTCCAGCAGTTGAGATAGAACAACGCGTCGCGCAAGCGCTGGACAAAGTAAAGATGACGGCCTATGCGAAATCGAAGCCTTCAAAAATCAGCGGCGGCCAGCAACAGCGCGTAGCATTGGCCCGCGCGCTCGTAAACCGTCCGCGGCTTCTGTTGCTCGACGAACCGCTCTCGGCTCTGGATGCGAATCTGCGGCGCCAGATGCAAGTGGAATTGAAATCACTGCAACGCGAGGTCGGAATTGCGTTTGTATTCGTAACCCACGATCAGGAAGAGGCGATGGTCATGTCGGACCGCATCGCGCTGCTGCGTTCGGGCGAACTCGAGCAGGTTGCGACGCCGAGAGAAATCTACAGCCGTCCGGCAACGGCCTATGCTGCTCAGTTCATTGGACACACAAATTTGTTGAAAGGCGAAGTGCGAGCCGGAGTCGTGAACTCAGGCTCGTTGACCTGGCAGACTACTCTCCCTGATGGGCCAGCGCTGTTTTCTCTGCGGCCGGAGCAGTTGCGTGCCGTGGGAAATGATGGCTCGCGCACTGCGGTTCGGATTCATGGCCACGTCGTACATCAGGCCTTTCACGGGGCGACCGAACTAATTCGCGTCGCGTGCGCCCAGGGCCTCGTTTTGATCGCGCGCACCGCGGGTGGGATCGAGCCAGGAAGTGTGATCGAACTGGAATTCTCACCGAGTGATGCCATCCCGGTCCGCGAGTCCGCCGAGAAAATCTGATGTTCTCCAGAACATACAAGACCGTCGTGACCCTGCCCCCGCTGCTCTGGGTCTCTGTGTTTCTGCTGCTGCCGTACTTGCTGATGTTCTGTTACAGCTTCTGGTCGATTTCGCCGGCGCAGAACATCGTGCACTCGTGGAACTTCGACAACTACAAAGAATTGCTGCAGAAGACCGTCTACTGGCAAACGTTGCTGCGCTCCATGTGGATTGCAGCGCGCGTGATGCTTTTCTCTCTGCTTCTAGGCTATCCACTGGCATGTTTCCTTTCGTTCTACGCCGGCAGGCGAAAAGACCTGCTGTACCAGTTGGTCATTATTCCGCTCTGGGTGAGCTATCTGGTACGGGCTTACGCATGGAAAACGATCCTGGGTTCGGATGGTGTTCTCAACACGCTTCTGCAATATGTTCACCTGACCAGGCACCCGCTCGAGTTTTTGCTCTACAGTCCCTTCGCGGTGGTTCTAACGCTCACGCACATCTATACGCCGTTCACGATTCTGCCTATTTACGCGGCGCTGGAGCATATTCCACGCAACCTTGTTGAGGCGTCGCACGATCTGGGCGCAACGCCGGCGCAGACTTTCTGGAATGTTATCCTCCCGCTATCGATTCCTGGCGTGGTTGCCGGAGCGACCTTCGCATTTGTGTTGAGCCTGGGCGATTTCCTGGCGCCCCTGCTGCTAGGCGGGCCCAGCGGAATCATGATTTCCAACATCGTAGTGAGCTTATTCGGCGCGGCGTATAACTGGCCGCTGGGAGCGGCAATTTCGCTAGGTATGCTGCTGATCGTGGTGAGCCTCCTGTTTTTTTCCGAGCGTCTGGAAAAGAAATGGAGTTTCTCGTGAGCGGCGCATCTGGCAATATCCCGCGCTCTTGGGGTTTGTTCACTCATGCAGTGGCGGTGTTCTCATTTCTCTACTTGCCCATCGCGGTTCTGATTCTTTATTCCTTCAACGGGCAAGGAGTGGGCGGGTTCCCGCCGCACCACTTGACGCTCGACTGGTATCGAATTTTGTTCGCAGATGCGGCGATCTGGGATTCGGTACTAAACAGTTTGCAGGTAGCGTTTGCAGCCATGGCCATCTCGCTCGCATTCGGCGTGCCCGCGGCGCTAGCGCTGGATCGCGCCCAGTTTCCTGGCAAAGCCTTATTCCGCCGATTGGTCCTATTGCCTCTGATTTTGCCCGGCGTCATCACAGGGCTTTCCTTGCTCATGCTTTTTAATGTGACGGGCACGAAGCTGAGCTTGATGACGATTGTGCTCGGTCACGGCACGGCGTTGATTTCTGTGGCCACAACGGAGGTATTTGCCGGCCTGCAGAAACTGGATCGCGCGCAGGAAGAAGCCTCGCTGGACCTGGGAGCGAACTACTGGCAGACATTTTGGCGGGTGACTGTGCCGAACCTGAAGCTCTCCATTATCGGCGCAGCGCTGCTGATTTTCACGCTTTCGATGGACGAAATTGCGGTCAGCTTCTTCCTGATTGGGCGCGACAACACTTTACCCCTGGAAATCTGGGGCCGTCTGCGCCGTGGCATCACGCCCGAGATCAATGCGGTCTCAACCATCATCTTTGTGTTTTCGCTGGCCGCGATCGTCGTTTGGTACCGGCTGCGGGTGCGCACCGAAGGTGGCCGCGACGTAGGAGCCGAACTGATCGACCAAGCCACACCAGCGGATTGCTAAAGCGCGGGCTTTTCCCCGTAGCCAAAGCAAGGTGGATTGCACAGGGCATGTTTGCGACTTGCCACGCGAGGTTTTCGCCCGTGACAGGGAGCGCCGGGAGCGCGTCTTTTGGCGCGATTGCTGCCCACCTTGGGGTTCGCAACGCGCTGCTGTGGACTGGCACGGAACAATCTCAACCACATGCCTGGCACTATTCGACGGCTTCCGGAAGCGACTGTCAATCGCGCTACGTGGAATGGTCCCGGCCGCGATATAAGCATAGCGATTACGGCGCTCTCACCCGACTGAAGGGATTATTTCGCACATCGTCTGCCAGCGCTCAACAAGCCGACGTGGGTGCCAACGCTTATAAAACGGATCAACCCAAGCTCGAACTGCGCACGGTGGTGGGATGCCTGTCGCAAACAGATGACACTTATGTGCTCACAGGAGGCGCTCCGGGCGCGAAGCAATTTCGCAGCGTTGCTTTAACGGCAAGATTGGGCAAACAGCGAAGGTCGTGGACATGTTCGGCCAGAGCGATCCTGCGCAGGTTGCCGCGCCGCCGTACAACGAAGGACCAACGACGGGCGTGGGTTACAAGAGGATCATCGCTCAAAAGATCAAAGTGAGGGGCGGGCTCTGCAGCCGTACCGGGCAAGAATGGAAGGGAGAGCACAAGTAAAACTGTGACCGCCACTTCGTTCGCGTAGGGACAGCCACATTGGTGTCCACGGCAAATTATTTCAACGACACTAGTTTCTCGACCAACTCCGAATAGTCCTTCTTCTCGATGCCGTGGACCTGCTTGTTATATTCGTCCACCTTCGACGAATAGTTCATCGAGCAGAACTTCGGCCCGCACATCGAGCAGAAGGCAGCTTCCTTGTAAAAGTCGTCGGGCAACGTTTCGTCGTGCATGGAGCGCGCGGTTTCAGGGTCGAGCGAGAGCGCGAACTGTTTTTCCCAGTCAAACTTGTAGCGGGCATAACTGAGGGCGTCGTCGCGGTCGCGAGCGCCGGGGCGTCCGCGGGCGATGTCGGCGGCGTGCGCGGAAATCTTGTAGGCGATGATGCCATCTTTCACATCTTTTTCGTTCGGCAATCCCAGATGTTCTTTGGGCGTCACGTAGCACAGCATCGCCGCGCCGTACCATCCGATCATGGCCGCCCCAATCGCCGAGGTGATGTGGTCGTAACCGGGAGCAATGTCAGTGACCAGCGGCCCCAGGGTGTAGAAGGGCGCCTCGTAGCAAAGTTCCACTTCTTTTTCGACCTGCTCTTTAATCTTGTCCATGGAAACGTGGCCGGGTCCTTCGATCATGACCTGCACGTCGTGCTCCCATGCTTTCTTGGTGAGCTCGCCTAACGTTTTCAGTTCGGCGAACTGGGCTTCGTCGCTCGCATCGGCGACGCAGCCAGGACGCAGGCCGTCGCCGAGCGAAAAGCTCACGTCGTACTTCTTGAAAATCCTGACGATGTCGTCGAAGCGCTCGTAAAGAAAATTTTGTTTGTGGTTATGGGCCATCCATTGAGCCAGAATGGCGCCGCCACGGCTGACAATGCCGGTGATGCGCTTGGAAATCAGAGGCAGATATTGGATCAGCACGCCCGCATGAATCGTCATGTAGTCGACGCCCTGGGCGGCTTGCTCTTCGATCACTTCCAGCATGACTTCGGCGTTCAGGTCTTCCACCCGCTTCACGCGTCCGATGGCTTCGTAAATTGGCACGGTGCCGATGGGGACCGGCGAATGTCGAAGAATGGCTTCGCGAATCTCGTGAATGTTGCCGCCGGTGGACAGGTCCATCACTGTGTCGGCGCCGTAGTGAACGGCGGTGTGCAACTTCTTTAATTCCTCTTGAATCTCCGAAGTCACGGCGGAGTTGCCAATGTTGGCATTGATCTTGCACAGCGAGGCCACGCCGATCGCCATAGGCTCGAGTTCAGGATGGTTGATGTTCGCGGGAATGATCATGCGTCCGCGGGCGACTTCGTCGCGCACCAACTCCGGCGTCAACTTCTCTTTGTGCGCGATGAATGACATCTCTTCGGTGAGCACGCCCTGCCGCGCGTAATACATTTGGGAGAAATTGCCGCTGGTGTTTTCTTTCTTGCGGCGCGCCAGCCACTCTGCTCGCGGTTTGGGGACGCTGTAACCGTTGCTGCCATTGCCATTTGTGGACGTCATAGGAACCCCAGTTTCAAAAAGTCGGTGAGTCATGATTATAACCGCGTCTAGCCTTGGCAAGAGTGGGTGGAACTGCAGTCGGATCAAAGGTCCCTACCACAGCGGCGGCGCGGAGGCAAACAGGCAGCGCCGCGCGGTTGCTCTTCACGATTAGTCCGGCATAGAATCTCACGCGTCGTCCTAAGGAGATTTTCTTATGCGCAGGTTCGGGATCGTGCTGGGCTTTTTACTGATCGTGACGTCTTTCGGTTTCTCGCAATCTAACTCTTCCACCAAGCCCGGCCCGGGATTCAGCATCGAGAACATCGATAAGACCATCGACCCCTGCGTCGATTTTTACCAGTATGCCTGCGGCAACTGGATCAAGGATTCCGAGATTCCTGCCGACCAGTCGCAGTGGGGAAGTTTTACCGAATTGCATGACCGCAACCTGGAAATTGCGCGTGGCATTTTGGAGAAGGCGGTGGCAGGCGGAGCGAGCCGCAATGCCATCGATCAAAAAATTGGCGACCTTTACGGTTCATGTATGGATGAGAAAGCTGTGGACACCGAAGGGATTGCGCCGCTGAAGCCGGAACTGGAGCGCGTCGGCGCCGTGAAAGACAAAGAAGCGTTGATGACGGAAATCGCGCATGTGCATCTCGTCGGCACGAGCCCGCTCTTTAATTTCTATTCGTCGTCTGACATGCACAACGCCGATCAGGTGATTGCCTACATCGATCAGGGCGGACTTACGCTGCCCGATCGCGATTACTACTTGAAAGAAGACAATCCCAAGATGAAAGAAATGCGGCAGAACCTGGTGAACTACGCCACGCAATTGTTTACGCTGGCAGGTGAAACGCCGCAGCAGGCAGGTGATTCGGCGCAAACCGTTTTGCGTATTGAGACCGCATTGGCACAGGGATCGATGGACCGCACAGAGCGCCGCAAACCCGAGAATCGCGACCACAAGATGAGCCGAGATCAGGCGGTTGCACTGGGGCCCGACTTCTATCTCAATCGCTATTTCACCGCGGTGGGCGCGCCTGCATTTACCCAACTCAATGTAACGAATCCCGATTTCTTCAAAAAAGTGAACTCCACCCTCGAGTCCGAGTCGCTGGATTCTTTGAAGACCTATGTCAGTTGGCACGTGCTGAACGCCGCTGCGCCCTGGCTGTCGCAGCCATTCGTCGAAGCCAATTTTAAGTATCAGCAGGCGCTTACTGGCCAAAAAGAAATTCAGGCCCGGTGGAAGCGCTGCGTGAATCTCACCGACCGGGAATTGGGCGAAGCTCTCGGACAGCGATATGTGGAGGCGACATTCGGTCCCGAGGCCAAGGCGCGCATGCTGAAGATGGTAGACGCACTGGAAAAATCCTTGGACGAAGACATCCAAGACTTGTCATGGATGAGCGCGGACACCAAGAAGCAAGCGAAAGTGAAGCTGGAGGCCATTCGCAACAAGATAGGCTACCCGTCGGTCTGGCGCGATTACAGTTCGGTCGTAATCAAGCCCGGCGACCTGTTGGGCAATGTGCAACGGGCCAATGAATTCGAATCGAAACGCGAGATCGCAAAGATCGATAAACCGCTGGACCGCAAAGAATGGGGCATGACGCCACCGACGGTGAACGCATACTACAGCCCGTCATACAACGAGATCGTGTTTCCAGCCGGGATTCTGCAGCCGCCGTTCTTCGATCCGAAAATGGATGATGGGGTGAACTTCGGCGGCATTGGGCTGGTAATCGGCCACGAATTGACGCACGGGTTCGACGATCAGGGCCGCAAGTTCGATCCGCAAGGAAATTTTCACGACTGGTGGACCAAGCAGGATGGCGAGGAATTCGAGAAGCGCGTGAGTTGTGTGGCCGACGAGTATTCGAACTTCGTTGCCGTGGACGACATCAAACTCAATGGCCGGCTCACGCTCGGTGAAAACACGGCGGACAATGGCGGTGCGCGGATTGCGCTGGCCGCGCTCCAGCACATGATCGCCGACGATAAGACTGGAAAAGAAGGACGGAAAATTGACGGCTATACCCCCGAGCAGCGCTTCTTCTTGGGGTTCGGACGCGTATGGTGCGAGAAGCGGCGTCCAGAAGTAGCGCGCGTGCGGGTGCTGACCGATCCGCATTCACCGGGAAAGTATCGCGTAGATGGCGTCGTGGAGAACATGCCGGAGTTTCAGAAGGCATGGGGCTGCAAGGCTGGACAGCCGATGGTGGCCGAGAACGCTTGCCACGTGTGGTGAGGTCTTGCGGAAAGCATCGAAAAGTAAAAGACACAGCCTAAAATCAAAATCCCCACCCTGTCTCTCCAAAAATCGGAGAGACAAGGGTGGGGCACCCTGATCTATTCTTCCGCAGGCCGGACGACTTTGGCTTTGACCGAAGCACAAGCGTCAATCACCTGCGCGACTTGCGCGAACGGTAGCGAGCCCTCCGCCTTTATTTCAACAATTCTGTCGGCTCGATTCTGTAGAGATTGATTGAGCGCGTTTTGCAGATTGGCTCGTGCGACTTCGCGATTGTCAACTTTCAGGGAGGCCTGCGATTGGTCCGGGTTGGGCAATTCCACCACCACAGCATCCGAGGGCGCCGAGGTGAGAAGTATTTCCAACCCTTGGGGCGCCACCATTTTTCCTAAAGCCGGGGTCTCGTTCTGCTTTGTTAGGAAGACCGCCGATTCAAAATACGCCTTGCGACCGATCTCCAACACCTTTTCAACACTGTTGAACGGGGCCCGCGCGTCCGCCTTGATGTAAAGTTTGGCATCGCGTTTGCGGGGATGAATCTTCATATCGTTCATCAGGCCACCGGCATCGACAGGATCAGCGCCGAAGTAGAGTTTGCCGTCAGCAGTGATTGTGACAATCCAGGCATCCTGGTTATCAGCTTCGGGCATTGGTGTTGCGCTGCCGGTCGCAGCCATTTGCACGCTGACCCCTTTCCGCAATGCCGGAGACTGCGCCGGCGCCGACGGCATGTTCATTGATAAGGTGAATGCGACTAAACACACTTCGAGTATGCGTTTCATACGTTGTGCTCCTTTCGATCTATTCAGTTGGAATGTTTACGGTTTGGCTCCGCCGAGTGACGCGGTTGCGAGGGTTCCGCTGAGGCCCATCGTCTCCACGGCAGACGAGGGCACGATTACCATGGAACCCTTTTCCTTGATGGCTTCATACAGCATGTTCATGGCGCGCAAATGCAGGGCCACGGGATTCTCGGTGTAAGACTTTGAGGCCTGCACAAAGCTGTCGGCGATTTCCTTTTCTGCCTGACCCAAAATAATTCGCGCCTGACGTTCACGCTCTGCCTGCGCTTGCCGCGACATCGCATCTTCCAGCCCTTGCGGAATTTTCACGTCGCGGATTTCGACCGATTGCACGGTGATACCCCACGGATTGGTTTTCTCATCGAGAATCCGCTGCAACTCGCGGCCGAGGGTTTCGCGTTCGGTAATCATCTGCGCCAGTTCGTGCCGGCCGATCGATTCGCGCAGCGCCGTTTGCGCGCTCAGCGTAATCGCCTCAATGAAATTCTCGACTTCGAGAATGGATTTTTCGGCGTTCCACACCATCCAGAAGACGATGGCGTCAACGTTCACCGGCACCGTGTCGCGCGTCAACGTCGATTCTGCGGATACGCTGGCCACGCGCACACGCTGGTCCACGTATGGGCTTAGCGTCTCAACAACTGGAATGATGTGACAAAGGCCCGGGCCGCGCAGTCCGACGTAACGACCCAGGCGCAGGACTGCCACCTTCTCCCACTGGCGCACAACCTTGATGGCGAACAGGAAGTACAGGCCGGCCAACGCTCCAAAAATGGATGGAGCCGAGTTATGTACCGCTTCGGATACTGCCAGTCCAATGACGATGCTGATGACGAACAGCAGGAGGGCAATGCCACTGACTTCGTTCATTCGAATTTTCGCCATGACGTCTATCTCCTTTGTGTGGGGCGTGGCAGCAAGTCGCGCAGGCGTTCGATCAGATCTTCCAGGGTGAATCCGGCGGCGCCTGCCCGAGCCGCGAATTCCCCGGCCATTTGGCCAAGTTGACGTTCCCGTTCCGGGGAATTCTTTTCCAGCTTCTTCTTCGCGATAAACGTTCCGGTGCCCTGATGGGTTTCGATCAGGCCGCCTAGTTCCAGTTCGCGGTAAGCGCGCATCACGGTATTGGGATTGATGGCGAGATCGACGGCAAGCTGCCGCACCGTAGGAAGTTGGTCGCCGGCGGTCAGAGTGCCGGAGGCAATCCCGCTCCGCACCTGGTCGATCAGCTGTCGGTACATCGGAACCCCGCTGTGCAGATCGATGGTGAACCGGGCTGGTGCGGGAGTGTTGTTCCTTCCCATGCGTGTTAGTGTACTATATCGCCAGTACATTAAGTCAAGCATTTTTTTCCATTTCAAAGTTGGGCTAATACACATCCACCACCTCAACCGTTCGGACACTCGCTGCAGTTGACTGCGAGGCATCGCGCCTTTCGATGACGATGAAATGACGCACGAATGACGCAGAGGTGACAATCCCTCATTGCGTCCCGCCTATTGTCGATTCATCTCGAACGCACCGTTCGAGCAAACAAGTACCCCTGCGAACTGAAGAATTTCCCGGCCGCAATGACCTGCGGCTAAGCCGAGGCGGTGTCGCGTCCGGACGCTGGCTCAGAAGACGAGGAGAACCATATGGAGAAGATTTTTATTCTTGCGTTGGCACTGGCTGTGAGTGCGGGGACCACGGCGATGCTAGCCAACAGCGGCAACACAACGAGCCATCCCCAATCTCATATGACAAAGATGGCTTCCGATGGGGCCTTTCGCGATGGCCTCTACATCGGAAAGCTGGCCGCAAAACGTAGACAGCCGCAGAGTCCACCGATCGGGCGCTGGTCCAACGAGCGTGGTCGCGCTTCGTTTGTCGACGGTTACCGCCGCGGGTACACCGCTGTTCTGGCGAGCGCTAAGTAGTTAGAAATTTTTGCAGTGAGGTGAAGTGATGAATCCCAAGAAGTTGTTTTTCAGCGTTGTCCTAACTTTGGCGGTGTGGATTTCAGCTCCCTACCCGCTGAGAGCCGGCGGTCCTTCCCCAAGTACAACAGGCGCTACGGTTCGTGGCAGTGTGCGGTTCGAGGGCAAGGTTCCTCCGGCTAAGGCCATCAGCATGGCCGCTGATCCTAGTTGCGCCCACCAGCATTCCGTGCCAGTGATGGCGCAGGAGGTGATGGCCGACGGGAAAGGCGATCTGCAGAACGTCATCGTGTTCGTATCCGAAGGACTCGGTGATCGAACCTTTGATCCACCCAGCCAGCCAGCCGTCGTCGAGCAGAAAGGATGCATGTACCAACCGCATGTGCTGGCGGTCCGAGCCAACCAGCCGCTGCAACTGGTGAATGACGATCCTACCTCGCACAACATTCATCCGGTACCCGCCAATAATCGGGAGTGGAATAAAGCAGAGCCGCCAGGATCGAAAATCGAAGAAGCCTTTGCGCGCGAGGAGATCGCGATTCCGGTGAAGTGCAACGTGCACCCCTGGATGCGCGGCTATATAGCAGTTTTCAAGCATCCCTACTTCGCGGTGACCGGTAAGGATGGTGCCTTTGATCTTGGCAATCTCCCGCCGGGAACCTACACAATCAAGGCGTGGCACGAAAAGCTGGGAACTTCGACGCAGACCGTGACTGTCAGCGCGAACGAAACGAAAGAGATTAGCTTCGTGTTCAAGAGCATGGGAAGCTAAGCTACTTTGCCATGTTGAAGCCTTTGCGGCGTTGTTCGCTGTAGCGGTGCAGCGCGTCGAGGATGATGGGGTACGCTTCACCTGGAGGGCGTATCTCATCGACCTCGACGGCCTTGCCCTCAAGCTGCTTATAGTCCTGAAAAAATCGGCGCAGCATAAGCAGGCGATGCGGCGGCATCGCTGCCGCCTCGCGATAGGAATTAAACTCTGGATCCTCGGTCGCCACCGCAATGATTTTGTGATCCTGTTTGCCCGCGTCGATCATGGTCATCAACCCGATGGCGCGCCCATGAATGATCGTCAACGGGACTACCGGCTCCTGGCAAAGAACCAGAACGTCGAGCGGATCGTCGTCTTCGGCAAGCGTCTGCGGAATGAAGCCGTAGTTCGCGGGATAGTACACGGCCGAATAAAGAATACGGTCGAGGCGAATCAGGCCGCTCGACTTGTCGAGCTCATACTTCACGCTGGAGCCGAAAGGGATTTCGACCACGCAGTCGAATTCATGGGGAAGCTTGTCGCCGGGAGTTACGTCGTGCCAGGGATGGATCATGGGATTAGTCTTACCAGACTTTTATTCTAGCGGACCAAGGCGGGATTCGGAACGGAACGAGGAATGCTGCGGAGCGGACTAAGAGCTGCGAGCAGGTTTCATAAGTCGGGGCAGATGCTGCCTGACGGCAGCGTGCAAGCGACGGTTCTGCTTTCGCACCGTGGACCGTTCGCGGCCGGGGACGTTGTACAGCCGCATGGAAACTTCAACCAGCATGCGGTCCAAGGCCAGGAGCATGTCGAGCATTTCGTTGGTGTCGTTCTGCCGCAGGTCGCGGTTTTCAGGTTTGGACCATTCGCTCGTATGTTGCTGTGCCATGGAATTCACTCTGCACTACAGATAGCGCTCCGGTCGCGGAAAGGGAAATCAAAACAATTGATCGGCTCGATTCGTGAGGACGGATTCGTATAAACCCTTGAAACCAATATGGGCGGGCCGAGTAGGGCAGTGTTTGGTCGATGCGGTGGATCACTTCTTTGAATGCAGTCGAAGCTTCCATTCCACGAATCTTGCTTCTCAGGTCACGTCCGCGTACAGTTTTAAGAGTGGGGTTGTCCACGTGGGTGAATCATGTCCAGCCAAGCTAAGACCTATCTCAAGTTCGGAGGCGCGACCGCAGTAATTCTGCTGCTGCTCGGCTACCTCGCTTACACCGGTGTGCAGGACAGCAAGAGTTACTACGTCACAATTAAAGAGCTGCACAAGATGGGCGACGGCGCTTACTCAAAGCGCTTGCGCGTTGCCGGAAATGTGCAGCCAGGTTCCATTAAGCGCACCGGCACGCACGTACAGTTTGTACTCATGGAAGAAGATCAGACCCTTCGCGTCGACTATACCGGGACCGAAGCGCCCCCGGACACATTTAAGGATGATTCCCAGGCCTTAGCAGATGGGCGATTCGATCGCGATGGCGTGTTTCACGCCAAGCAACTGCAGGCAAAATGTGCCTCGAAGTATGCGCCGCAACCGGGAACGCCGGGCACCAAGCCAACCGTCGAACCAACCAAGAGTTTGACGCAAGTCCAACCGCCGGCGGGCGGCATGTCTCATTAATCCTTCTGGTCCTAGCTTCCGTCACGAGTGCAAGAATCGCCGTGCGCGCCGTGCACAGATTCCTGCCCTCCAGTAAACTCGTGCCTGCAGTGAGATGATAGCTTTGCGACACCTGTGAGCGACCCCTCAATTTCCATTATTACCGTCAACAACGTCATCAAGCATTTTGGACGTTTTGCCGCCCTGCGCGGCGTGACCGCCGAATTCGATGCGGGGAGATTTCACGCGATTCTGGGCGAGAACGGAGCAGGGAAGACGACTCTGTTGCGGGCGCTGGCGGGGTTGGCGCAACCGACCCGCGGAGTGATTTCGATTTTCGGCAAGACTCCCCGCGACGCCTGCCGCGACATGGGATATATGGCTCATCCTTCGCTGCTCTATGACGAGATGAGTGGCATGGAAAACCTCCGTTACTATGCGCCGCTCTATGGCATTGACGGTGATCGTCGTTGTAAAGAAGTGATCCGGATAGTGGGACTCGATCCGGAATTATCGCGTCCCGTGGGTCAGTATTCGCAAGGCATGCGCCAGAGGATGTCGCTAGCGCGGGCTATTTTGCACGATCCGAAACTGCTGCTGCTGGATGAGCCTTTTTCTAACGTGGACGTGCAATCGGCCCGGGCGATGGTGGGGCTGCTAAAAGGCATGCGCGACGCAGGCAAGACGGTTTTCGTCATTACGCATCAGGCATCGCTGCTCGAAGGCGTGGCCGACGAGTTCGTCTGGATGCGCGAAGGGCAGATTGTCGATCGCACGGCTAGCTTGGCTCGCGCCACTGCCCCCGAGGAGGATGTCCAATGACCTCGCTCTGGTCGGTAACTCTAGCGACGATGGTCAAGGACATTCGCCTCGAGTGGCGCTCGAAAGATGCGCTCAATTCCATGTTGTTTTTCTCGCTGCTGGTGGTTGTGATTTTTATGTTTTCCTTCGACCCGCTGGCGGAAGAGTCTCGGCACATTGTCGGCGGACTTGTTTGGGTAGGCTTTTTATTTGCTTCGGTGACCGCGCTCAATCAGACTTGGGCGCGCGAGCTGCGCAACCAGGTGCTCGATGCTTACCGCGTTTCTCCAGCTCCAGCCAATGCGTTATTCCTGGCGAAGGTATTGGGAAATTTTATTTTCGTAGGCGTTTTGGAAGCGCTGATGACACCGCTCTTCGTGATTTTTTATAACGTCCGAGTTCTGGGTCCGGCGTGGCAATTGCTGCCAATCGCGATTCTGGGAACCTGGGCCCTGGTGGTGAATGGGACATTTTTTGCCGCGATGTCGCTGCGCACGCGGAGCCGTGAAATCATGCTGCCGCTTCTGCTGTTTCCCATTTCCATTCCTGCGGTGGTCAGCATGGTCGCGGGCACGACCTCGATCCTGACCGGAGAAGAGTCTGCGCACTTCTACATCGTGTTGCTTCTCACCTACGATGTGGTGTTTACTACAGCTTGCCTAGCGTTATTCGAAATGATTCTGCACGCGGAATGAAACGCCTCTTCCCCATCCTGTCGGTGTTCACGGTGATTCTGCTGGCCTACGCTTTGTATCAGGCGTTGGTAGTTGCGCCTACCGATGCGCAGCAGGGCGAGGTGTACCGGATCATTTATTATCACGTGCCCTCGGCGTGGACAGCGTTTCTGCTCTTCTTCATCAACTTCATCGCTTCGATTCAGTATTTAGCCAACTCGAAGCCTGCAGCGAAAACCGCCATGAAATGGACCATAATCGCGATTGGCGCCGGTGGCGTGATCGCCTGTTTTCTCCCGCCCGTGCAGCGCTTACTGCCCACAGGCATGCGTCCCAGCGCAGTTGCGACAACCGTGTTGCTGATCCCTATTTTTTATTTTCTGATTGGAAAGTTTTTTCCCGGAGACCGGCTCGACATGCTCGCGCTCACGACCGCGGAAGTGGGTGTCGTTTTTTGCACCATCGTGCTGGTTACGGGACCCATCTGGGCGCGGCCGGTCTGGGGCATCTGGTGGGCCCCTGGAGACATCCGCCTTACTTCCACGCTGGTATTGTGGCTGATTTACGTAAGCTATCTGGTGCTGCGGCGCTTTTCCAACAGCGCTCAGACGCAGATGCTGGCTGCGGCGCTGGCAGTGTTCGGCGCGCTCGATGTCCCCCTGGTTTACTTTTCGATCTGGTTCTTCCGCACGCAGCATCCGCAGCCCGTAATTGGCGGCGGCGGATCGATGGACCCTCGCATGCTCCACGTCCTGCTGATCAACTGGCTGGCATTTCTTTGCTTCGCATTTCTCGTTTGCTGGTCGCGCTTCCGGCTGGAACTGCTGCATCGCGAAATCGAAGAAGCGCACGCCATGGAATCTTTGGCCGGACCTGGAGTCGCGGCTAAGGCCAGCCTTCCTCTCAGTCGGAGTTCGCAATGAACGCCATTAAATTTCTCTTTGCGGCATACATCGCCACGTGGCTGATTCACGGGCTTTACCTTGGCACCCTGGTTCGGAGATTCAGCCGTCTGCGGCAACAGTTGAAGGAATTGCAAAAGAAGTAGGTCGACGGTGCGTGGATTAGTTCGGGCCGAGGTCTGCTGATTTTCGCCCGCGTTTCGGAGGCGCGACCTTCAGTTCGTCGCCTTCCATTCTTTCTGCAACGCTGCAAGAAAATCCGGGGCGCCGTTGGAGCGGAGGAATTCGTAATCTTCGATCATCGCAGCGGTACCGACGCGGGCGGAAGGCAACGGATTTTCCACTCGTATCACGCGCGCCGTAAAACGTACCCGCACCGCGTCGGTCAGCGTAATGTGCGGAGGGAAGGTTAGAGTGACATCGAGTTTGCTGCCGGCGGAGACCGCGCGATCGAGATAGAAGAAAACTCCCCGCGCGCTCACGTTCTGGGTTTCCGTGTGAACTTCGTTGGCGCCCTCGACCCGGACAATCGCCGGCAGGCGCATGTCGAAGCGCCGCATCAGTCGCCGTTCCTGTGAATTCGGTTCCATGCTAGAGCGCCCCCGCCAGGAGCGCGGAATGCAAAGAAATGCGAGCACAGCCGACGGCACAAGCTTCCAAATACCAATTTGTTTGGGGCCTGTGCCCTCACTGTATCGAAACATTCGCAGTTTGCAACACCAAAATGCCGTTTTGTACGACTTCGGTAAATCTGTCCGGAATTCCGAACAAAATCTGCCGGACGAACCTTGGGAGGACGCAGCTTGCGCGCAGGGTTTCCTGTGTTTGGTGCAATCCCCGTGCCATCGTCACTCGACTGCAATGCCCCAATTTCGGGCGGAAATCCGCGGTTGGCCGCTCCTGCCCACCACACCGCTGTCAGTGAGTGGTATTTGCCTTGCAAAGAAGGAATCTTCTTTTCCACTTTCATCGCCAACTCGAAACATGCAATTTCTTTCAGCCACTTTTGTGCCGGGTTCCGGCCATCTTTCAGCCTGCTCGGATGCATCAGAGGACTCGTGGACGAGCGCTTGTGCGAGGCAGATTCATTCGTCCCTCCCCGGATGTTCATGTCAAAGTTCTCGCCCTTGATCAGTCACTTCGGCGGATCCAGTCCTGCCGAAAAGATGAGACGGAGTTCGTCGAACCGGAATTGCACCGCGATCAGGGCGGCAGCTGGCTTGACTTGTCTATCCGTCAGATGTTTAAGTAGTTATTTAATTTTTTCAGCCAGTTCCAGTGACCATCAAGCCGCGGCCAGATTCGCCGGCCCGAGGCTCGGTTGACCTGTGTGCCGTCCCTAATCTCTCCACTGATCTGAGCGATAAGGACCTGAGCCAGGATCGAAATACTGTTTTGAACACATCGGAGGAACGAGTGAACGTTGATCGCCGTTGGTTAAGAGCATCCGCAGGACGAGTTCGTATTTTTGCTGCCGGGCTGGTGCTGCTGGCGGCCGGATGCGCAGTTCTGGGCTGGGGTATGCACTCGCTTCAAACGACTGCAAACGTCTCCGTCCACCGCCTGCCGATTCAATCGGCTGCGACAGCGCAGCCGGCCGTCCAAGATCAGGCCTCCGTGCCCAGCCTTTTGCAGGCGGCGCAATTTTCTCCCCGTGGCGCCACTCCCCAATCACAAGAGCGGGCGCGCGCCCTTCTCGCCGGATTACCGCTGGTTTTCGAGCCGAATCAAGGCCAGGGAAATCTAGATTCCGCCGATTCCCGCGCGAAGTTTGTCAGTCGTGGTCCCGGATACAGCTTGTTCTTGGGTTCGGAAGGCGCGATCCTCAGCCTTGCTTCTCATCAGCCGTCCAAGCCTTCGCGGCACGCGTCGACCCGGCAACCAGCATCTTCCGATCGCATCGAGTTCCTGCAGATGAAGCTGGCCGGAGCGAATGCAAACCCAACTTTAACCGGTTCCAATCCTCTTCCGGGCAAAAGCAACTATTTTCTCGGCAACGATCCCGCCAAGTGGCGGTCGCGTGTGCCGCAATTTGCGCGCGTGCGCTATGAAAATATTTATCCCGGAATCAATTTGCTGTTCTACGGAAACCAGGGCCGGCTGGAATATGACTTCCAGGTCGAGCCCGGCTCCGATCCGCGCCAGGCAGAACTTGAATTCAACGGTGCGCAGGGTCTGCAAGTTAAGGACGGCGCGCTGATCATTAAGGGTCAAAGTGGCAGCATGCGGCTCGAAGCCCCGCGTGTCTATCAGGAGATCGCCGGCAAGCAGCAACCTGTCGAAGGCAGCTTCGTTCTTCGCGGCGGCAAGCGCGCCGGGTTCGCGATCGGATCCTACGACCATTCCCGCGAACTGGTCATTGATCCCATCCTGACCTTTTCAACCTATTTTGGCGGCACCAATGACGAGCACTCCAGCTACATTGCAATTGACGGAAGCTTCAATATCTACCTGACCGGCTCGACTCAATCGCCCAATCTTCCTACTGTCTCTGGAAGCTTTCAGCGGACACTCAGCGGCACGCAGAACGTCTACGTTGCCAAGATCGCGCCGCCGCTCGGGTCCATTCCCGCGGCCCTCGATTACATCACGTATCTCGGAGGCAACGGCACCGATAGCCCGGCAGGGATCAGCGTAGACGGCAGCGGCAATGCCTACCTGGCCGGGACAACCTCCTCGACCAACTTCCCCTCTACGTCGCTCGCCTATCAAAAGGCGCCCGCTACCGGAAGCACGGGCACTTCGCACGTCTTCGTCACCGAGTTGAAGTACGACGCCACATCGTTGATCTATTCGTCGTATCTTTCTGGCAATGGCACCGACGTCGCCAGCGGCATGACCATCGATACGGCAGGCTACATTTACGTGACCGGGACGACCACATCGAATGATGTCGCCAGCTTCACCGACCAATTCCCGGCGAGCACGCTTCCCCAGGCCTTGCCCTACCAGATCTCACCTCGTGCGGCGATTCAGTTCTTCGTGACCAAGGTGGATACGGCCGCAGGAGGTCCGAGCAGCATCGCCTACTCCACCTATTTCGGCGGAGCGAACTTCGACACCGCGACCCCAATTGCCGTCGGCGGCAACATTGCCGTCGATACCAATCGCAACATTTATTTCACGGGCACGACCAACTTCCTTTACAGCGGATGCGCGGGCTGCAGCAATACCGATTTTCCGATCCTGAATCCTTATCAGCCCTGTCTGGATCAGGTGCCTCCGACCGTGATCGTAACCGCTCCTCAGTGCACGTATCCGACTGGCGCATCAGCGCCCACGGAGTCGGATGCATTCGTGGCTAAGCTCAATCCCAATGTCAGCCAAGGACAGCAGTTGGTCTGGTCGACTTACTTGGGCGGTACCGGGACCGATTCTGGGACGGGCATAGGCCTTGACCCGGGAGCGGCCAACGTCTACGTAACGGGAACCACGAATTCCACTGATATCGGGACAAGCGTTACCACGCTCAGCACTTCTTCTGCCTATCAACGCTGTCTGGATACTCCGGTCAACCCTCAACCATCGACCGTAGCGTGTCCGACGCCCGCAACAACTCCTTATCCGACCGATGCATTCGTGGCGCGCCTGACCAATCCCTCCACGACCAGCACAACCACCACGACTCTAATCAGCGTTGCGCTCAATTATTTTTCCTTCCTCGGTGGAACCGCCAACGACGCAGGTCAGGCGCTCACGGTGGACTTAGCCAGCGGCGCGCTGGTTACGGGCTGGACCCAGTCCCCGGATCTTCTCGTTCTGAATAATTCCATTCAGAGCGCCTTGAACTGTCCGAGCGGAGCTGCCACCCCTTGTCAGGACGCGTTTGTCGCCCGCTTGAACACGGCGACCGTAGTAGGGCAGACGACTGGCTCTTGGGTCACGTACTTCGGCGGCTCCGGCACCGACCAGGGCACCTCAATCGTGCTGGATGTGAATCAGAACGGCTACTTCGCCGGAGACACGAACTCGATCGACTTCCCCGTGTCGAAACCGCTTCAGCCAACCAACGGCGGCGGCTATGACGCTTTTGTGACTCAACTGGGAACCGCCGTGTCCTTGTCGGTTAATGGCGCTCTGACTTTGGGGACGAACCAGACCTACATCAGCGCCGGAAATCAAGCCACATTCACCTACACCGTGACCAACAGTGGCCCCGACTTGGCCAATAACATTACGGTTTTGAATAATCTCAATCCTTCGATTACCGGAGTGCCGCTGACTTTTGTATCGGCGAGTACCAGCGCCGGAACTTGCGGCGGCGGCTCGACCAATGCCGTGGTGAGCTGTAGCTTGCCGTCCCTGCAAGCCGGTTCCACGGCTACCGTCACAGTTGTGGTCACGCCCACAGCCAGCAGCAACGGTCAGCCAGGCTCATTTAATGGCGGCTCGGTGCAAGTGACCGGACCGGGCAACATCGTGCTCGCGCAAACATCTGTGCCGGCACAGATGTCCGACTTTAGCTTGCTCGTCACCCCGAGCAATAACAGCGTCCCCGTGGCCGGAGATACTGCTCAATATCAAGTGCAACTCACGCCGCATCCCGTCTACGGCACAGATATCTCTCTGGCGTGTTCGGGCTTGCCTGCGGCATCATCCTGCAACTTCACCAGCAACCCGGTCTCGCTGCAAGGCCCAGGCGCTTCCACTCTTAATATCACTACCACCATCCGTCCGATCGTTACAGGCTCGGTGATTTTCCTTACGCGGCGCTATTACGCGATCTGGCTGTCGCTGCCTGGATTGTCTCTGTTGGGAGTGAGTTTCGGAGGCCGCCGTCGCCGCATCGCGGGCGGATTATTCCTCTGTGTTACGTTCGCGCTGCTGCTATTGTTACCCGCCTGTGGCAGCACGCCCGTGCAAGCGCCCGTGAGTGGAACTCCCCCGGGCAACTACACGATTACGGTAACCGCGACCTCAGGCAGTGATACCAAGAGCCAGACTATAGTCCTGACGGTCCCCTAACCACACCTTCAGTGGGAGAGACGTTGCTTGCAGCGTCTCGCCCTAGCCACGAGCAAAGAAGTGAAAAGCCGATCGTCTGAGCAAAAAAAGACGCAGCGAAGCTACGTCTCTAGATGAAGCGGTCTGAGATCTACGCTCCAGCTGAAAGCTTGTGGTGCCCTTTCGCCTCGGCGATCCCATATTGCCGGATTTTATAGAGCAATGCCTTGTAGCTGATCTGCAGGATACCCGCCGCCTGCTTGCGATTCCAGTTGGTTTGTTCCAAAGCCTTGGTGATGGCCTGCGCCTCGGCCTCGTCTTTCGCGGTGCGCGCAAGCGATTTTAACCCGCCTCTGGACTCGCTTCCTCGCGCCGAATGCTCGGCAGAGATGCCGCCTGTGCCATCATTCTTCGGCAAAAGTTCCGCGACCGCCAGTTTTTCGTCGCCGAGAATCAGATAACGCTTGAGGAAGTTATTCAACTCGCGCAGATTGCCCGGCCACGTATGGTTCTGGCAGGCCTGCAGCAACGCCGGCGAAAGCGGCAGGGGCGCCCGTGCGTAGCGCTCTGCCATGCGCGACATCGAGTGCTTGAGCAGGATTGGGATTTCTTCTTTGCGCTCCCGCAGCGGCGGAATTTGCATGGTGAACGCGTTCAATCGATAGTAAAGATCCTCGCGCAGTCGCTTGGTAGCCAGCGCTTCCGGAATGTTGATGTTGGTTGCCGCCAGTATGCGCACGTCGACTTTGATGACGCTGCGGCTACCCAACCGGGAGAATTGCTGATCCTGCAGCACGTGCAGCAATTTGGCTTGCAGCAGTGGCGGCATCTCGCCAATCTCATCGAGTAGAATCGTTCCCCGGTTGCACAACTCGAACTTGCCTGGCTTCGAGTGGTTCGCTCCAGTGAAGGCGCCCTGCTCATAGCCGAACAACTCGCTCTCCAGCAAATCGGCGGGAACTGCGGCGCAGTTCACTTTGAGGAATGTGCGATGCGCGCGCTTCGAAAGCTTGTGGATCAGCCGCCCCAGTACTTCCTTGCCGGTTCCGCTCTCGCCGAGCAACAGCACTGGAATGTCTACATTCGCGACCAGAGCTGCCTGCGAACGAATCTTGCGCATCGCAGGACTCGCGGCTATGAAGAAAACGTCGTCGGAAAGTTCTTCCACTTCTCCGCCATAGCTCTGTTTACCCTGGCCAAGGCTGAGATCGATGACCGCGTCCAGTTCGGCTTTTTGAAACGGCTTGGTGAGATAGTCCTGCGCGCCCAGCTTCATCGCGTGTACGACTTTGCGGGTGTCGGCGACGCACGATAACATCACCACCTTCACGCCGGGCTGAAGCTGGCGCAGTTGCTCCAGGGTTTGCAGTCCGTCAATGCCCGGCATGAGAACGTCGAGCAACACCAGATCGGGCTGCAAACCTTTCTCCACGCGTTGCAGAGCTTCCTCGCCAGTAGTGGCCGTCTCGACTTTGTAGTCGTCCACTTCCAACAGTGTCTTGATGTAGCGCAGCATGCCGGGTTCATCGTCCACCAGCAAAATTTTGGCGGTCTGCTTCATCGGTTGTTTTTCCCTTTGCTGGCGGCCGCTATGGCCGGTTTGTAAGGGACCAGGAAAGAAAACTTGCAGCCCGCGCCGGCATCACTCTCCACCCAGATCTTGCCGCCCATACCCTGCACCAAACGGCGCGCAATGGCAAGACCCAGTCCCATGCCTTCCTGATTTTCATTGCCAGGAAGGCGAAAAAAATCGTCAAAAACTTCCAGGTGAAACTCCGCGGGAATTCCCGGGCCGGTATCGGAAACGCTCACTTTCACGGAGTTGGGTTGGCTGACATTTTGACGGCGGCGCTCTGCGCTTGACGGCTGCGAGGCTGCGCGCCGTTCCCACATGTGCGGTTCGGCATGCAGCCACACCGTCCCGCCAGTGGGCGTGAACTTGAACGAATTTTCCAGCAAATTCGAGATCACACGTTCCAGTTTAGGCGTATCGAATCGAAAACTCGGCAGTTTATCGTTGGCCAGAAAATAAAGCGCCAGTCCCTTCTGCTGAAATCGATTGGACCATAAGCGCGACACTTCGGACAAACACTCGTTAATATTGCCAGTCTCGAAATGCATGCGCAGTCCGCCCGTCTCTAATGCGCTATAAGTGAGGAAATCTTGAATGAATTGCTGCAGGCGCTTGCCGCTGGATTGCATGTCGTGCAGCACTTCGCGCTGGCGATCGTTCAGCGAGCCCAGTTTCTCGCTGTGCAGCACTTCGACGTAGCCAATCAAGATCGATAGAGGCGTCTTAAGGTCATGGGCGGCGGACGCCAACGCATTGGTTGTGCGCTGAAAGCGCTCCCGCAATTCTTTGTATTCTTGCAGCAGATTTTCCGGGCTGGGCAGATCACCCGCCGAACGAACGGCAGCGGCTGGTATTGGGTCCAAAGTTTCTCCCGCGTCAGTTACACACGTGCTCTTTTGTGCAGAGGCCATGAGAACGAACCACAGGACTCACATGGGGAGAGGAACTGCAGTAAGAAAATCGTATGTCAGGGGCAATTTGTTGTCAACGGAAAATGCAACGGAATTACCCAAGTGTAGCAAAAGATTGCACTTTCAGGCCTTTGACGCAGGAACGAAGCCACTTTAGCCCTAGCCTCGAAAAATGCCCGAAATTGGCGGTCATCTCCCGCTTCCTTGCGGGTTTCGCGTCCAGCCTTGCTGACCATACAGGGTGCTATGCCGGTTCATCCGGGAGTTTGCCCGATATTTGGCCCCTCATGTGCTCCGAACACGAAATCAACTGCTTTTGGAGAATTTCTGGATGAATGGGATGCGAGCGGGAACCGAGCGGCGAAAATGGACTAGACTGCCGCTGGCGATCCCAGTTTTTGTTCGCAGCCGCGACGAAAAAGGCAAGGAATTCTTGGAATTCGCTACCGCGCTAAACGTTAGCGCTGGAGGCATGTTAGTAGCGATCCGCCGCGTTTTGCCCGCCATAGCCCAGATTCGCCTTGAGATTCCGAGCGCCCCAGTTGCGGCTTTTGTGTTGCCCAAGGCCGCGCGCGCCCTCCGTGCCCGAGCCCTCCGCACCACGCCGGCGGAAGGCTACTACTTGCTGGGTTTAAAGTTCGCGCGACCCTTGCTGCTTTCGGACCGCTCCAACGGGCGGAGGCGGAAACTTGCTTCCGTGGTGTGAAAATGTTTGCGCAGCGTCCTTCTCAGCATGTTACGCTTGCGTCCATACTTTGATTACCAGGGTCTCCTCACTCAATTCTTTCGTAAGTTGATGCTCTCCAATAAGATAAGGTAGGTTTGCTTATGGGCAAATCGGGGAGGCCCCTTTTGGTTCTCCGGATGCTTATAACAGGTTCTCCCCCGGTTGATAGAAAGCAACCATGACAACTAGCAGCCTGAACACGCTGGTCCAGCCTCTGGGAGAAATGCCGCCCGAGACGATCGTTTTTGGGCGCACGGATGAAATGCAGGCCGTGCGCGACCGCTTAGCCAAACTGGCGAGCGCGAACGTTCCGGTGCTTATTCAGGGCGAAAGCGGAACTGGCAAAGACATCATTGCACGCATGATCCACGCTTCCTCACCCTGGCGCACCGGGCCTTGGGTGAAAGTCAATTGTCCGGCAATCCCTGGGACTCTACTGGAAAGTGAACTGTTCGGCTATGAAAAGGGCGCCTTCACCGGTGCTTACGGAATGAAGCCTGGCCGCGTTGAAATGGCGCATCGCGGAACGCTCTTTCTCGACGAGATTTCCGAATTGGACATGTCGCTGCAGTCCAAGTTGCTGCAACTGCTGCAAGATGGACAGTTTTGCAGGATCGGTGCCCAAGCCGACAAGAAAGTCGAAGTGCGCATAGTTTGCGCAACGAATCGCAAACTCGAGCAGGAAATCGAACACGGCACATTTCGCTCGGATCTGTTTTATCGCATCAATGTTGTCAATCTGCATCTGCCTCCGCTACGCGAGCGCGCTACCGACATTCCCGACCTGGTTGCCTATTTTCTCGAATACCACAACCGAAAGTACAATTGCCGAGCCCGCGCGCTATCCACCGAACTGATGGCGGATCTGCGTAAGTATCACTGGCCGGGAAACATTCGGGAACTGGAAAACCTGATCAAGCGATATGTGATCTTGGGCAACGAAGAGGTGATTGCAAGTGATCTGGCGCCCCGCGAAGCCAGTTTCTTCAACGCCGAAATTCCGCTGGACGGACAGATTTCTCTCAAGAAACTGACTCGTCAGGCGGTGCGCGAACTGGAACGAAAGGTCATCCTGAAAGTCCTGCAAAATTGTCATTGGAACCGCAAACAAGCTGCGCGCGCCTTAAGTATCAGCTACCGCGCGCTGCTCTATAAGATTCGCGATGCCGGACTGCCTTCGAACCGGTCTGTGAAGCGAAGCGAACCGAACGGTCCAAAGGATATTGCTGCAGACTAAGCCTAAACCTTCAGTTCTTCTCTTAATCTCCTTTTCGCAACGAGCGGAGTTCTGCTGCCGTTTGGCGATCATGCGCAGATATTTGCACTTCTGAGTCTTGGCAAAATAGGAAGTTTCTGATAACTACTTATATCGCTGTTATTTACGCGACGGGTGACTTTGGTACTCAGGGTGCACTTTAAAGCAAGCACCTCGGCTCGCCGCTCCGAACCAGGTGAATGCCACGCGTCTTTACGACCCGGGCGTTTTAACTCCTAGGAGATTTAAAATGAAGAAACTCCTCTTGTTGGCTGCACTGGCACTGGCCCTGCCAACGGCAGTTTTTGCCGGCAACCACGTGGATTACACCAACAGCGGCGGCAGTTTGGTGGGTTCGAACAGCGGACTGATGCTGAGCGGATCTGCCTTGGTCGTCGTCAACGGGCTTAACGGCCTTGGACTGGTCACGGGGACAGACTTGGGTAGCGTTAGCTTCGCAACGGGCGCACTCCTGTCCGGTTCCTTGACAACAACCAGTTGTTCGGGCTGCGTAATTGCAACCTTCTCCAGCACCGGTTCATGGTTTAAGGTGACGGGAAACGGCACGAGCGGAATTCCGAACGCCACATTGTTCAACGGGAGCTTCCAAGGTCCCGTCCAATTGATCTTGTCGGGTGGCGCGGACGGAACCCACACCTATATCTTGGCCGGAAATTTGGGAGGAGCGAGCACCACTTCCCAACTCATCCTCAATACTGGCAAAGGCTACTTCGATGGTGACGCAACGGTCACCAGCGGCGATACCGCCCTAGTCGTTCCGGAACCGGCATCGTTGGGCCTGCTGGGAACCGGTCTGATTGGTCTGGCGGGCATCGTTCGTCGCAAGCTGAAGACCTAAACCTCTCTATCCAGCCTAACATCAGAACAGAACCCCGCCGCAAGGCGGGGTTTGCTTTTCTTCTAAGCAGTCTGACGGGAAGCTAACCGCGAAGATCGGATAGGGCTTTGCGCGCGTCCTCATTGCTAGGACTCAGCTTGATGGCTTTCTCTAACTGCTGGCGGGCCAAGCCTGTTTGGTTGGTTTTCTCATAAGCCATGCCGAGATGATAGTGCACCGCAGCGTCATCGGGTTCCCCGCGTTTTTCGCCTAGCTTCAACGCCTCTTGAAATTGACCGATGGCGGACTGGTAAATTCCCTTCTGGTAGTAGGCCCAGCCGAGGGTGTCAGCGGCGTTGGGAGAATCGGGCATGCCTCGACGGGCAGTTTGCGCCATGTTCATGGCCACGTCCACATTTCCGCCCTGTTCCAGCATCACGTACGCTAGATTGTTCGACGCCAGCGGGTGATCGGGAGCGATCGTGAGCGCCTGCTGGTACATTGACTTAGCCTGGTCCCAGTCCTTTTTTGCTTCGTAGAGTTCGCCGGAAAGAATGTAGAAGGTAACTTCTCGCGGATTGTCCTTTATCGACTGCTGATAGAGCGCGAGCGCCTGGTCCGCGGATCCTGCCTGCACCTGCACCTTGCCCAACTTTTCCAGCGCGTCGACATTGGACTTATCGATTTGGATCGCCTTCCGCAGGGCGGCTTCGGCACCCGGTAAGTCTTTCTTGCCGTTGAACAAAGCGGTTCCCAACAGATCGTAAAAATTGCTGTGGTTGGGCGATTTGGCAATTTGTGCATTGGCGGCGGCGATTGCCTTATCAGTTTGTTTCTCGATGAAGTACGTGTTCATCAAGCCGCTCAGGCCCTCGGTAGAGGACGGATCAACATTCAACGCTTGCTGATAGAACTTTTCCGCCTCGGGATAGTGCTTTTGCGCCAGTTGAATGTTCCCCAACTGAACCAACGGAGCCGGACTTTGTGGCGCGCGTTGAGCGGCTTGTTGGGCGTCCTCTTGGGCATCCGCATACTTCTGGCGTGAAAGGTCCGCCATGCCTTTCAGAAGGAATCCGTCGGGCGAATTCGGCTGTGCGTTAATGATCAGCTGCGCAGTGCGGAGTAGTCCCTCAATGTCGCCGCGCCGCATTGCCAAGCCAGCCAGCGAGCGCTGGGCGTCGGTCAGATCCGGGCGGATACGCACTGCTTCGTGCCACTCTGATTCGGCCCGATTGTCATTATTTTGCATGGCGAACGCGTTGCCCAACTGGTAGTGAGCAACGGCGTTGTCGGCATCGTTGCGAAGCGCACTTTGCAGCGAGTTAATGGCCGCGCCGGGATCATTGTGACGAAGTTGCAGTTGGCCCTCAAAGATCAGGGCATCCGCATCCTTGGGATTAGCCTTAAGAATCTCATCGTCCAGCTTGGTGGCCTCGTCCAAGCGATTTTTCAGGATCAAGAGCTGAATGTAATTCTTTTTGACCTGTAAATCTCGTGGGTGCTCGCTATAGAGCGAAGTGTATTCCGCTGTGGCTTTGTCGAGATCGCCGGAGGCAAAATAGTAGTCTCCGAGCATGCGATAGCCTTCCTGATTGTTAGGAAGGTCCTTTTTGGTTTGACGCAGAAAGGATTCGATCTCGTCTTTTTTCCCTTCCTGCATCAGCAGGCGAACGTAGGCGGCGCGGGGAGCGGGATTTTTCGGAGCTGCATTGATGGCATTCTTGTACTGCTGCTCCGCTTCAGGAAGGCGGTTGCGCGTCTGGTAGAAGCTCCCTAAGGCCAGTTGAGCGTTCATCGCTTTGGGATCGACTTCGATGGCCTTTTTGAAGTTCTGTTCGGCCAAATCGGGCCGGTTCACGCGGAGTTGAAACAGGGCTAGCAACAAATAGGATTGGGAGCGGTTTGGGTCAGCGGCTACGGCTTGATCCATTTCCTGGATGGCGGCAGGGAACTGGTTCTGCGCTGCATCGTAGTTGGCCCAGGCCTCGTGCGTTTCGGGCGCATTGGGCTGCTTCTCGCGAATAATATCGAGGTGCGTTCTGGCCTGTTTCAGGGTGTCTTCTGGAGCAGTGCCGTCAGGATTTCTAACCGTGTCGAGAAGGTTCGCGAGATCGGTGTGGGCGCGATAATTGTCGGGAGCGAGATCCACGGTGCGGAGCAATTCCTGGAACGCGCGCTGGCCGTCTCCTTCCTTGAGATACGCCTGGCTGAGGTCGTAGTGCGCCTGGGCGAAACGGGGATCGATCTGAATTGCGTTCAGATATTGGATGGAAGCCTCACGGTACTTGCCCTCGGCGAAATACTTCTCGCCGCTATCCAGATACTTTTGCTTGCGCACGTTGGGATCGCGCGAACAGGCTGTAAAGAGGCTGGTGACAACACAACAAGCCAATAGTAGACACAGGGGAACGAAACGACGCATATTGCATTCTCCAACGGCAGATCGCGGAAGCGTGGGAAGGCTTTCCTCCGCCCGAATATTGCATGATACTGCACGGTCACCCGTGCAAACAGTTACTGGAGTCATAAGCGATAAGTGAGCGGGGAAACCTCCTCAGCGGGGGATGTAGGTATCGAGCAAGGGCGAAACTTGTTTGGCGAAAGGCAGAACGCGCTGCAGTGCGGCGTCGGCGGTTTCGCCCGGATACATGGGGGTGGTGATCCGCACCAGGGAACCGTCGCTGCGATTCATCTTAATGGAATCGGCAACCAAGTAGAACTTTGCCCAATATTCGCTGGCTACACCGCGATCGTGCGCCCAAAACCAGTAAAGAACGAGTTGCCGGGAATCTCCCCTGGCGATCAGATATCGATTCGAGGGAAACGGGGCGTGACCGGGCAAATTCAGGATGATGCGCTTGTTCTCGACGGGCATCCATCCTGAACCGGGCAGGCAGTGCTGCGGCGAATGGATCGTATCTCCGGCGCGCTGGCTGCGGAAGTAAGCAATGAACAGGTCGATATACTGTGCGCTTTGCGGGCTCTGATAGATGCGAAGAAGGAAATCGCCCGGACCAAGAATATTCAGAACATCCTGCTCGATGGGAACGTCTGTGCCCGTCCAGCCGTCAAGTTGCTGGGGAAATTGCTTCAACGGAAGTCGAGGAGGAAAGACCTCGCTGCGCGCGCGAGCCTGGAGAAGAATGCCGGCGCCGACGATGAGCAGCGCCGCCACGATAAAGCGCGGATTGGATGAGATTCTCACGATTCACCGTCTTGCGCGGGGAACAATAAGTTTATCAAGCCATGCAGCGCATAAAGCATGAGAAGCGAAAGCACGAAGATGATCCATCCCCAGGAAGCGTGGAAGTAGCCTTGGGCCTTCTCGGCATCCCAATATTGCACGAGCAATCCAGTGCCAATGATGCGAAAGCTATTGGCGGCCACCGCGATAGGCACCGAAGCGAAAGCCAGCAACCAGCGGACCCAGATCCGTTTTTCCAGCAAGTATCCGTACATGATGGCGAGAGTGACGAGAGACATGAGAGAACGGATGCCGCTACAGGCCTCAGCGACCTCGAGTGCCATGGCTGGGAGGTTGATCACATTGCCTTCGCGGAGAATCGGAACTCCGAATACCGGCAAGACCGTAGCCGCGACCTTGGAAGCCAGCAACTGCAGGGGGAAAGTGATCTGGTTGAAAAGGATGGTTGGGATGGGAATCATTAGCAGCAGAAATGCCCACGGGAAGAGAAGAGCGCGAAATAGATTCCATCCCAAAAAAAGAATGACGAGTCCGGCGAGGACGAGAAGTAGCGAAGAGCGGTCGAGAAAAAGTTCGGCTCCTAAACGGCCGACGACGAGCAATCCCAAGCCTGCGAGGAGGACAGTTGCACCCGTCCAGGAGGGGTTCGGACGAAGGCGGGCGAGACGATCACGTTCCTGCCAGATGACGAAGGCCGAGAATAGAGGAACGAAAAAGCCGTGTGAGAAATTGGGATCGGTCCACCACTGACCTACCAAGTGTCGGAGGGTAACCCAATATAGCCAGAGACAGAGGGTGACTAAAACGGCGGCCTGCCAGAGCGGAACTTCGCCCCAAATTGCGGACGACGGGCGCACCATCGAATTTTTGGTCGAAGGTTCGGTCTGCAACTGTTGGCTCACCGCAGCGTTTGGGGGAGCTTCGAGAATAAGCGAAACTCCGCAGCCACGCAATGCAAACTCTGGTTTAGGGGTGCATCTCGCGTTGCGGATGGCGGGCACTTTCCCGAGTAGCCAGGTCTTTGAAGTAATGTCAGGCCGGCCACCCTCACATCACCATAATCGGGGCAAGCTAATCCATCCAGGTGTGAAAAGATTTTCCTACAGATCCTGTGAAACGGAGAGGACACCTTCACTTGGGGTATGGGTATTACACCCGCGAGTGTCCCAACCAGTTCTAAGTTATTGAAACAATGCGTTAGAATGGTTTTCTCGTTGTGGGGGACGACGGCGTAAAGGTGGCAATTCCCTTGCACCTAAAGGTCATTCATTGATCTTGATTTTAAGCAGGTCAACTGTCAGCAGAAAGGCAAAATTGAGTAAATTATTGCCCAATAGTGCAAGGGCCGGAGGTCGATTCTCCGGGGAAGCGACCGGATTGGCGTTTGTGGAAGGCGTAAGCGCCAGCATGCGACCGGTGGAGGTTGTGATTCGCGAATTGGCGCAGAGAGAGGTTCCGGTCTTGCTGCTGGCGGAATCTGGTGCGGGCAAACACGCGACCGCACAACGAATTCATCAAATGTCGCAACGAAGTGAGGAGTCCTTTCGCTGGTTCCAATGTTTGGGGCTGGAACCGGGGGATCTGGCCGTTTTGCAAGGCGGCGAGGGGACGGAACAGGGCACAATTTATCTGGAAGAGTTGGCTGACTTGAGTGCGGAGTGTCAGGCTTGCCTGCTGGAAGCGCTGCCGCAATCTTCAGGGGGCAGTGTGGTCTGCGGCGAGCGCGCGCGCCTGATTTGCGGGAGTGCGCGCGATCTGGAACTGGAGGTCAAACGCGGGCGATTGCGCGAGGACCTCTACTACCGCATCAGCGGCGTATGTTTGCGACTGCCGCCGCTACGCCAGAGGAAAGAGGACATCCCGTTCCTGATGGGCTACTTCCTGCGGAAATACGCGCGGGACTTCGGTCGGGATGTCCCCAACTTGAGCGCGCAGACGTTGCGCCTATTCCTGGATTATTCGTGGCCGGGAAACCTGAGCGAACTCGAAGACGCAGCCCGGGTCCTGGTCGCGCTGGGAGATGAGGATGTGGCGCTGGGAGGTCTTGGCGCCATCATGCGCAAGCCGGAGACAGGAGACAAGGGTTCGAGCGTCTCGCTGAAAGCAGCTTCCAAGGCGGCATCACGGGAAGCGGAAAAGGAATTGATACTGAATACGCTTACGCGCACACGCTGGAACCGGCGGCGGGCCGCGGAACAGTTGCAGATCAGTTACAAAGCATTGCTCTACAAATTGAAGCAAATTGGATTTGAGGGATACGGAGCGTCGTAGCTCCGCGGAGACGGTATGACGAACGTGATGAAGCTCACCATATGGATGGGACTGGCGATGCTGGCTTCGGCGATGTTGGCGCAGAGCAGCGGCGTGGTGACTGGCAATGGGAATAGTAAAGCGGCCGCTGCGACGCCGGTGCCGGAAGCCACAACGGACTCCGACTATGTGATCGGGGCGGACGACGTCTTGCGCATTTCAGTGTGGAAGGAACCGGATCTGTCGGAACTGTTGCCGGTTCGTCCGGATGGAAAGATCTCGATGCCACTGCTCAACGACGTGACCGCGGCGGGGTTGAGCCCGGTGCAATTGAAGGATTCGATCACGGAGAAGCTAAAAAAATTCATCGCCGATCCGCGCGTGACCGTCGTCGTTACTCAGATGAACAGCCAGCGCATTTTTGTGTCGGGGGAAGTGGTGCACACCGGGCAGACGCCATTGCTGCCGCACATGACCATGCTGCAGGCGCTGTCGCAGGCGGGGTTTACGCAATTCGCCAATCTGAAGGCGATTTACCTGCTGCGGACCGAGAACGGGAAACAGGTGAAGATTCCATTCAACTATAAGGACGTGGTTAAAGGCGATCATCCGGAGCGCAACATCCTGTTGAAGCCGGGTGACACGGTGGTGGTGCCCTAAGGACGTCGATGCAAAAATTCCACATCAGCTTGATCGTGGCTATGATGGCTGTCGCCCTGAGCGGAGCGTGGGCGCAGGATGACTCCACGCCGCCGTCGACGAGCGAAGTTCCGCCAGGCGCTCCGCAACAGCCCGTGCCGGCATACGGCCAAGACACGCTGCCGACGCCGATCAGCGCGAATCCTCCACTCTCCGGACTCGACTTGCCCTCGCTGGAGCCGAACGCCGCGCCCCTCAGTTATTTGCAGCCGGGAGCGACATTCAGCGAGTCAGCGATCACGAATGCTGGCCAATCTCTCGGTGGAGGGGGAGTAACTTCCATCACACTCGGCGTGGGAAGCCTGACGCTGAAACGGCTATGGAGTCACTACGACCTGGCTCTCAATTACCTGGGCGGCGTGGAGTACTACTCATTGCACGGAAGAGGCTTCCAACAAGTCCAGCAATTCGATGTTGACCAAAAGATTATCTGGAAGCGCGGCGAATTATCGGTGCGAGATACCTTCAGCTATCTGCCGCAAGGAAACTTCGGGGGTTCTTACGGTTCGGTGGGTTCGGAGGGAATCGCGTCGCTGGGGAACACCAGCCTTGGCGGATTTTGGGGCGGCAGCAGCCTGGGGAATTTGGGATTTGTGCCGCGCATGCTCAACGTGAGTTTGGTGGATGTATCGGAAAGCCTGTCGCCCAAAACCACGGTGACCGCCGCCGGGGGATATTCCCTGATGCACTTCTACGGAAGCGATCAACTCGGGAACTCTTTCATCGGCAGTTCGCAGGTTTCCGCTCAGCTGGGATACAACCGGTCACTGTCGCCGCAAAGCCAACTGGCATTGGTTTATGGCTACCAGGGTTTCGACTTCTCGGTCGAAGGAACTTCTTTTCATACGCATGTTCTTCAGGCCTTGTATGGCCACCGGATTTCCGGAAGGATGGATTTGCTGATCGGGGCCGGTCCGCAATTCTCCATCATCGATACGCAGACGGCCACGTGCAGCAATCCTATAGTGCAACCGTATTATTGCCAGGTTTTCGGTTACACGTTGATTCCTACGGCGGTCAAGAGCACAAAACCCGGAGTGGCGGCGCGAGCGCGCTTTCGCTACCGATTTCAAAAAGCCACGATGGATCTGGAATTCCAGCGTTTTGAAACCAGCGGGTCAGGATTTTTTGCGGGGGCGGAGAGCAATATCACAAGTCTTAGCCTGGAACACCCGTTGAGTCGGATTCTCAATGGATTTATCGATGTGGGGTATTCATCAAACAGCACGTTACAGCCGCTGTCATTGCAGCAACTGAGTGCCTGCGGCAGCGCACAAAGCGCGCAGTCGGTGTGTCCGGCGAATAATGCGAACGCCTATAACTACGCTTTTGTGGGAGGCGGGCTGAAACGCGCGTTTGGGCGAAATTTCCGCGGCTATGCGAGTTACCAGTTCAATGAACTGGAGTTTGATCAATCGTACTGCGCGGCATCTGCGGCCTGTAATCGTATTTCGAACAGCAGTGTATTCACGTTTGGAGTGGATTGGACTCCCCGACCGATCCGGATTGACTGATTTCATGGCCGTTGAGCGCAACCAACGGGAACGGCCAGAAGGAATACAAGCATGATTCAAAATCGCGAATTAACTATGGACGATTATCTGGCGATGTTGCGCCGGAGAGCGAAGGTAATCCTGATTCCAGCCCTGCTGGCCCCGCTGGTGGGATTCCTTGTCTCCTACGCCTTCACCCCGAAGTACACATCGCAGTCGACCATCCTGGTGGAAGGGCAGAAAGTTCCCGACACGATGGTGCAACCGGTGGCCACGGAGGATCTGGCGGCGCGCATCAACACCCTGGTGGCGCAGGTGAGCAGCCAGGCGGCATTGAAGCCGATGCTGCAGAAGATCTATGGCTCGACCAAGAGCGAGCAGAGCATCGACGAGGTGATCGATGGCATCACCACCGGCCAGACGTTCAGCCTTGAGGCCGTATCAACCGACATCGGCATGGGGCCGGGGAAAAGGCGCTCTCAGGGCAGCCAGGAGCCGGCCTTTCGATTGAACTATACCGATTCAACTCCGCGCGATGCGCAAGCCATCTGCAGCGGCCTGACTTCTCTGCTGCTGGAGAAAAATCTCACCTACATGCAGGACCGGGCCACCGGCACGACCAATGTGCTGAGCAAGGGCATCGAAGACGCCAAGCATAATCTGGACGAACTTGATTCCAAGCTGGCGGCCTTCAAAAAGCAGTATGTTGGCCAGCTTCCGGGAGACGAAGAAGACAACCTGAAAATTCTGATGGGGCTGAATTCGCAACTGGACGCGAACACCCAGACCCTGAACCGCGCGCAGCAGGATAAAGCCTACACCGAGTCGGTGCTGGCGCAGCAGCTTTCTACGTGGAAGATGTCGCAAACGACGACTAGTCCCGACACCCTGCAGAAACAGTTGTCCGACTTGCAGTCGGAACTGGTGAGTTTGCAGGCGCGCTATACCGACGACCATCCCGATGTGATCAAAGCCAAGGCGGATATCGCTGAAGTGAAAAAGAAACTGGCGGAGATCAACAACGCGCCGGCGAGTGCTACCGACGGCGGCAACGAACGGGCTTCCGCTATGGAACCGGCCGAGATCCGGCAGTTGAGGATGCAGGTCCACCAATATTCGGATTTGATTGCATCGGCCACGCGCGATCAGAAACGGTATCAGCAGGAGATCGCGACTTACCAGGGCCGGGTGTCGCTGAGTCCGGCGGTTGAGGAACAGTACAAGGCGCTGATGCGCGACTACGATAACGCGCAGAAAAATTATCAGGACCTGCTCGCCAACAAGAGCAAGGCTGATTTGACGGTGAACATGACGAACCAGTCGGAAGGAGAGCGGATGGTGAACCTGAATCCGGCGAATCTTCCGGACTCGCCCAGCTTCCCGAACCGGCTAATGTTTGCCGGGGGCGGACTCGGAGCGGGGCTGGCGCTGGGAATTGGATTGGCGATGTGGCTGGAGTTGCGCGATCAATCCATTCGCACCGAGGCGGATGCCGAGGCCGTGCTGGAATTGCCCATGCTGGCGGCGGTTCCGTGGGTGGGTCCGCTTGACGCGGACAATGGAAACAACCGGCTCAAGTTTTGGAAAAACAATAAGCATTCGGACGAGAAGAAAGACGAAAAGAAAGAAGTGATTGCAGTTTAGGCGCAACTGGCCGCAGGAAAAACTATGTACAAAGAGTTTTTCGGACTACGGGCGAACCCGTTCAATGTGAATCCGGATCCGCGTTATCTTTTTCTGACGCGGCACACGGAGGAAGCACTGGCGTGCCTTACCTACGGAATCCAGAGCCGCAAAGGGTTTGTGCTGCTCACCGGAGAAGTAGGCACGGGCAAGACTACGCTCATCAACAAACTGCTTGAGTGGCTGCGCCTGCAGCAGGTAGCGACGGCGTTCATCTTCAACTCGCGGCTGAACGTTCCGCAATTCCTCGATTACATGCTCGCAGACTTTGGCATTCCCTGCGATTCGAAGGCGAAGAGCCAGATATTGCTGCGACTCTATAACTGGCTGCTGGATCGCTATCGAGCGGGGGAAACTGCGGTGCTCATCGTCGACGAGGCGCAAAATCTCAGCGATGAAGTGCTGGAAGAGATTCGCATGTTGACGAATCTTGAAACCTTCACCGAAAAGCTGCTGCAAATCGTCCTGGTGGGGCAACCGGAACTGGAACAGAAACTGAAGCAACCGCAGTTGCGGCAACTGCGGCAACGCCTGACTTTACGTGCGAAGACTCACGCCCTGACTCTGGACGAAACCAAGGCCTACGTGCAGCAGCGGTTACGGATCGCGGGTTCCAACGGGCAACAGATTTTTGAGCCCGAGGCGCTGGAGGCCATTCACCGCTATGCCTCCGGCATTCCGCGAGTGATTAACCTTCTCTGCGAACACTGCCTGGTGAGTTCGTTCGTGGATCAGCAGAAGGTAATTGTGCCGGCGGTGGTCGATGGAGTGGCGAAGGATTTCGATCTGGGCGACAACACCACATCCGGTGTCCTGCCGGTGACGCCGCCAAGCCCCAATGCCAATCCGAATGGGGAGAAATTCGATTTAGTGAATGCGTTGCGATCTCTGGCCACGCTGGCCGATCGCTTGCGTCAGGAAGAGAAGGACGTCCCTGAAGAGAGGAAACTATGAGCCGAATCCATGAAGCGTTAAAAAAAGCGGAAGAGGAACGAGCAGCGAACCAGGTGAGTAGCGGGCAATCTGTTACCTCGAGTTCCGTTGCCGACCCGCCTCCATTGGCGGAAGCGCCTGCAGTCGCGCTTCCCTCGGCTCCGGTGCACTCCTCAATGCCCGCCCTCGGCAGTCCCTTCAGCACCGATACGCTGCTGGCGCGTTGTGCGCAGCAGGAATGGAAGCCCGATACCACAACCATGCTCTTCCTGAACGGCGATGACGGCGCGCGCGGAACCGAGGAATTCCGCACCCTGCGTTCTAGGCTGTATCACTTGCGCGAGAAGATGCCGCTGAAGAAAATTCTGGTCACCAGCGCTCTGCCCAAGGAAGGCAAGTCGTTCATGTCGTCGAACTTGGCCCAGGTGATGGTGCGGCAGCATGGGCGGCGAGCGTTGCTCATCGATGCCGATTTGCGCGCCCCACGTTTGCATCTGATGTTGGGAACAACGTCCGATCCAGGACTGGCCGACTACTTGATGGCGAAAAAAGACGAATTCTCAATCATGCAACGGGGACCGCTGGAGAATCTATTTTTCATTCCGAGCGGCACCGGCGCAACCGATCCCGCGGAATTGATCGGCAATGGACGCCTGAAATTGTTGCTGCAACGCATAGAGCCACTGTTTGATTGGATCATTATCGATTCGCCTCCGGCAGTAGCGGTTTCCGATGCCAGCGTTTTGGCGAAGGCGTGCGATGGAGTGTTGATGGTGGTGCGTTCGAACTCGACCCCGGTGAATTTAGCCCGCAAAGCGCGCCAGGAATTTCCGGAGGAGGCGCTGATCGGAGTGGTCCTGAACGGGACGAGTGAGGACGAAATACCCTACGCCCGCTACTACTACGAGTCGTACCAGAAAAAATCCCTGGCAACCAAGATCTAGGAGAAGGCAGTCGTGATCCGGCTTTTCAATGTTTACTATCCCGTCCGAACCCTGGTGCTGCTGGTCGTCGAAGCCATAGTTGTGGGCTGTTCTTTTCTGCTCACAGTGTGGTGGCAGAACCAGGAGACGAGTTGGATTCTGCTCAACGTACAGGGCGGGTACGTGAAAATTGTCTGTATTACGGCAATCGTGCTGATGATTTCTCACGGGCTGGATTTATACGACTCCTCCAGCGTGGGCGCGAAATGGGACCAGATGTTTCGCCTGTTCACGGTGTTGGGCCTGGTCGCCTTTGCGCTGGCTGCAGTCGATCTGGTCTACCGCTATTTTCTGCCGGGCCGCATCTTTCTGCCCGGGGCCAAGTGGGGATTGGTGGTTTTGACCATCATGCTGTTCGGCTGGCGCGGGGCGTATACCTGGATTGTGCAAAAGCCATATTTCCGCGAGCGTGTGTACGTGCTGGGAACGGGCGATCGCGCGCTACGGCTGTTGAATGGCTTGCGCCAAAGGACGGAGTTGGGCATCGAAGTTGTGGGATGGACTGGGAACATCGAAGGACAACTGAACCGTGAGGCCGTTGCTTCCCACCTGGTCGGACTGGCGAAGGAAAACGGCGTGCACCGCGTCATCGTTGCCATGCCCGACCGGCGCGGGACGCTTCCGGTGGAAGAGTTGCTCCAACTTAGGCTGAACGGCGTGAAGGTGGAAGAAGCGACTTCGTGGTTGGAGAAAATTTCAGGGCGAATCGAAGTCGAGCAGTTGCACGCCAGTTGGTTGATCTTTGCCGACGGTTTCCGCTTCAGCAATTGGTTTCGCCTGGTGCGGCGGGTGGTGAACTTTTCGCTGGCGCTGGTGGGATTAGTGCTTTCGCTTCCGCTGTTGCCTTTTATTGTGTTGGCAGTGAAATTGGATTCTCCTGGCCCGGCACTGTACCGCCAGAAACGTGTGGGACAACGGGGCTCGACATTTTATTGCTACAAATTCCGAACGATGCGGCAGGATGCCGAGGCGGATACGGGAGCGACTTGGGCCACCGACGACGATCCACGGATTACGCGGGTGGGGAAGTTTCTGCGAACTACCCGGCTGGACGAGATTCCTCAACTATTTTGCGTACTGAAAGGCGACATGCATTTTGTGGGGCCGCGTCCGGAGCGGCCGGAATTTGTGGAGTGGCTTAGCAAAGAAATTCCGTATTACGGCGTGCGCCATGTGGTCCGGCCCGGAATTACGGGATGGGCGCAGGTCCAGTACAAGTACGGCAACACGCTCGACGATGCCCGCGAGAAATTGCAGTACGACCTGTTCTACATCAAGAATGCGTCGGTGGGGTTGGATCTGCTGATCCTGTTCCAGACGATCAAGATCGTTTTGCTGGGCCGGGGGGCACGATGAAATGGATATTCTGGGGCGCCGCGGCGTTTATCTTTTACGCTTACGCCGGATATGCGGCATGGCTCTGGATCTGGAGCCGCGTGAGTCCCAGACCTGTGCTGCGCGGCGTGAATGAGGCCTTAGTCTCCATCGTAATCGTGGTGCGCAATGAAGAGCAGACGCTGGCCCGCAAACTACGCAATCTCACATCCCTAAATTATCCGCCGGATCGGCTGGAATTCGTGATTGCTTCGGATGGCTCAAAGGACGGCACGGCGGACATTCTTTCAGATGCCGCGAACGATAAGCGCTTTCACATTTTGATTTCGCCGGATGCGAAGGGGAAAGCTTGCCGCGTGAATGAAGCGGTTGCGGCGGCGCAGGGAGAGATTGTGGTTTTTATGGATGCGCGGCAGGTGATCGAGCCTGATGCCGTGCGCCTGCTGCTGGAGAACTTCACGGATCCAACGGTGGGGTGTGTGAGCGGCGAATTGATGCTGGGCGACGCCGCGTCCGGCGAAGCGGAAAAGCGTATGGGCGTTTACTGGCGCGTAGAGAAAAAGATTCGGGCCCTGGAGAGCGCATCGGATTCGGTAGTGGGTGCGACGGGAGCTCTATATGCAGCGCGGCGTTCGCTGCTGCTTCCGATTCCGCCGGAAACGCTTCTGGATGATGTGCTCTTGCCGATGCAGGTCGCACGTCAGGGTTCGCGCGTCATTTTTGACGGGCGAGCGCGAGCATGGGACGACCCTGATTTGGGCGCTGAAAAGGAGTTTCGCCGGAAGGTGCGCACTCTGACCGGTAATTATCAGTTGATGCAGATTGCTCCGTGGGTGCTAACAAGCGAAAACCCACTGTGGTTCCGCTTCGTCAGCCATAAGCTTCTGCGGCTTGCAGTGCCATTTGCGCTGGCAGTATTGTTGGTTGCCTCGCTCGCTATCCCTGACCGGTTCTACCGCGGCGCCTTTGTGTTGCAACTGGCCTTCTACGGGCTCGCGCTCTTCGCATTATCAAAACGGCCGCATGGACCGCTTACCCGACTTGCCAATGCGGTGCTTGCGCTGGTTGTTCTCAATATGGCGGCAGTGGTCGCTTTGGCCAACTTTGTTACCGGGCGCAAGGAGGTATGGATCCGGTGAAGACCATGCGGGCCAAACCAGCCGAGCAATTGGAGAGAGCGCGTTTCCTCGAGACGCGAAAGCCCGCGGCCCCGAGCGCAGGCTTCTTTTGGTTGACTGCATTCTACGTGGTTTATTGCGCACGGCCCGAGGACTGGATTCCGGGCTTGACGCACATCCCAATGGCGAAAATCGCGGGCATTTTTGCGTTGCTTGCGCTGCTGACGAGCATGGGCAGGACACAACGTAGGGTGCAAGATCTCCCGTGGGAGGCACGTTGGCTGCTGCTAATGACGGCTGTCCTTTTTCTGTCAGCAGTGCTGTCGCCCGTGTGGAGAGGCGGAGCGCTCAACAACACCCTCGATTTTGCCAAGGTTTCGATCCTCTGGATACTCACTTACCTGCTGGTCACGGATTTCGGAAAGCTCCGGCGGCTTATCTATATTCAGTCCGCTTCCGTGGCGGTCATCTGCGTGGTCTCGATCATTCTGGGACATAGCCAGGGACGGCTCGAAGGCGTGATTGGCGGCATTTATTCCAACTCCAACGATCTTGCCTTTGCGATCGTTCTGACGCTGCCATTTTGCCTGGCGTTTTTGCTGACGGCGAAGCGAGTGCTGGTCAAGCTGTGCTGGACTTTCGCCATCCTGATCATGGGGCTGGCGCTCTTTATGACTGCCTCGCGGGCGGGATTCATTTCTCTGATCATCTCAGGTGTGGTTTGCTTGTGGCACTTCGGAGTGAAAGGCCGAAGGCTTTACCTCATCGTGGTCAGCGTCTTCGCGCTGGTTATTCTGCTGGCCTTCGCGGGGCGGACTTTGACCGACCGGGTGATTGCCATGAGCGGTCGAGTGGATACGCAGGAAGAGGGTCGTGCCTATGGATCGTATGAGGAAAGAAAGTATCTGATTAATCGGGCCATCGAGGGCATTGAACACTATCCGATCCTGGGAATTGGGGTTAGGAATTTCGAGACTTATTCGGGCGTCTGGAAAGACGTACACATGACCTACTTGCAAATTGCGGTGGAAGGCGGCATTCCGTCGCTGATCCTCTACCTGCTGTTTCTCAGCAGTGCGTTCCGCAATCTCAGGAAGGTTCGTCGCAGCGGAGACTTGGATGAGCAGACGAAGCTGTTTGTTGGCGGGTTGCACGGCTCGCTGATCGGTTTCGTGATTGGCGCTCTGTTTGCGCCCGTGGCTTATCAATTCTTCCCGTATTTCTATGTAGCGTATTCGTCGGTTCTGCTGGTGATCATTAAGGAACGAGAGGCAAATCCTGCCGCCGAACCGGCGGCCGCAGAAGATTGGCGTGCCCGTTATTGGGCGGTGCGCGCGCGCAAGAGGAAATCGGATGACCTTACCTTGGTCCGCTAAGGGCTCTCGATCCGTTGGGCCGATTGGGTGCATCTTGCAAAGTACGATGAGCAGACCGGGAAACAAGACCATGGAGAGCGGAGCCAAGGGAGCTTCTTTGAAGCCACGGGCGCGCGGACCAAAGTTTTTGCGCAAGCTCGGGTATGCGCGATGGCTACCTCATTATGCCTGGCAAAGGCTTGCCCGCCCGAGTCCCCGAGGAGTTGTGCATCTGATCTTCGTTCTCGCCGATCATTTTGAACCCTCGATTGTCCCGGAAGACGGCCGGTCTCATGCTCCCCTTGCCGAGCAGGATCGGCGGGTGAAACGGTGGTGTTCTGAATACCCTCGCGCGGTCCAATCGTGGCGAGACCAGGAGGGCCGCCCCTTTGTTCATACTTACTTCTTTCCCGCGGAACAGTATGACCGGGGATTGGTCGATCGGCTTGCGGCGCATTGTCACGAAGGTTGGGGCGAACTTGAAATTCACTTGCATCACGGAATGGACTGGCCCGACACCGCCGAGAATACGCGCCGGCAGTTGGTGGAATTTCGCGATGCCCTGGTTTTCAATCACGGCTCGCTTTCCTTTCTGGATGGGTCGGACCAGCCGCGATACGCGTTCGTGCACGGAAATTTTGCATTGGCGAATTCGGCTGGTGGCTACGCGTGCGGGGTTGATACCGAGATGGAGATCCTCGCCGATACCGGCTGCTATGCCGACTTCACTATGCCAACTGCGGCATTCCACCCGGCGCAGATCGGGAAGGTGAATTCGCTCTACGAGTGCGCCCTGCCGTTAAATGAACAAGCCCCGCATCGCAAAGGCCGGGATCTGCATCATAATCGTCCTCTGGAGACGTTTCCCATCATCGTGCAAGGCCCGCTGATGCTGGATTTCGACAAGAACGCACGCAACCGCGTTGGCAGGTTTGAGAATGCGGCCTTGACTGGCGTCAATCCTCCGAGTCTCCGGCGGCTTCGGCTCTGGAAGCAGGCCGCAATTTCTATTCAGGGAAGGCCCGACTGGATTTTTATTAAGCTGCATTCTCACAGTATGGATCCCACGCAGGAAGACGCCGTGATGGGCGGGGCGATGCAGCGATTTCTCGCTGACCTTGTGGAAGGGGCGCAGGAACGCCGCGAGATCCTTCACTTCGTAACGGCGCGCGAAATGACGAACATTATTTGGGCAGCTTGCGATGGGCATGAGGGCAATCCTGGTGAGTACCGGAACTACCGGCTGAAGCTGGTCAGCGAATCGCCAGCGCGGGTCAGCAAGGGCGCCCCCGCTCAAGTGAGCGAGAGAGCATAAGGCATGTGCGGAATCGCAGGCATCGTCAATACGGCTGCAGGCCAACGCATTGAAGCGGCGACGATTCACTGCATGTGCCAGGCGATCGTGCACCGCGGTCCCGATGACGAAGGAATTTTTGTCAAAGACCGGACCGGCTTTGGAATGCGCCGGTTGAGCATCATCGATTTGGCTGGCGGCCACCAGCCGGTATTTAACGAAGATCGCTCCGTCTGGGTGGTTTTCAACGGCGAAATTTATAACTTCCAGCAAATCCGTTCTGACCTTCAAGATCGAGGACATCATCTTTCGACTCACAGCGACACGGAGGTAATTGTTCATCTGTACGAGGAGATGGGACGGGATTGCGTCCACCAACTGAGAGGCATGTTCGCGTTCGCTCTCTACGACGAGCGTCGGCGCAAAGTGCTCATTGCGCGCGACCGCCTGGGCGAGAAGCCTCTGCACTATGCATTCGACGGCCAGCGGTTACTGTTTGGCTCCGAAATCAAATCCATCCTCGCGGTTGCGCCCGAACTAGCGCGAGTCGATCGCCGGGCACTCAGGCAGTACGTGCAATTCGGATATATTCCCGATCCGGCGACTGCGTTTCTGGACATCAAGAAACTTCCGCCCGGATACCTGCTTGAACTTCAGGACGGCAAACTTTCCGTAAGCCAATACTGGGACCTTCCGGATTATGGAACGCATTCTCCGGCGAGTGAAGAGGAGTGCCTGGAGCAGCTGGAGCAGCGACTGGGGGAAGCGGTGAAGATGCGGCTGATTGCCGACGTTCCGCTCGGCGCATTCTTGAGCGGAGGCGCCGACTCCTCGACGATTGTTGCGCTCATGGCGCGGTTTAGCTCCGGGCCGGTGAAGACTTTCTCCATCGGATTCCGCCAGAAAGATTTTGACGAGACTTCGTATGCCCGCCTGGTCGCACAAAAATTTGGCACCGAGCACCATGAACTGGTACTCGAACCGGACGTGGTCAACTCGGTTGAGACTTTGACTCATTCTCTGGAAGAGCCGTTTGGGGACGCGTCGGCGCTTCCCACGTATTACGTGTCGTGCCTGGCGCGGCAACATGTAACTGTTGCCTTGTCGGGAGATGCTGGCGATGAGATTTTTGCCGGCTATGATCGCTATCGCGTATGTTTGCAGGATCGCGCGTTTCCTTGGATACCAGCTGGGATGCGCCGCATCTATCGCGAATACCTTCACCCGATAGTTCCTCGGCAAACGCCCGGTCGGAGCCTTAGCTACAGCATTGCTTTGCCATGGCAAGAGCGCTATCTGGAGGATATTTCTCTGCAGCCGCTGCAGCGGCAGTTGCAGATATTCTCCGATGACTTCATCACGCCTGCTGCGGGGGAAGACGATCCCTTCGACGTATTTCGCGACTATCTGGACCGTGCGCCAGCCAAGGATCCTTTGAGCCGCCTGCTTTATCTTGATTCGAAAACTTACTTGCCGGCAGACATTCTCACCAAGGTGGACCGGATGAGTATGTTGACCTCGCTCGAAGCGAGAGCGCCGATGGTCGATCACGTATTTGTCGAATGGGCGACGGGTTTGACGGCGAAGTGGAAAATGCGGGGCGGCGACCAGAAGTACATTTTCAGAAAATTGGCGGAGAGGCTGGGCGTGCCGAGAGAAACTTTGTACCGGCCGAAGCAAGGATTTGCGCTGCCGCTGGTGCATTGGACACGCCATGAGTTAAAGGACTTGATCCTGACGGTGCTGCTCGACCCGCGCAGCCTGCAACGCGGCTACGTTAATGCGCGCGCTGTGCGCCTGATGCTGGACGAGCATTTCCGCGAACGGCGAAACCACGCAGGCCGGATTTGGCGGCTGCTGATGCTTGAAATGTGGCACCGCAATTATCTGGAGAAGCACGATGCGGAGTCGGTTGGCGCGCCTGAGAGCGCAATTCCAGTGAGTGGTGACGCGCTATGAACGTGCCCACCACACAAGCGCTCGATCCGGAATTGGCTGCGGGGCCCGATTTCGCTGAGCTGGGTCGGAGCCGCGACGGCGCTCCCGGCGTATTTCTGATGACCAATAGTTTTGAGACTGGCGGAAGCGAGCGACAGTTTGTCGAGTTGGCTCGCGCTTTGCAGCCTCGGAATTATCGCGTAACTCTGGGGTGCTTGCAGGAAAACGGTCCCCTGCGGATTGATCTGGGGCAAGTTCAGCATTTCGATCTTGGCGGCAGCCTTTATCGCCCGCGGTCGATGCGAGCACGCTACCGACTGGCAGCCTATCTGCGACGGAATAAAGTTGCAGTGGCTCACGCATTTGATTTCTATACCAACCTGGCATTGATTCCAGCTGCGAAGATGGCTCGCACGCCCGTAGTAATTGGGAGCCAGCGGCAGTTGGGCGATCTGCTCTCTTCCAGTCAGCGGCGCGCTCAATTGGCAATGTTTCGCTGGGCTGATTGTGTGGTGTGCAATTCTCGAGCAGCCGCGGATCGGTTGATTCAGCAAGGACTGAGCCCGGCGCAAGCCGTGGTAATCGGCAACGGACTACCGTCGGCAGCATTCGCCGACGCAGTTCGAATCGAACCGCGCCGGCCTGGCACGTTTCGCGTGGGCATGATCGCGCGCATGAATGCTGGTTCCAAGAACCATCGAATTGTGCTGGAGGTCGGCGCGCGCTTGCGGCATCGCCTGCCTGGTTTCGAAATAGTCTTCGTGGGAGATGGTCCTTTGCGGACAGAACTGGAGCACCAGGCGGAGCAATTAGGAATTCGCGGTCAAGTTCAATTTCTGGGCGAGCGGCGTGATATCCCTGCGATTCTGGCATCGTTGGACGTTACTGTATTGCCTTCGGCTTCCGAGAGCCTTTCCAACGCGATTCTCGAGTCGATGGCGGCCGGAGTTCCAGTCATTGCGAAGGCGGTGGGCGGGAACGTTGAACTTTTGTCGCAAGGCAGGGGAATTCTGATTCCTCCGAACGATGGGGATGCGCTTGAAGCGGCGCTGCTGCAGATGTCTGCTAATGCTCCCATGCGAGACCAGGTGGGCCGAATCGCCCGACGATTTGCCGAGGAAAATTTCACAATCGAGCAGATGCGCAGAAAGCATGAGGAACTCTATGCCGAATTGCTGGAGCGGAAGCTCTGGAAGATGCCGCTTACTCGCAATCGCAGCATTCCCGCTCAAAAGCCTTTGCGAGTCGCCATTGTAGCGGCATCGTTGCGCTATGTTGGCGGCCAATCTGTTCAGGCGGATCTGCTGCAGAAAAACTGGCAGAGCGATGCTGACGTGCATGCGGAATTCATCCCCATCGACCCTCAGTTTCCTCGCGGTCTCCAGTGGGTGGAGAGGGTTCCGGGGCTGAGGACCGTAGTTCGTGAGCCCTTGTATTTACTGGCGCTGTGGCGGGGTTTAAAAAACGCCGACATTGCCCATGTTTTTTCCGCATCCTACTGGTCGTTCTTGTTGGCGCCGGTTCCGGCTTGGTGGATAGCCCGGATGCGGAGAAAGAAGCTGCTGCTGCACTATCACAGCGGAGAAGCGCGCGATCACTTGCGGCGATTCGGGACGGCTCGCTCCATGCTCGCTCGGATGGGCATGCTGGTCGTTCCTTCCGCCTACCTGGTTGATGTATTTGAAGAGTTTGGGCTGAAGGCGAAAGTTATACCGAATATTGTGGACTTGTCACAGTTTCGCTTTCGATCGCGCGCGCCGCTTCGTCCGCATTTGGTTTGTACGCGCGGATTTCATCCTTATTACCGCGTCGATTTAATAGTGCGAGCCTTTGCGCAGGTCCAGAAAGTCTTCCCCGAGGCGTGCCTGGACTTGGCCGGTGCAGGGCCGGTGGAAAAAGAAATTCGCGACCTGGTCGATGAGCTAAAGCTCACCGGGGTGAGGTTTCTGGGAGCCGTTCCCAGAGCTGAAATTGGCCGGGTCTACGACGAAGCGGACATTTTTGTGAACGCTTCGAGCCTCGACAATATGCCTGTTTCCATCCTCGAGGCATTTGCGTCGGGCACGCCTGTCGTTAGCACGGCGCCGGAAGGAATGCGCTATTTGGTGGATCACGAACGCACCGGTTTGTTGTCGGAGCCAGGCGAGGCCGCGCCACTCGCGGAGAACATCTTGCGATTGCTGAGAGACGAGGAACTGAGCTCCCGGCTGGCTGCGAACGGCTTTGAAGAATTGCGTCGCTACCGATGGGCGGCGGTTCGCGAGAGTTGGTTGGCTGCCTATCGCACGCTGATGCAAGAGCACAGTGAAACTGGAATTAAAGCTGGAGAGGAAGGATGCTGAGTGCGTCGTGAAATCACTGGCCGATAGGAAGACTGAGAGCGCCGCCGAATCCTCCTCGGCGAGGCGGAACCACGCGCCCGTGTTTGTGGTGGGCTGTCCGCGCTCAGGTACCACGGTTCTTTATCACATGCTGCTCTCAGCTGGAGACTTCGCGGTTTACCGCGCGGAATCCAACGTCTTCAATTTGTTGGTGCCGCGCTTTGGCGGAATGCGTTCGGCCGCCAACCGGCGGGAACTTCTGAATACATGGCTTAAGAGCAAGTTGTTTCGAGTCTCCGGACTGGATGCTCACGAAATCAGCGAAAAGATCATGGACGCGTGCCGCGGTGGAGGCGATTTTCTGCGAATCGTGATGGAGGAAGTCGCGCGCAAGCAGGGAACTGCGCGGTGGGCTGAATGCACCCCCGACCATCTCTTGTACATGGAACAAATCAAGCGCCAAATTCCGGATGCGCTATTCATCCACATCATTCGCGATGGCCGCGATGCTGCGCTTTCGTATGTTCAGCAAGGGTGGGCTTATCCTCTGCCGTGGGATCGCGACGAGCGGCTTGGAGTCGCGGGATTGTATTGGGAGTGGGTAGTGCGCAAAGGGCGAGAGCAAGGACGGCATCTGGGACCGGACTATCAGGAAGTAAGATTCGAGGATCTGGTCACAAATCCAAAGCCGACTTTATCGCGGCTCGGCGAATTCATCGAGCATGACCTGGATTATGACCGGATTCAGCGCGCAGCAATTGGATCGGTGCGCCAACCGAATACTTCTTTTGCGGCCCCATCCAACGAAAGTTTTGACCCGGTCGCACGCTGGAAGACGAAAATGTCTGCCGAGCAAGCGGTTGCACTCGAAGCTCTGGTCGGCGATTTTTTGCAAATATTGGGATATCCCCTGCTCTCGGAAGGCCGCCGAAAAGTGAGCGTGCGCGCGTCACGATTGCGAGCGACTTATCTGGCGATGTTCGAGGCCAAACACTGGATGAAAGCTACTCCCTTCGGTCAGTTTGTGCGCTTGGAGCCTCTCGAGATAGAACTGAAAGCTGCGGGCTGACAGTGTGAAAATTCTGGGTTGGCGGGGCCTTTTAGTTTTTTTATGCATCGCGATTCAGCTCCGCTATTTTTGATCGCTTAGCTAAGGCGTATGGTGAGCATGATCGGTTGAACCGTGGTAATTCATGCCTTGGATTAGGCAATCAAGAAGGCGAAAGGGATTCGCGAAGCTGGCCGGTAGGACTGACTTTCACTCGCTAAGGAACGTAGACAGAAGCCTCCCGCCGGCGCCGCTGCGACTTCAGCGGCGCCTCGAATTGCCCGTTTCACTACTGCTGGACCGGCGGCGGCGCCGGTTGAACTGGCTGAGTTAACGACGGAAGATCCTTGCGCGGCGCAACGTAAGGAACGTTGGGCATGCGTGTCACCTGACCTCGAGCGGCGTCGTCAATGCTAATGCCATTGTTGTCGAGCAGGGTGCCAACCGCGCGATCGAGTTCCACTCGCGATTTTTCGTAGGCGGCCATCGCCGACATCAGGGTAGATTCCGACGTCGCTAAAGCGCTTCTGGTTTGCAGCACGGCCGTCGTGGTCGAGGTCCCGAACTGATATTTCTTCTGCTCGGCGTCGAGCGACTGTTGCGCGTAATCGACAGCCGCCTTGGCGGCAGCTACGCTGGCCTGATTTTGTTCCACGGAAAACTGAGCTTGGCGGACTTCGATGCTGACCCGGTTTTCGGTTTGCTGCAGGGCCATCTGTTCCTGACGGTACTCAAGCTCTCCGCGAACCTGTACCGCCTGCGCGGCGCGATTGCGCAGCGGGATGTTGAGCTGCAAGCCGACGCCCTTGTCGGGCGCAGTGGAATTGACGAGTTGGTTGAGAGTGGAGGGATAACTAACCGACGGAGTCAGGGGAAACTGGCTAAGGGCTGGATTTGGATTAGCAGTTGCGCAGCCGAACTGTGAGGTGGGATCCGCACAAATGCTTCGGGGATTCTGGGAACCGCCCAAGCCCGAGCCGCCGTAATAGGCAAACGCATCAAGAGTCGGCAGTAGAGCACTGCGCAGGGCGGCGTTGCTGGCCTCCTGACTGTGCAACTGTATGCGGGCCTCGACCAGTTCAGCGCGATGGCGCAGCGCCTCGTTGACCAGATCTTCCGTTGGTTGAATCTGTTCGTTTTCTGGAACTTCCATGGTCGAAGTCGGAATCACGTCTGCTCCCGCCAGCATCGGATCGTGGAGAGTGCGGCTGAGAGCGTTCTTCATGATCAACTCTTGCAACTGAAGATTGGTCCTAGCAACGGTCAGAGCCTGCTGGTCGGCGGCTACGCTGCTTTGGGCTCGAACCGCCTCAATGGGGGCAAGACTCCCGATTTCCACTTGTTTCTTGGTATCGGAAAGGGTCTTCTGAGAAAACGTCAAAGACTCTTCCTTTACCCTCTGATTCTCATAAGCGTAGACCAGATCCCAGTACATGTTTTCGATCTGGTCGACGGTAGTGATGATCTGCAAACGGAAGGCAACGTCGGATAGTTCGCGGTTGTTTCTCGCGATTCGGATGAAACGGGTATTGCCGGGGAATCCAAAGCCCTGCAGCAGGTGTTGGGTAAGCTTAAATTGAAACCCGGAGTTGAGAGCCGGGCTGACGGACTGGAAAGCATTGTTGCTGGTGACCCGGCTGTTATTGAAGCCGACCGACATATTGGTTCCCCACTGGAAACCCTGAAGGTATTGAAAGTTGGCCGTGGTCGTTCCCTGGTAGGTCCCGGAAAATGGACTGGTGGGGATGAAGCCTGCGTGATCGTTCTGGAACGTACCCGTGATGATCGGGTCAAAACTGGTGATAAACGGCCCGAACAGGCCACCGGCGGTCGAGCCGACGATGCCGCCCGCGCCTGCACCTGCGCCGCCTGCACCGAGAGTGGTTCCGCCAGTGCCCGAGCCGACCTGAGTGCCGATTCCGCCTACGCCGCCACCGGGCGTATTCTGCACGATGCCAAGATTCACACCGAGAATCTGAGCTCCAGCCTTGGCACGCAGCACATCGGTGTCAGCAATATTCAGGTTGTAGCGTGCGATAGCGATATCGAGATTGTTCTCCAGGCAGAGAGCAATTGCGTCGTTCAAAGAAAGAGACAGCTTGCCGTCGTGCATAAGAGCGTCGATGCGCGCCGTATTCGCCAAATTGGGTGCTGAGACATGGCGCGGCGCGTAGGGGCTCAGCGGATTAGGAAAATGCGACGCAGGCTGGGCATAATTTAAAGTCGGCACATGCTGTGCTTCTGGCGTATTCTGCGGCGTTGGAGCCGCCGGCGTCGCGGACTGGCCCAAGCATGCCAGGGTCAGTATTACGAAACAGATTGCAGCAGTGATAGGCCGCAGGGGCGAGGCTAAGCGTGCGAATGGCATCTACTCATCTCCGTTCGTTAACCAACTGATTAAAAACCTTGGATACGAAAAGTGGTGCAAAAAAATTCAGATGTCCCAGGACTCCCGACTGCCCAAACCGAAGCACTGCTCAAGCACTGGTACGCACTTTGCCGCTGAAAGGTTCCGGAAAGCCAGGGAAAAAAGCCGGCTGCACCTTATCCCCTTTTTCATCTTCGGCTTCCTGCTTCGATCTTTTCTGGGACGCAGCAAAACAGAAAGAATCATCCTCAAAATCGGAACTGCGTGGAAACCACTTAGTATATCTGACCAGAATGTGACTGGAGTTACGCTCCGTCGCTGCTGAAACTGATAAAGTGCTGCCGAATCGTGAAGTTTGTTTGGATGATTCCGGATCGATTCGGGACTCGAAAGATCGTATGCGCAATCTCAAAATGATTCTGTCCTATGACGGAGCGGAATTTTACGGCTGGCAAGTGCAGCCCGATGCTGTCACCGTTCAGGGCACAGTCGCCTCTGCCATTGGACGGATTACGCAGGAAAAGGTATTGCCGCAGGGCTCCGGCAGAACCGACGCCGGGGTGCATGCCTTGGCCCAAGTTATGACATTTGTCACCCAGACTTCTATTCCCGCCGGGAATTTTTTGAAGGCGCTGAACGATATTCTTCCGGCATCGGTGCGGGTCCTGGAGGTCGCCGAGGTGCCGCTGGAATTCCATGCGCGGCATTCGGCGCAAGCCAAGACGTATCGCTATCGGATCTACCGGGAACCAATTTGTCCGCCGTTTCTGGCGCGCTATGTTTGGCACTATCCCTATCCGCTTGCAGAGCACAAGATGGAAAGTGCGGCTCCGTTGCTGATCGGGGAGCACGATTTCACTTCGTTCGCGGCAGTCGATCCGGAGCGTGGGAAGGAGAATAGCTCTGCGACGAATGTCAGAAAAATACTTTCCTCGTCGTGGGAGCGCATTGAGGAAGAACTTATCTACACCGTGCGCGGTTCCGGGTTTCTGCACCACATGGTGAGAAATCTTGTTGGCACTTTCATTCTAGTCGGCAAAGGAACGTTGAAGGATGGCGATATCTCACGGATTCTGCAGGCTCGGGACCGGTCAGCGGCGGGAGCGACGGCGCCCGCCAGCGGCCTGTACCTGGCGAGCGTGGAGTACTAGGACTGCGGCTGCATTTCCGACTCTGGGAGCAGTACCGTCGAAGTAGAAAAGTAGCAACGCACGTCTCTCCGGACTAAGATTTGTCCATGGCAACAGATCTACAAATTGCGGCGCGCAAACTTGCGCCGGTGAATCCGGCGACAGGGGAAATTCTGCGCGAGTTGGAATGTGCGAGTGAAGGCGAAGTCGAAGCTGCAGTGGAGCGGGCGAGAGCGGCGCAGGTGGCTTGGGCGGAAATTGGACTGCGGCGGCGGATTGCCGTCCTGCGCGAGTTTCAAGCGAGACTCTACGCACGGAAATCGGAACTTGCGGCGGCGATTACGCGCGAAGTCGGCAAACCCCTCGTCGAGGCCCTCGTCACCGAAGTCCTGGTCGTGCTGGATGCGGCTCGATTTCTCATCGACAACGCGTGGGGCCTGCTGCGTGACGAACCGGTGCCGCACGCCAATCTGGTCACAAAATTAAAGAGCGGATGGTTGGTTCGTGAGCCCCATGGCGTGATCGGAATCATCTCGCCGTGGAATTATCCATTCTCGATTCCTGCAACCGAGACGCTGGCAGCGCTGGTAGCAGGAAATGCTGTCGTGCTGAAGCCGTCTGAGTTGACGCCTTTGGTGGCGCTCGAGTTGGCGTCGTTGCTGCACAGCGCTGGCGTTCCCGAAAACGTGTTTCAGGTGGTGGCAGGCGCGGGTGAGGCGGGCGCTGCGCTGCTGAAGTCTCCGATCGATAAACTCATTTTCACCGGCAGCGTTGCCACAGGGAAGCGCATCGCCGCCGTCGCGGCTGAGCGCCTGCTGCCCGTCGTACTCGAGTTGGGCGGGAAAGATCCCATGCTCGTCCTCGACGACGCCGACGTGGACGTGGCTTCCAGCGCGGCCGTGTGGGGTGCCTTCGTGAATGCGGGACAGGCCTGCTTGTCGGTGGAGCGCTGCTATGTGCATCGTAGTTTGTATGAATCATTCGCTAAGGCGTGCGCCGAGAAGACAAAGCAGCTGCGTGTGGGCAATGGCATGGACGCTCAGACTGACGTAGGTCCGATGATCCAGGAGCGACAGGTACGGATTGTCGAATTGCACGTGGAAGACGCGAAGGCGCGCGGGGCACGGGTTCTGGCGGGAGGTACGCGACTGCCTGAACTCGGCGTAAATTTCTATGCACCCACGGTTCTTGCCGATGTCACACACGATATGCGAATTATGCGCGAGGAAACGTTCGGTCCGGTGCTTCCGGTAATGGCGTGCGTGGACGACGACGAAGCTGTGCGGCTCGCCAATGACTCCGAGTACGGGCTGGCAGCCAGTGTGTGGACCCGCGACCGCAAGCGCGGCGAACGGTTGGCGCG
>DATBEI010000193.1:0-5780 GCA_036269595.1 Candidatus Sulfotelmatobacter sp.
GGCACGAATCAGAACACTGCCGGCGTGGCCTTCGGGCTCGCAGGAGACGTTAAGGCAATAGTGATTGCCGTAGATGAAATATATGTAGGCATAGCCAGGAGGCCCGAACAGGACCGCGGTCCGAGCTGTATTTCCGGCGGCGGAATGCGCGGCGGGATCCTCCGTCCCCAGATAGGCTTCTACTTCGACAATGCGGCCCGAGCGGCGGACTTCGTGTTCCTGCCGCACTAGAACTTTGCCCAAAAGTTCCCGCCCGACCCGTCGCGGATCGCGGCTAAAAAAGTGGCGATCCAACGGCCGAATCTGCGCGATTTGAGGCGAAAGCCCGGGCTTCGGCATCCGCAGATTCTAACCGCTGCCCGTCCGGTTACGCCGCGCCCTTGCCCGCTCCCTTCAAATAATCCAGCACTTCTTCAGCGTGTCCCTCCGGGTTCACCTTCTCGAAAATGTGCTGAATTTTTCCGTCCGGCCCGATGATGAAGGTAGTCCGCGCCACGCCCATCACCTTCTTGCCGTACATATTCTTTTCCTTTACGACGCCGAAAGCCTCGGCGACCTTCTTGTCGGCATCGGCGAGCAGGGTGAAGGGCAAATCGAATTTCTCCTGAAATTTCTTTTGCGCCTTCACCGTATCCGGGGAGATGCCGAGCAGCACCGCGCCGGTCTTTTGCATCTTTTTATGTGTGTCGCGGAACCCGCGAGCTTCAACGGTTCAACCTGGAGTATCAGCGCGGGGATAAAAGTAGAGAACGACGGTCTTGCCGAGCATTTCTTTCAGCGCGACCTCTTTTCCGTTCTCGTCCTGCAAAGTGAAGTCAGGAGCCTTATCATTGACCTTCATGGGTATTTCTCCGGGTAAAACGGCCTTCGGTAAGATGACGTTCCAAAGGATTTTATACTGCGGATGGTTTTTCGTCGCGCTGCTCGTGAATGTGTCTTTGTTCTCACCTTTAGCGCAGGCGCAGGAGGAAATGCCGCAGATCACCCCGGGCGAGCGCAAAAGTCCCCGAAAGAAAGATGCGGGACCAAGAGCCGTGGCAGTGCTCCAACTGGCGGCCAATGGCAAGGCGTCGCTGGTGCCGATCGCGATTCTGGTCGATGGAAAGTTTTGGGACGCCAGTGCTTACAAGGCCGATCCTATCCCCATGGCGTTGGAACCGGGCACAGTCTATGAAGCCGAACGCGCTGGCAGTTCTCTGGGGTTGTTCACGGTTAGCAGCGCGCTGCACAGCAATGCCGTCAATGTGCAGACTCCGTGGCTGGGTACCGGTACGTGGATTCCGGAAGGAAGCGAGAAGCCGAAGTCCGCGCTCACCGCGGAAAAGCAACCCATCGGCATCGATCCTACGGATGAGCCGCCGCGGCTGACGAGAAGTGGCAGCCAGCCGGCAACACAGCCTGCGAATACAACCCCTACAACGCCACAGACGACATCGGGAGGAGTTGCCGGGTCCGGCCAGACCAGTCAGGGGCAAACCAGCCAGGGGCAAACAAATCCTGGCAAGACCGGTAGCCAAACCACCAGTAAGAAAGGATCGGAGCCCAATTCCACTGCGCCAAACGCTCCCGCCCCGCAGAGCAATCCGAAGTCTGGCGATGCAAAATCCAGCGACACCAAAGCAACCGAAGCCAACGTTTCGAGCGGCCCTTCCATCGCGACGTCGGATAGCGGAGCGGACGAAGAGAGCCGGCCCAGGCTGCGCCGAGGCAAGCCCGCTGCGCCGTTTGCGGACGATGATATTCCCGGTTACAGCAAGCCCGGGGCAACTGCTACCCCTGCGACCGTGGTTAAAAACGGCGCTCCTGCGACTCCCGACAAAGCCGCCGTCCAATTGATCCCCGCAATCTCCGACGCCACCGTCGCTCTGCCCAAGTCGTTCGCATTCGAGTGGCTCAAGGACGAAGAAGGGGAACGTCTCAAGCAGATGACTAAACTGGCGACAGAACAGGTACGCGCTTATATCGAGGCTCAAGCGAAAGCCACAATGGTGCCTCCGGCGAAGCCGAAAACCGCGGGCGCGCAAGCCAGGCGCCGCTCCGCCTCTGCGAAAACCATGACAGCTAAAATCAAGGATCCTATTCTTGAGAACGCGCAGATGAAGGCTTTCGACCTGTGGGGCAACAACAACCCGGTAATGATCTTCACTGCCGAAGCGCACATGCCTCCGCCGCCCGCAGGTACGCCGCACGCAGACTCCGATCTTCAATACTCGATCCTGCTGGTGGCCAATCCCGACATCTACAACAATCTCCACAAGCTCTTCGTCAGCGTCACCGACAAGTATCATCTCGACATGACTCCGCGCCTCGAGTTGGTGGACGCAGTAGACGCAGACGGCGATGGCCGAGGCGAATTGCTTTTCCGCGAGGCGTCCGACAATGCCAGCGGTTGGAGAATTTATCGTGCCACCGCCGACAAGCTCTGGAAAATGTTTGACAGCCTGAATCCTTAGCCGCCGGCCTCGTAGAGACGTAGCTTGCTACGTCTTTCTTTGGGCACATCGAGAAGGCGTCGCGAGCGGGCTAACGACGCCTCCTTGAAGCGCGCTTTGTTAAGCCTTCGACTTTGCCAAAGCGCCGGCGGCCTGGCATAGGAACGTATCCACTGCATCGCTATAAGGCTTCTTGAAACTGCCTGGCCAATTCGCCTTATCCGAATAGAGCTTTTGCAGGCTCTGCTCGATGCCACGGTCGCCGCCCGTGAACATGGCCAGCAGCTCTTGCCTTCGCGCCGCGAGTTGCAACCCGGCTTCGTCAGCCGGATCGACACCGTCAGCGATAGCTCTTTCTGTGTCGCGCGCCAGCGCAGCCCACGCTCCTTCCGATTCTGCCTGCACTTCCGGCGACCAGCGTTGCCTCAGGTTCGCGAGCTGTTCTTCGGTGTAGTACTTCTTCATCCAATCTTTTCTGGTTTGCACTTGAATCACCTCGATGACCTTACGGAATGGTTCCCAATCCGGCTCTCCTCCGGCCCTCACGATTTTTTCGGCCCGTTCGATCGCCTGCATGGCCCGGTCGAGATGGTTGCGCTTCTCGGCCAGAACTTGGCGTTGTTGTCGGAGCGCAGCCGCTAAATCGATGTCTTTGCGCCGAAGCAGTTCGCGGATTTGGAACAGGGGAAATCCAATGAATTTCAAAGCAACGATCTGCTCCAGGCGCGCGAAGTCGCGGTCCGAGTACACCCGGTACCCTGAGCCCGTGCGGCCGCTGGGCTTCAACAGGCCAAGCCGGTCGTAGTGGTGCAGGGCACGCACGGTCACTCCTGCGCGCTTTGCGAACTCATGGGGCAGATACGTACGATTCACGGTTCCCCTGATCGAAGTTTTACGGCCTGACGTAACGTAAGGGTCAAGCGAATTTTAAATTGTTTCGCAACCCCACGATCTTCGCGCTCGCCGGTCGAAACCGCCGTTGTTCGACTGGATTACTCCGCAGGAATGGACCGCATGCACTTTCTTTCCTTCCGCTAAAATCAACAATGATGGGACGAAACTGGCCTAAGCACGCCTGTTCTGGCGGCCAGAAATCGCTCAGTGTCCACTGATCATCATGGAGACCTGTCTGGCTTGCACTTAACCCGCCGCAGATTTGTGCAATCGATGCTGGGAACCGGTGCAGCCGCCGGGCTTCCCGCGGCATTTTCGTCTTGCAGCGGATCCTCCAAGGCGAGCAGTGCCGATCGAGCAAGCACATCAGCGCCGCGTTTCAGCACGGCCTCCGCTGTGCCCTTTCCAAAGGGATTTTTCTGGGGAACAGCCACCGCCGCCTATCAGATTGAAGGTGCATGGAACGAGGACGGCAAGGGCGAGTCGATATGGGACCGCTTCGCGCACACCCCCGGCAAAATTAAAAACGGCGACACTGGCGACATAGCTTGCGATTCCTACCATCGCTGGCGCGACGATATTGCCCTCATGCGGGCCATGAACCTGAACAGCTACCGGTTTTCCATCGCCTGGCCGCGCATTCAGCCTTCCGGTTCTGGCGCGGCCAATTCCAAGGGCTTCGATTACTACAAACACGTAGTAGACGCTTTGCTTGAGGCACACATTCGCCCGCAAGTAACGCTCTATCACTGGGACCTGCCGCAGCCGCTCGAAGACGCCGGAGGATGGACCAATCGCGATACCGCCGCGCGTTTCGCCGACTACGCGCAACTGGCCGCGCAGACTTTGGGCGACCGGGTCAATGACTGGATGATCTTCAACGAGCCCGCGGCATTTGTCGACTTAGGCTACCTGGAAGGCACCCACGCTCCCGGCCGCAGCAGCCTGCTCGATTTTCTACGCGCCACGCACGTGGTCAATCTGGCGCAAGGCGCCGCATTTCGCGCCCTCAAGGCCACCCGTCCTACCGCTCGCGTCGGTACTGCTTTCAGCATGTCGCCGTGCGAGCCTGCAACCGATTCTGCGGAAGATAAGCTTGCCGCCGAGCGCGCCCATGCCATGACCAATATCTGGTTCCTCGAACCGGCTCTGCGCGGCCGTTATCCCGAAGCCCTTACGTTTTTGCCGGAAACTGCTATGGCAATCAAGGCCGGCGACATGGAGCAGCTTCGCGCCCCGCTTGATTTCATTGGTATCAATCTTTATTACCGCATCATCGCTTCCGCGCCCGGCACGATCGAACGAGTCGCGCACGCTCAAGATTGGCTCTTTCCGGTGAAGATGGATGCCGGACAGCAAGGCCCCAAAACTGATTTTGGCTGGGAAGTTTGGCCCAAGGCGCTGTATGACATGGTCATGCGCATCACGCGCGACTACAACCGCCCGGTCATTGAAATTACTGAGAGCGGATGCTCCTATAACGACGGCCCCGACGCGGGAGGCGCCATTCACGATGCTCGCCGCATCGCCTATCATCGCGATTATCTAGCGGCTCTGGCCGGTTCCATCGAGGATGGCGCCGACGTTCGCGGATATCATGCCTGGAGTCTGCTCGACAACTTCGAATGGGCCGACGGGTTCAGCCAGCGCTTCGGCTTTGCCTACGTCGATTTCAAAACGCAGCAGCGAACCATGAAAGATTCAGGCCGCTGGTATGCAAAAGTAGCCGCCGAAAATCGAGTGGAAGCAAAATAAGAATTTGTTGCTGTGTGGGAGGTTCTACTGTGGGAGGTTGTAAGTGGGAGTGTGGGAGTTTGTAGGTGGTAGGTTGAGGTGGTAGGTTGTAGGTGGGAGGTTGTAGTGTGGGACCGGGTTTTAACCCGGTCAGGCGCGCAGCGCCGCGGTTTTGCGCCTATTTCTGCTGCATCACCAGTTCCCCATTCTCCACTCGCATCGCCCCAACGTTGTCCGGAAGCTTCAGCCTGTCGCGCTGCTCCGCCAATTTCTTTTGCAAAGTCGGGTTGACCAGCGAAACGGGAACACTCAGGTCGCCGACCTTGAACTCCGTAGGATCGAACGTGGCATAGCCATCCTTTTCGCCCAGATGCCCCGAGATCGTAACCCAGACATCTTTGCCGGCAATCTCCATCAGGAACTGGCCGTGCACGAGATCGCCATCAAAGCTGACTTGCTGGTCTTTGATAACGGGCGCAGCCCCGCCGCCCGCAGCGTCGGGAGGAAGACTCGCACCGCCATTGCCTAACGATTGTGCCAGCACGGCGCCGATCTCGTCGGAATTGAGGTGTACCTCAGCCTTCGGCCCCGAGGATGTCGTCTGCCCAGAGTCCGAGTTATTCGCAGTAGACGCATCGCTCACCGGCGTTTGCTGCGATACCCGCTCGAACTCGGCCATCTTCTGGTCAAACGCCTGCGCATGTTCCGCGATGGCCGCAG
>DATBEI010000198.1:0-38161 GCA_036269595.1 Candidatus Sulfotelmatobacter sp.
GTGGTTTTCGGCGCTGCGCAATGCCGTAGGTGCAAGACGCGACCATGAGCACGTGCTGGAACTCGATCCCAACTATGTGGATGCGAAGATGGTGGTAGGAACCCATAACTATGTGATCAGCCATCTGCCGTGGAGCGTGAAGGTCGCGGCAGCATTGGCGGGGCTGAGCGGATCGAGCGAAAAGGGGTTGGCGTATTTGCGGGACGTGGCGCGCAGTAATGGGGAAAATTCGGTCGACGCCAAAGTTGTACTGACGCTGTTTCTGCGGCGGGAGCACCAGTACGACGAAGCGCTGGGATATATGAATGAGTTGTCGGCGAAGTATCCCAGGAATCATTTATTTCTTACCGAAGTGGCGAACCTTGACCGGGCGGCGGGCCGGTTGCCCGAAGCCGAGGCGGTATATCGCAAGGTCTGGCAGAACGGGCGGGAAGGGAAGTACGGGAACCTGCATTACGAACTAGCGGCATGGGGCTTGGGAGAGCTGTTGCGATCGGAAAAGAATCTGGCGGGTGCGGCGGCTGCCTACGATCTGGTGAACGAAGCGCCGAACCCGGATCCAGATGTGTTGCAGAAGGCGAATTTGGCGGCGGGAGAGATGTACGACTTGTTGCAGAAACGCGACTTGGCGATGAAGAAATATGAGACCGTACTGGCGGGAAATGCGAACACCGGGCCCGCGGATGAGGCGCGGCGGTACATCCGGGAAGCGTACCGGGAGTAATTGAGCTTCAAAGTCGAGCATCGCTCGGCTGTCCCCACATAATCACAACTTTCCAAGGCGCAGACTTTGCAGGATGGAATTGCCTGACGGTTTGATATGATGGATGCATCAATCAATTGATGGAGGGCGAATATGAATCGCCGTGTCGATGCGCACCTTGCACGAACGCAGTTTGGCCAGATCATGGATCGGGCGGTGGAAAACAACGAACGTTTTGTCGTGGAGCGGCGTGGCGAGCCAGCCGTGGTGATCATGAGCGTGCAAGACTTTATTCGTACGACGGCTCCCGCGCCTGACTGGCTGGAGACGGCATGGAACGGGGCGAAGAAGAGGGGACTGGATAAGCTTTCCTCGCCTCAGATCGAGGCTGAGATTTCCTCCTACAGGCGCGAGAAGCGGCGGTGATACGGGCGGTCATCGACACGAATGTACTTGTGTCGGCCATGATTTCGCGAGCAGGGAACGAAGCGTTAATCGTCTTGGCAATTAGCCAAGGATTAGTCGTGCCGTGCGTTTCGGCTGAGATTCTCAGGGAATATTTAGGGGTCCTGAAGCGAGAGAAATTTGGATTCTCGAGAGACGAGGTGGAAGCAGTGCTGGGTTTGTTTAAGCGTCAAGGCGTCCTGCTGGAAGCTGTTCCCACAACTAATCTGTCGCCTGATCCCGGCGATGACAAGTTCATCGCATGCGCTCTCACGGGGAAGGCGGATTTCCTGGTGACTGGCAACAAAAAGCACTTTCCGCAGTTGCCCGATGCGGGCCCGAGAATCGTGAACTCTGCCGAGTTGTTGGAGTTCATCACTCTTGAGTTGGGAAACGAGTGAGGAACTTTTCGGCGGCGATTGCGTATTATCTAGTGGAGGCGGAGCCATGTACTGCAACTATTGCGGGAAGGTGATTCAGGACGATGCGGCCGTTTGTGCTTACTGTGGCGTGCGCGTGACTGCGTCGCCGGCGCGGACGAAATTGGTGCGGCCGCGGCTGGGGCGCAAGGTCGCGGGCGTTTGCCTGGGATTTTCGGAGTATTTCGACGTCGATGTCACCCTGGTGCGAGTGGTGTGGCTGATCACAGCATTCATGGGCTGCTTTGGGTGCGTGGCCTATGTGATTGCCTGGATTGTGATGCCGGAGGAACCGCTGCTGCTGCGGGCGCCGGTGGCGAGCCAGCCGGCGACGAACGGCTAAGTGCGGGCCTCATTTTAGGCGATAAAATTTAGACCTCGATCTCTAGACCTCAGATGAGGCGAATTCATAAGTTGTGATTTAATCGCTGGGATGGAGCCAATTCCTTTTCAGCGCATTCAGAGCGGCGATGCGGAGATCGTTTACTGGAAGCTCGGTGACGGTCCTCCCGTAGTGTTGCTGCATCCTTTTCCCGTCAATCATGAATTCTGGCTGCCGGTGGCAGAAAAGCTGGCTACGCGGTATCGCGTGGTGATGCCCGACCTGCGCGGGCATGGCGATTCCGGCGTGGGCGACGGGCCGGCCACGATGGAGAAGCACGCGGCGGACATTGCGGCCGTGATGGATGACGCCGAAGTGGGACGGGCTCCGTTGGTGGGAGTTTCGATTGGGGGATATGCACTCTTCGAGTTCTGGCGGAAGCATCGCGGGCGCGTGGCGGGGCTTGGATTGTGTAACACGAAAGCGCAGTCGGATGGCGCAGAAGCGCGCGCGGGACGGTTGCAGGCGGCGAATGACGTTCTGGAACGGGGGACGGAGCCGTTTTTTGAGTCGATGATTCAGAAGGTGACGGCGAAGGTGACGCGCGAGATGCGTCCCGACCTGGTTGAAGGAGCGCTGCGCATGATGCGGAAGATGTCGCCCGAAGATGTGGCGCAGGTGCAGCGCGGCATGGCGGCACGTCCGGATTCAGTGGAGACATTGAAGACCATCAATGTTCCTACCCTTCTGGTAACCGGCGATGAAGATGCGATGACGGGAGTGAACGAGGCGGAGTTGATGCGACAGCATATTGCGGGGAGCCAGTTGCGAGTGGTTCCGAAAGCGGGGCATTATTCGGCATGGGAACAGCCGGAGGAAGCTGCCAGACTGCTTCGGCAGTTTTTGGATGGCTTGTAGGGGTTGCCGTTTGGCCAGCGCGGCGCTGGGAAGGGCACGGGCAGTCAGAGGCTGCGAAAAAGACGCCCCTCAGCGGCTAAAGCCGGGATGCATTGGGTAGGGCTTGCGGCGCGGCTAGAAGCCGCGCCCCTTCAAGACAGGTGGGCATTTTAAAGAAGTGATCGGTCGGAGACATCGCTTGAACTAGAATCGACGCCATGAAGAAACTCGCGCTCGCGCTGGTCTTTATTTTGCAGATGGGAATTTTGCAGATCGGTGTCCACGGTCAAACTTCTCCTCAGCGACCAAAGATTCTCGGCATTGATCACGTTTCGTTCTATACCACTGCGCCCGGGGGTGTGAAAAAACTCTACGGGGACATTTTGGGATTATCTTCCGGCCCGCCGGTCGAACCGGGCGGCAGTCTACGCTACATCGTGGGTACGCAGTGGGTCGGCTACAGCGCCGCGCCCGATCCGAAAGCTGGGGACCGCATGGATCATGTGGCCTTTGCTACCGACGACGTTGGAGTGCTGCGGGAATACCTCATCGGGAAGGGAATCAAGGCGCCGGAAATTCAGGAGCGATCGGACTATTCTCGATTTTTCGTAGTGGAGGATCCGGAGGGGCATCGCGTGGAGTTTGTGCAGCGAGGCGCGGGTGAAACGGTTCCGGCGACGGCTACCGCAGTTTCGCGCCACATGATCCATGCGGGCTTTCTGGTTTATCACCGCGAGGCCGAGGATCACTTTTACCGCGACATTCTTGGCTTTCGTCCTTACTGGCACGGCGGAATGAAGGAGAACGAGACAGACTGGGTCTCGCTGCAGGTGCCGGATGGCACGGACTGGCTAGAGTACATGCTGAACCAGCCGCAGCATCCGGACCTGCGACTGACGGGAGTGATGGATCATATTTCGCTGGGCGTGATTAATATGAAAAAGGCGCAAGCGATTCTGGAAGCGCACGGGTGGAAGCCGCACGATGACGAAAAAGCGCAGATGGGCAGGGATGGAAAGTGGCAGTTGAACCTTTACGATCCGGATTTCACGCGGGTCGAGTTGATGGAATTCAAGCCGGTGCAGAAGCCGTGCTGTTCAGATTTCACGGGGCAGCATCCCTCGGAATGAGGCGTTCACTTCTGATCGGCATCGAAGCGGATTTGGATGAGTTCTTTGGTTTCGTTGGAGGTGGGTTCCCACTTAGCCTTGAAAATAGCGTCTGTAGCTGCTTTGACTAATACAGGGCTGCCGCCTAGCTGCTCGGTATTGACCGGGTAGCCTGCAGCAGAAACCGTGACCCGCAGTCGCACCATGCCGGTGAGATTGACTTTGCGCGCCAGCGTCGGATAAACCGGTCGAATTTCAATAATAAGCTTGCGCTTTCCCGCGGTATGGATCTGCTGGGCAAAGCAGCTGATGGGAATCGGAATTTGGATGACCATCAACACCAAGAACCAGAGTTGGACCCAGAGCCGCTTCAGCATGACATCTCCGGTATGGAAGCTCGGTACCTGGGGCGGAGCGAGCCTCCATCTGACCATCGACGCATTTGAGAGCGACCTTTAGTTCTCGCGATTCCGACCCAACTCGAACTCGAAAGAATAATTTTCGGGACGATTTCGAAGGAAGTTAATTCGTGCAGTGGAGCGACAGGTGGCCGATGTTGTCCAGGCTAGGCTGCGATGGCGACGGGAATCGACACGCGAATACTGGTTCCTTGAGGGTCGGATTGCAAGCGAAAGTCGCCGCCAATTTCGAACACGCGTTCGCGCATACCGGCCAGTCCGACCCCTGCCACGCAGCCTCGGTTTCCGAGACGGTCGAAAAGCTCCCTAGGCATTCCCCTGCCCTGATCGCTGACTTCGAGAACGACGTCGGCGCTGTTCCCCCGCAGCGACACCTCAGCGGTCGGACTGCCGGAGTGTTTATGAATGTTGGTGAGAGCCTCCTGCACCACGCGGAAGAGCATGGTTTCGACAAGGGTAGGAAGGCGTTGGGAGCATTCGCAGTGAAGCGTGACGCGGATTCCGCTGCGATTGCCGAATTCCTCCACGAACCATTTCATGGCAGAGGCTAATCCGATTTCGTCCAGGAGCGGTGGATGGAGGAGATGGGAAAGGGTGCGAGTTTCGCTAAGGCATAGCTGGATGATATTTTGCAGATCGTCGGAACGCTTCTTGTCGATGCTCGGCGTGTCGGCGACCAGCGCGGCGAGGCTCATCGACATGGCGGCAAGGTATTGGCCCATGCTGTCGTGAAGTTCGCGGGCGAGACGGCGGCGTTCTTCGTCCTGGGCGCGAATGAGTCTACTGGACAGTTGGCGAAGTGCAGCCGTTCGCTTCGCGACTTCGGCTTCCAATCTTTCCTGGTTGGAGCGCAGCACCTCGCGGGCTTCACGCCGAGCGTGGATATCGGTGTTGGTGCCCAACCAGCGATTGATTTTTCCCTGCTTATCCCGTATGGGGATGACGCGCGTCAGGAACCAGCGAAAGTGGCCATCGGCGCCGCGCAAGGGGAACTCCATTTCGAAGGGCATGCCTTTTCGAATGCAGTCGTGCCAGCGTTGCAGAATCTGAGGCAGAATCTCCGGATCATGAAGGGACTGCCATCCCGACCCATCCAGCTGTTCAAAAGTCTTGCCAGTGTAGGTGAACCAGCCATCGTTGTACCAAAGAGTGCGTCCCTGGGAGTCCGCGATCCAGGCGAGCTGGGGCATGGCATTGGCAAGTTGACGGAACTGTTCCTCGGCGCGGCGCAAGGCTTCTTCGCGGAACTGGAGTTCACGCAAATGATCGCGAACTTCATATTGTTTTTCGCGAGCGCGTAGTGCCGCTTGCACCGAACTGACCAGAGTGACGGCGCGTAAGGGCCGCTCCTGCAGGGTCAAATTGCCCAGAGGGATTCGCATGCTGGCCAATTGCCGAGTGGCGCGATTGGGTTCACCACCGCCGGTCAGCACGATGATGGGAAGGTCCGACCACGGGGGTTGATTGGATATCGCCGCGGCAATGTCTTCTATCTGCTTTTCGCCGAGCGCTTCTTCGGCAATGACGGCGGCGGAAGCGCCCGACTTCAATTCTTCGACAACTTCTTTGGCGCCCCGGCAAATGTGCGAAAGTACCCCGACATCCTCGAGGGCGGAGGAGATAAGATCGGCGTCACGGCCTCTGGGTGCAAGTACGAGCACGCGCTGGTCGTGGCTAGTGGACCGGGTCGAGGTCATTACTTTTGTCGGTGCCATCTACTTTCCGCCGCTTCTGAACCAAGATATCGGGAATCCCGGTGAGGACGCCTTTGAAGTTAAACAAGGGATCTCCCACGACGATCCCGCGGTGGAGACGAAGTTCTCGAATGCTGCGTTCATGATGCCCGCTGCGCTTCTTGATCATGGAAATGGCCTGGCGGACTTCGCCTTTGGCTTCGAAGAAGCGGAGCAAGAGAACCGAATCGGCCAGATAGCTGACGTCGACTGGGGTCTGCATCTCGCGGCCGATAAGGCCGTGCTGGGCTAGAACCATAAAACTGGCGATGCCTTTCTGATTGAGGAAGGTGGTCAGCTCATGCAACTGCATGGGCAGGAATTTTTCACCGGGCATGGCGTTGGTGAAGCCGTTCAGGCTGTCAATGATGACGACCCTGACGCCGTCCGCCTCGACGGCTTGACGCACCATATGGGAGAACTCGCCCGGCGACAGTTCGGCGACGTTGATTTGCCGCAGCAGAAGCCGTCCATCATCTAGAAAGGGCTCCATATCGAACCCCAGGCTTTTCAGCCGCGCCAGATAGGACGTGGAGCCCTCGTCGAATAAATAGATGGCGGCGGATTCGCCTCGTTGCATGGCGGCAAACGCGTATCTGGCGGCAATCGTAGACTTGCCTGCGCCAGCGGGGCCGATGACGAGGGTGCTGGTGCCGCGATCGAGGCCCCCGCCCACCAGTGAATCGAGCTCTTTAATTCCGCTGGAGATCTGTTCGCGGGGGAAGTTGGTTTTGTGTTCGGAGGCGACCAAACGCGGATAAACTGATAATCCCCCTTTTTTTATACTGTAATCGTGCAAGCCTTCACGGAAGGATGATCCACGTAATTTAAGGACTTCGAGCCGGTGCCGCTTGACTCCATAGTCCCGAGACAGGTTTTCGAGGGCGATTACGCCATGGGCGATGCTCTGAAGTTGGAGGTCACGATCGGTATTGGTGCGATCATCGAGCATCAAGACGGTGCGCTGTTTTCCAGAAAAGTATTGTTTAAAAGCCAGAATCTGACGACGGTAACGCAGTGGATCTTGAGCCAACATGCGCAACTCGGAAAGCGAATCAATGACAACGCGTTTCGGGTTGACTTCCTCGACTTTAGCGACGATGGCTTTGGTCGTGTCACCGAGTTCGACTTCCGAGGGATGAAAAACGGTGTATTGACGTTCCGGCCGGAGCGCTTCCTCGTCGGGCAACATCTCAAAAATCTGAACTTGATCCAAGGACCAGCCGTGGGAGGCGGAGACGTCCCGCAATTCTTTCGCGGATTCCGAAAGTGTGACGTATAGGGCCGTTTCGCCCGAACTGATGCCCGACAGCAAGAACTGCAACGCCAGCGTAGTCTTGCCGGTCCCGGGATCGCCCTCAACCAGGTAAAGATGGCCGGCGGGCAAACCTCCCACCAGAATGTCGTCTAACCCTTCAATGCCAGTGTTGAGTCTGATTTGCTCTGTCATTGCTTCTTTACCTCTTATCGCACGCTTCCAATGGATTGCGGCGACCGCGCCCACAAAGACGGGCTGGGTCGAATTGCATACCCGCCGGACCTGGGACTTTGTTCAATGCAGTCTGGACAATTGCGTTAGTTAGAGAGTGAATTGGTTCAGGAGGTTGGTGCGAATTCGCCGTAACTCGTAGTCGAGGCTGTCTTTTTGAGTGCGCTCGCCGAAGCGTCGGGCAGCCATGCAGCTATAGCGACCTTGGGCGGCGGATCGTTTCGCTGGGTTTGCCTGAGAGGCCGTCCAAGTCCGATCATCTGACCAAAGTTTTCGATACATGAAATGTACCCCCATGTTTTCGAAGAAGTACAAGGTTCGCGGTAATGACACGAAGCGGAGGCGGATTTAGGCTCCAAATACCCGCGTAAGGCGGCGTGCACGGTGCGGTTCGCAACCTTTCCGGGCCAAGACGGTCCCCGATTCTTTATTCGGGAACGTACTCAAAAGAGGAGGATAGCAATGAGTATCTGGACAATTTTATTTGTCGTTCTGCTAATCGCTTGGCTGGGCGGGTTTGCGGTGTTCCATGTGACAGGTGGACTCATTCACTTGTTGTTGGTGTTTGCGGTTATATCGCTGATTCTGCACTTTGTGCTCGGAACCCGGGCCGCATAGAAGACGTGCTGCCGCAACTTTTACTGTTGAATTTTCAGGGCTCACGCCCTGCCGAAAAGGAGAGGAAGGATCAAAATGAGAATGAAGTGGAATAACGTTCTGAAATCGCTTCTTAAAACAGCTGTTTACGTCATGGACCAGACATCCGACCAGGTAGACCGTGTATCGCAAAGGGCTTCGGATTTCGCGGATGACGCCCGCACCGCGATTTTCCCCGAGGAAGATCACACTCTGCGCAACATACTGTTGTTTGCTGCCGGAGTGGGAGTTGGCGCGGGGGCCGCGTTATTGCTCGCTCCCGCCAGCGGCGAAGATATCCGGAATTCGATTGGAGAGAAAGTGCAGGACATCAGCGACAAGGTGAAAGGTCGAGTGTCGAGCCAGAATTACGGGGCGACTGGGACTGAGTAATCGGGTAACTTCCCAGGCTGACGTCGTTAAAACGCGGTCGACAGGGCCAACCAGCGCGGAGGAAACTTAATGAACGGACGAAAATATGTTACTGCTATGTTTTTGGCAGCTGCGCTGGGCGGCAGCGCCTTCGCTTTCACCCCGCAGGACGAGCAAAGTCCGAAAAAGGATATGAAAGATGCGGGGCACGCAACCAAGAACGCGGCTAAGGACAGCGGCCGGGCCACGAAAAAGACGGCGAAGAATACCGGTCACACGGTGAAACATACCACCAAGAAAGCTGCGAACAAGACTGCGGATAAAACCCAGGAAGGTGCGCAGAAAGTGAAAGATAAGACAGACCCGAACCAATAGGCCGTAACAGTTGCGACTGAGCGCCTCCTCGAAAACAGATCGAGAGGCGCTTTTCGCTTGATAGGAGATTGTTCGATGGAGACTACGGTAAGGAACGATAAATCAGCGTCAATCGTCTGGCTGCGATCGGGCATTCTGGGGATGCTCGTTCTCAGCTGCGGCCTGGGTCTTGCTGGATGCACCACTGAGGATCATCGGCAAAGTTCCGACGAACTACGGGAGAAAACTGCCGAGACCACCGCGGAAGTGAAGCGCGATGCTAAATCCATGGCGGAAGGCGTGAAGGAAGGCTGGAACCGAGACAAAGAGCGAGTCGACCTGAATAGTGCAACCCGCGAGGAACTTGTGGGTGCCGGACTGACACGAGTCCAAAGTGACCGAGTGATCGAGCATCGCCCCTATGCCAGCGCCCACGAATTGCTGACCAAGCATGTGCTCTCGGAAGACGAATATCGACAAATAGAACCCCGTGTGCGAACTGGCGAACGGGCGGACCGATAAAGCTGGCCACGTGAATCCGTGGGCGGCCGCAGTGCTGGTAGAGGACGACGTCAGCCTGCCGGCTGCCCTTGCGGGGCAGCGCGGCAGACCGAAAGGCGGCGACTACTGCGGACGATCTGAGGTTTGCGGGCTGATGGAAGGGGAGGACGGCGATCCCGGGTTCTGATTGCCAATCACGTCTCCCGAAACCACCATATCCACCCGGCGGTTCAGTTTGCGTCCCGCAGCCGTGCTGTTGTCGGCCACAGGATCGGTTTTCCCGAAACCTTCCGCGACGACATTGTTGATGGAAACTCCCGAACTCACCAGGTAGTCGCGCACAGTGGCGGCACGCTTTTCCGAAAGAGTCTGATTGTATTCATCGCTGCCGATGCTGTCGGTGTAGCCTTCGATGTTTAAGTGGAGATCGGGATAAGCCAGGACGATTCCCGAGATGCGAGCGAGGCGTTCGCGGGCTTCGGGCTTCAAGGTGTATTTGTTGAAGTCAAAGAGAACGTCGGGCATGCTGACGATCAAACCGCGGGCTGTGTCTTTGGTCTGGAGCACCTGATTGAGTTGAGCGAGCAAGCGCGCGCGTAATTCCTCTTTTTGACGGACAGCGTCCTGTCGGGCCTGCTCGGCCGCGGCGGCCTGTTGTTCAGCTAGAGCTTTTTGTTGATCCGCTTGCAGCGCGGCCTGACGAGAAGCGTCGGCATCGGATTGGGCTTGCTGTTGAGCGGCCAGAGCAGCGGCTTGCTGTTGTTGGGCGGCGGCCTCAGCCGCCTCAGCATCAGCGCGGCGCCGCGCATCCTCAGCGGACTGAGCCTGGGCATCTTGCGCGTTCTGACGAGCGGCTTGGGCATCGGCTTCGGCCTTGGCCTGCGCGGCTTCGCGAGCGCGGCGTTCGGCATCGAGTCGTTCCTGTTCCTGGCGGCGAAGCGTTAACACACGTGCGTCTTCAGCCATTTGAGTGGCGCCGCGAGCGGCCGTACCGATGGGAGTGCGCCCTTGCTTGCGCTGCAGATAATCCTCGGCACGTTGCAGCATGTCTTCGGCTTTGGTGAGACTGTCGGGAGCGTACCGCTGAGCGCCAGCAGCTTTGGCGATAGCGACGGCGTTGCGCGCTTCCAGCAAATCAAGAGGCGCGTTGGCGCTGGCCATGGAAGAAGGCAGCTGGTCGGGAGGAACATCGATAGTATATTGCTTGCCCTCCAGCACATCGAACTTGGCGTCGATGGGCTCTTCAAATCCCTTGGTTTCCTGCCGGAGCACATTTTCTGCGACGACTTCGTTGCTGGGACGGACAACCGCGTAATAGGGCTCGGCGGTGACGATCATTCCAAAGGCCTGCAGATCGGTAGTCACGTCAATCTTGTCTTTGCCTTCGTCGCTGGGCAGGATTTCTCCGAGATTCACGGCCCGGCCCTCAGGAGTAATTGCCCACAAAACGTAGGTGAGGAACTGGCCGCCGAGACTTTTGGCGGGTTGCAGGTGAGTGAGTTCGGCGCTGATGGCGAGCCGTCCGGCCTTGCCATCCACCTTCGCGTGCCCACTGACGGCGGGCATGAGGTCTGTGCCACGGAAGTCGACCATCGTGGAACCTCCGCGATGACGGTAGTTTACGGCCTTGGTGGTGCGGGCGAATACATTGACGCGGAAGACCGGAATGTCCTGACCGGTATTTTGATTCATCTGCTGAGGGGCGGCGTCCTGGTCAGGAGCCGGAGCTTGATCAGGGTGAGGATTTTGGGGATACATCGGGGTGATCGAGTTATCTTGCGCCCAAACAAACGAGCAGAGAACGAGAGGGAATAGCAGGGCAAGAAGCGGTTTTTTCATAAGCACATCTCGCAAAAGGGAGGAACCCTGCATAATTGGGTGCGACGAAGAGGCGCAAGGTTGGGACAAATCCCGCGAAAAGCGGGGTTCGCACGTAAGTAGTACTAGTTAGCTCAAATCATAAATTAGGGCTTAATCCCGTGTGGGTTAGGCGGGCGGCGCGGCGGGAGGATTTGGCCTGGGGTGCCCCAAAGTAAAGTAAAAAGTGGCGCCCTTGCCGACTTGGCTTTCTGTCCAAATTTCGCCGCCATGGCGTCTCACGATTCTCTGGACCGTCGCTAACCCAATGCCATTGCCGGGAAACTCCTCCACAGAGTGGAGGCGCTGAAAAGGCTGGAAGAGGCGAGTGGCGGAGCCGGGATCGAATCCGACGCCGTTATCGCGAACGAAATAGACAGGAACGCCATCGTTATCCCGGACGCCGAATTCGATTTTCGCCGCAGGCTGCTTGGAGCTGTACTTCCAGGCATTGCGGAGAAGATTGTCGATGACAAGTTGGAGAAGGCGCGGATCACCGTCGACAGTGCCACTATCAGCGAGCAGAAATTCCACGTTGCGCTGGGGCGCGCTGCTGCGCAACTCCTCGCACACGACGCTGGCAATAGCCGTCAAGTCGACGGGATGACTGACCATGGCACCGCTGGTCACGCGAGACAGGTTCAGCAGGTCGTCAATTAACTGCATCATGCGCCGGCAGGAACTACGGATGCGGTCGACTAATTCATTGGCCTTGGCGTCAAGTTTTGGGCCGTATTCCTTGGAAAGAACGTAAGCGAAACCGTTGAGGGCATCGACGGGGCCGCGCAGGTCATGCGAGACGGAATAGGAAAAGGCTTCGAGTTCGCGATTGGAGACGAGCAATTCGCGAGTGCGTGCGGCTACGCGATGTTCCAGTTCGGCTTGCCCGCGCTGCAACTCGTCGTCGCGTTGCTGGATTTGCGCCAACATTTCATTGAAGGCATCCACGAGCAAGGCGACCTCATCTCTCTCTCCGCTGGGCTGGGCGCGAACGGAATAGTTCTTGTCCTGCGACACTAAACGTGCAACTTCCGCGAGGCTGACTATCGGGGATACGACGGATTTCCGGAACAAGGAGGAAACGAAAGAGGCGACAATGAGACTCAGCAGGAGCACGCCAAAAGCAATTGCTGCGTAACGTTTCAGGCGCCGGTCGATCTCGCGCAGGTCGGACTGGATATATACGAAGCCCATGGTCTGACCCTGGAAAATGATGGGTTCGACCAGTAGAAGGTGGTTGCCGCGAAACCAGAAAGACTCCTTTTCGAGAGCGAAGAGCGCGGGAACGTTCATCGTCTGAGCGCCCTTGTCGCGCAAGTACGTAGCGAAGGGCTTTTGGTCGAGAGTGAAAATGCCGGCAGCTTCAATGTTGGGAGAGCTTTTCAATGCAGAAAGAGTGTTGGCCGCAGCCTGCGGGTCGCTGAAGAGCAGCGCGGAAACGCTGTTGGAACCGACGATAAGTGCCTGCGCCCGGAGGGCGTGCACCAAGCCCTGCCGGAACGTAACCTGGTCGTATGCGAAAAATGCCGCCCCGGCCAGCAGCAGGGCCACGCCGCTGACCAGCATATTCATCCATGTTATTTTTCTGGAGATTGACTTTGGAGTGGTTCTCATTTGTCAATCTCCCGGGCTTGATTTGCGCCGATTACTTTGACGGCGACTTTGAGCAGCTCGGAACTGACGGATAATCCGGCGTCGCTGATGGCGCCCACATTGACCTGGAATCGAATTCTGTCTTCGTGGGTGACCAGCTCTATCATGCCGCCGCGCTGAACGAAGCCAGGCATGTCGCTGACCGTGAGGAAATTCGATTGTTTCGCCATCGCCTGGATGGCCCTAAGCCGGCTCTCTTCCGAGGAACTGATGAACAGGATTCTGCAGCGCGCTGCGTCGGGAAGGTTGGAAATGTTCCTGACGTGAATGTCCTTTCCGTCAAGCTTCTCTCCCAAGACAGTCGAAGCGAGCGCGGAGCCAAAAGGATTTTTGCCGAGCACGCAAATGTCGAACGAGGCGGAGTCGGAAGGCGGAGCCTGCCAGCGAACGAATTTACCGAAATTGTAAAGATAGGCGGCCTTGACCTGGGACTCGGTGGGATGAGCCTGCTGGGCGCTAGCGTTGAGAGGATGGAATGAAATGCAAAGCAGCAAAACAAGAATATCCACACCGGGTCGTAAGGCGATGCGGCGGTCCGGAATCATGTGCTGCTTAAGAGATAGGAAAAATCTTCTCATGCACTCTATGACGATCGCGATGCATCATTTCTGCCAGGTGATTTGCGCATAGGCGCTGCGTTTAATCTGCACTAAGGGGCCAGGATCGGTCCCGAACTCGGCGTGATGCGGCTGCAACAAGTTTTGACCGACCGCGGAAAAGCGAAGATGCGAGGTCGCGTTCCATCCGAGGGAAACATCGGCACTGGAATATGCGCGAACGTTCTGGCCGGGCAAGGCGCTTACATAACGATAAAGAAGGTCGAGGGAAACGGCTTTGGGCAGGTCGAAGCCAGATTGCGCCAGGACTTGATGCCGGGGGCTCGATCCCTCGACGCCCGGCGCCGAACCGATATCCAGGGAATTTGGAGCTTTCTTGAGGTGGATCTCGAGGAATGAGTAGGAGCCGCGCAGGCGCCAGAAGTCGGTCACTTGCCATTCCGGAGCGATCTCGCCGCCGGAGGTCTCGCCTAGCAAACCGTTTCCGAATTGTGCGGGAAGAAGAATATGGGTGGGGCCAGGATTGGTTTCGATAAACGGAGGTCCGGTGATGTCTTCGCTGAACAGGCTGCTGTAATGATTGTAGAAAGCGGACAAGTCGAGATAAAGGTTTTGGCCGACCAGGCGTCGGTAGCCTAGTTCGTAGCCGTTAAGTTGTTCGGGCTGAAAATTCTTGTTGGGGTTAAACCGGGCGAAATAGGGAAGGCTGTTAGGCGCGATTCCGATGAAGCCGGCGAGCGAGAAATTCTCCTCTGCGTCTGAAGGGGTACGTAGAGCATGGGTGTAAGCGGCCCACAAAGTCTGCGTGTCGGTTGGAGTGTATAAAAGGCGGACGCTGGGTTCAGGTTCAACGTCGGTGAAATTGGTCTTGATAAGTTTCGTTCCCAAGGAGAGCGACAAGCGGCGATCGACGATTGCGATGTCATCCTGGAGGAAGGCAGAAAAGAGAGTGTCGGTTCTTGGGCTGGGCGTGAAGGTGAGGCCCGAGACCACGAGAGGATTCTTGCCACGGCTGGACCGCGCGCCCAGGCCCCAAGAAACTTCTTGCCGGCCGGGAAGAGGGAAGTGCTGAAGAAAGTCGACATCGAAAGTGTCGCGAATATCGGTGAAATTCGGTTCGTAGCGATTGGTGCGATCGTAGAAGGCCTGCAATTGAATACCTTTGGCTTCGCCCGTGGTTCGTTTCCAGCGACCCAGGATGTTGCCACCGGAAAGCAGGGCATTGCCATCGAGCACCTGAGAATAGGGTGGAGCGTAGGTGGTGGCTACGACGCTCTCGCCGGCCCGTTCGTCGTAAATATCGCCTTGGAGAGTAAAACCATCCTGCGAGCTCTCAGTCCAGTCAAGGCGGAAACCTCCTTGCATGGCGCGCCAGTGGTCAAATTCGCGATGGTCAGAATGGAATTGTGCAGCGCGGTTGAAGCCCTTGGCGTAAGCGCGGTAATTCACCGGGCCGTGGCTAACGCCCTGGCGAAGGGTCACGGCGCCTTGATCGACATTGCCGCCGAGAGCGGAGGCGAGCGTTCCCTGCGTCTCTGAAGCTGGCTTGGTGATGACGTTGATAACGCCGTTGACTGCGTTCGGTCCCCAGATAGTGCCGCCGGGACCGCGAATGACCTCGATGCGGTCAATATCCTGCATGACGGTGTCTTGCACTTCCCAGTAGGTTCCGGCCAGCAAGGTGGTGTAGACAGTACGGCCGTCGATGAGGACGAGAACTGAGCGGCAAAGGCGGCTGCCGAATCCGCGAATGCCGATCGACCATTTGTCGCTATCGATGCGCGCGACTTCTACGCCCGGTGCAAGCCGCAGGGCGTCAGGGATGCTGGTGGCCCCGGAACGCAAGATGGCATCGTGGGTGATCACATAGATGGCGGCGGGAGTTTTCCAAATCGCGGCAGGGGTTTTTGTCGCGGTGGTGACTTGGAGATTTCCCAACTCCGCTAAGCTCAGCTCTTTCAGGGAATTGGTCTGATCCTCGGGCGTGACTGCGTTGGCCGTCCAGGCGGAGGACGCGCAGAAAATCGCTGAGACCAGCAGGACGGCGAGCCTGAGCTTTGAGGATCGGGGTGACGTCTTCATTTGTGGAGTGGCCCTTGCCTGAATCGCGCAATCCTGTTGCGGCTATCTGCCGGGCTGGCCGGCGGTCTTCAACTGGATCAACCTTTCAAGTTCTCGAAGAAGCACTTCCACATCTCGCTTTTGTAGCCAGGAGTCGACGACGCCGATGGTCTCGCCTGGCAGCGCGGCAAATCCCGACAAGACAATGAGGGGGACCTCGGGACGCAAATGTTTCATCTCGCGTGCAACGGATAGGCCGGTCATTCCCGGCATGAAGTAGTCGAGTACAACGGCGTCGACCTGGGTGGAGCGGAATACATCCAGGGCATCCACGCCTTTACGGGTGGTGAGGACGGTGTAGCCGGCGGATTCGAGCACCATTTTTCTGGCAGTGAGCTCGTTGATCTCATCGTCGGCGCAAAGGACGGTTCTCCCCGGAGAAGTCTCTTGTTTTGGGGAAGAGTTGGGGCCGAGGACTTTGGCAATGGCCGACAAAAGAACCTCTACCGGTTGGCCTTTTTGCACATAGATGTTCACGGCATCGAGCATGTGAGGGGGGAGTTGGACGGCAGAGACAGCGATGATCGGCAGATCAGGGAATCTGGTCTTAACAGTTTCCGCGACGCGATCGCCATTCATGCCCGGCATAAGATAGTCGAGCATTACCAGATCGATAGGCTTGCCGGAGGATAGAATCTCCAGGGCGTCAAGACCACCTGCTGCTGTAAGAACGTCATATCCAGCACTGCGTAAAACGTTTTTGCGCACTTCCAGCGTTTCCCGGTCATCGTCAATACAGAGAATGGTCACCAATGGCAGAGGTCCGCTACAGGATAGCTGTCGGGCGGAGTTGATTGTGCGGTCCTAGTGATTCACGAAGCTATACGGATTTTCATTTATTACTAGAAAGTAAACAGCTGGGGACAGTACGAGACACAAATCGGCATGAATGCGGCGGCCATTTTTTGCAGGAGGAGGCGAGCCACCTCTCTATGATCTAATGCTTGGTCAGATCGTCCGCGGCTTTGTCGATCGCGGCGGCGACCTCGCTGAACACCTTCGCGACTCCCGGAACTTCGGCCTCGGCCTCCGCCCACTTTTTCTCGTCCATATATTCGCGGACGGCCGCGATGGGTTTCGCGCCATATCCCGTGTAAGCGCCGGGGGCATAGAGCTGGTTCTTGAACCAGGGACGCTCGGGAAGTCCGCGTTCGGTCAGGAAAGTACGCTGGATTTTCAGAAGATCGGAATTGAGCGCCGCGAGTGCTTGCGGAGAAGGCGTTGCGCCGTCTGCTGTTGCCTTCGCCAAGGCCGCTTGATATCGCTCCGCGCTGTGCTTGATGGCCTCCACTCCATTCTTAAGGGGCGCGAAGTTCATGTAGGGCGGAGTCATTTCGCGCGGCGGAGGGGTCGAAGTCTTATGAGGGTCGGCGACTGCTGAGAAGACTCCTTCTTTCAACTCCAGATTGCGCTCGTTGATTTCATCCTGCTTTTCTTTGAGTTGCTTCTCCAATTCGGTTACGTATTTGCCGATGGTCTCAGCCATTTCTGTGTACTCGAAAGGAATCACGTCGGCGTCGGCAAGGCGCATCACCGTTGTGCCGCCGGTTTGAGCGAGGGCGCGTCCGTAGGAAAAATCGGTGTCGATGAAGTGCGTGTACCAATAGAAATCGTCGTAGATGGAGTGGTATTCGTTAGCATCGTTTTCACCGCCGTATCCAATGTTCAGCGCGGAGATGCCGGCGTGATCGAGGAAGGATGCGTAGTCGGAGCCGTCGCCGAGGGCCCCAATGGCAAGGTCGGCGCGCTTGCGAATCTCGCTGCGTTCTTCCGGATTCTTGGCGTTGGCGATGCGGGAGAGGCGCGCTCTCTGCCAGACGGGAATATTTTTTTCCGGATCGTTGAGGTCGCGGATGACGTCGTTGATTAATTTTTCCAGGTCATGCGATCCGGCAGCGCGAAAGAATCCGCGGCCGTTGCTGTCGGAGTTGATGTAGGCGACGGCATGTTTTTGCAGGTCATCATCGTGAGTTTCGACCCACTCGGTCGAACCGAGCAAGCCGGGCTCTTCGCCGTCCCATGCGCAGTAGATGATGGTGCGCTTGGGGTTCCATCCCTGCTTGTGAAGTTCGCCGAGCATGCGCGCCTCTTCGAGCTCAGGAGACATGCCGGAGAGCGGATCGTCGGCGCCATTCACCCAGGCGTCAAAGTGATTGCCGCGAACGACCCACTGGTCGGGATCTTCGGAGCCGCGCAGGGTCGCGATGACGTCGTTGACCGGCTTCATGTCCCAGTTCGAAGTGACTTTGAGGTGGACTTTGGCGGGACCGGGTCCGATGTGATAGGTGATGCCGAGAGCACCGCGCCATTTTTCGGGAGCGACCGGGCCGGCCAACGCGGATAGCAGAGGCAGGGCGTCTCCCCACGAGATGGGAAGCACGGGAATTTTTGTAAGAGTCTTGGCGTCTTTGATGGGCAGTCGCTTGGCGTCGGCCGTCGCGCCGACTCCGGGAGTGAGCGGATCGCCGGGATAATCGGTGTCCATCACGCTACCGCGCTGGACGCCATCTTTGGGACGCCAACCACCCTTGGGATAATCGTCGCCCTGATAGTAGCCGTCGTCTTTTGGGTCGGAATAAATGATGCAGCCAATTGCGCCATGTTCGGCGGCAACTTTCGGCTTGATGCCGCGCCAGTTTTCGCCATAGCGGGCTATGACGATAGCGCCTTTGACGGAGACTCCGAGACGATCGAGTTGTTCGTAGTCGTCGCGACTGCCGTAGTTCACATAGACCAGCGGCGCGGTTACGTCGCCGTCGATGGAATAGGCGTTGTAGGTCGGGAGCTGTTCGGAAGTTTGATTGGAAGTGGGATCGCCGGGGACGGGAGGTTCCTGCAATTTGGCGCGGAAATGCGTGGGCTCGAGAAGTTCCACAATGCGTTCTTTGGGCGTGGGAAACAGGACCTGGAAAGTTTCGATGTGGGCGTCGAATCCCCATGCTTTAAATTTCGAGAGAATCCAGTCGGCATTGTCTTTGTCGTAGGGTGAGCCGACGTGGTGCGGGCGAGCGCTCATGCGCCGCATGTTCTCGCGCAGATTCTCGGGAACGAGACCGCCTTGAAATTTCTTTTCCCAGTCGCGCTCGGCGCTGGAGGACTGAGCTGTGAACCCCAGAAGTTGGGCGCCGGGTTGGACGGGTGTATTTTGCGCTCCGTTAAATTGGGCGATGAAGAGAATGATGCAGCAAGAAATTACAAAGCGGATCGGCTTCACTCGGAACCTCCTGGAATGGTCACTGTTACCAAGCCTATGAATTCTGTGAGTCGGCATTATAAGGCGGGGAGTGAATTTTTCTGCTGAAGATTTTGTTGAGATTTAGGGGCCGACAGGATTATTGTGTACGTTTCCGGAGGATACCGACCTTGCGAACGACCGCTCTCGTAATTCTACTTGCCCTTTGTCTTTCCTCAGCATTTGCGCAGAAACAGAAAACTCAAACGAAACCGAATGCAGAACAAAAGCAAGCGGAGGCTCCGAAGCCGGAAAGTGCGGCGAACACTCCGGCGGTCGATGCCGATCAGGATGAGCACGCTGCCGAGGGGCCGTGGAAGGGGATGCAGTACCGGTTGGTCGGACCATTTCGGGGAGGACGCGTGGTCGCGGTGTCGGGCGTGGTGGGGCAGGACGACGTCTACTATTTTGGTGCGGTAGCGGGCGGGGTTTGGAAGACGACGGATGGCGGCCTGAATTGGAAGCCGATGTTCGACAAGACGAAAGATGCATCGCCATCGATTGGCGCGATTGCGGTTTCCGAGTCGGATCCGAACGTGATCTACGTCGGGACGGGGGAAGCGTGCATTCGCGGCAACATTGTGGGCGGCAACGGCGTGTGGAAGTCGGTGGATGCGGGCAAGACGTGGAAGTTTGTGGGCCTCGCCGACACACACGCGATTGGGCGGTTGGCGGTGAATCCGAAGAATCCGGACGTCGCATTCGTGGCGGCGCTGGGGCATCCGTTTGCCGACAATGAGGAGCGCGGAATTTTCCGCACGCGCGATGGCGGCAAGACGTGGGAGAAGGTACTTTTCAAAGACGCGAAGAGCGGCGGCATCGACGTGGTGTTCGATCCCAACAATTCGAACATTTTGTTCGCGGCATTGTGGCAGGCGAAGCGGACTCCCTGGAGCATGGATAGTGGGGGGCCAGGGAGCGGTCTGTATCGATCGATCGACGGGGGCACGACGTGGAAAGAACTCAAGGCTCATGGGCTGCCGGAGGGAGTGCTGGGGCGAATTGGCGTCACGGTTTCCGGCGCGAATCCGAACCGGGTGTGGGCTGTCATTGAGGCGGACAAGGGCGGAATTTATCGATCTGATGATGGCGGCGATTCCTGGCATCTGATGACCGACGACCATCGTTTCCGGCAGCGCGCGTGGTACTACTCGCACATTTTTGCCGACCCGAAATCGGCGGAGACGGTTTACATCCTGAACACCGGCGTGTACCGGTCGAATGATGGCGGCAAGACGTTTAATCAACTGCGCGCGCCGCATGGCGACAATCATGGACTGTGGATCGATCCAACGAATCCCAAGCGGCTGATTAATGGCAACGATGGAGGGGCGACGATTTCGACGAACGGAGGCGAAAGCTGGACGAGTGAGTACAACCAGCCGACCGCGCAGTTCTATCACGTCACGACCGACAACCGATTTCCGTATTACATGTATGGCGCGCAGCAGGACAACTCGACGGTGGCGATTGCCGATGCCAGCGCGGAGGGCTCCATCGATCGTCCCGATTGGTACGACGTGGGCGGTGGCGAGAGCGGATATATCGCGCCGGACCCGACGGATCCGCTGATCGTGTATGCGGGTTCATATGGCGGCGAGATTACGCGGCACGATCAGCATACTCACGAGGAGCAGTCGATCAATCCGTGGCCGGTGAATCCGATTGGATGGGCGGCGGCGGACGTGAAGCATCGTTTTCAGTGGACGGAGCCGATTGTTTTCTCACCGCACGATCCCAAGACGCTGTATTTCGCCGGAGAAGTTTTGTTTAAAACGACAGACGGAGGAATGAGTTGGACGATCATCAGTCCTGACCTGACGCGCAATGACAAAGCGAAGCAGGCAGCGTCGGGTGGTCCGATTACGAAAGACAACACTGGCGTGGAAGTTTACGACACGATTTTTTCAGTAGTCGAATCGCCGGTGCAAAAAGATTTAATCTGGGCCGGGACCGATGATGGACTGGTTCACCTAACCCGCGACGGCGGCCAGAAGTGGGAGAACGTGACCCCCAAGGCGATGCCGGAATGGGGCACGGTGAGCATGATCGAGGCTTCACCAAGCGAGGCCGGGACGGCGTACATGGCGGTCGAGCGGCACAAGATGGATGACTTCGCGCCGTATATTTTTAAGACGACCGACTTCGGAAAGAGCTGGACCAAGTTGGTAACGGGAATTCCCGCGAACAATTATGTTCATGCAGTGAGAGTCGATCCCAGTCGCGCTGGACTGCTCTTCGCCGGGACGGAACAAGGTATGTACATTTCGTGGAACGACGGTGGGCACTGGCAAGCGATGCAGATCAACCTGCCGATGGTCCCGGTGAACGATCTGGTTGTGAAGAAAAACGACCACAGCAATGACCTGGTTGTCGCGACCCATGGCCGCAGTTTCTGGGTACTGGACGACATCACGCCGCTGGAGCAGTACAAGGAGTCGGTGCCGCAGGAGGATGCACACTTGTTTCCGCCAGCCGCGGCCAGCCACACCGTATTTCGCGGATCATTTTTCCGAGCGCAAGGGAACGTCGGCAAAAATCCTCCGGCGGGAGCGGTGATCGACTACTGGCTAAAAACTTCGCTGAAGAAAACGGACAAAGACAAGGATAAAGACAAGAAAGAGGCTGCGAGTGCCGGCGCTGCCGAAGCGAAGCCGAAGCCGGAGGACACTGCCAAAGGTGAAGGCGAGAAGAAGGAAGAAGCGCCAAAGATCACATTGGAGATTTTGGATTCATCCGGAAAAGTGATCCGCAAATTTCCCAAGAAGGAAGAACCGGCGGGCGATGAGGAGAGTTTCTTCGCCGGAGCCCGCGGCGGCGAAGACTTGCCAGCGGACGCCGGCCTGAACCGTTTCGTGTGGGATTTGCGCTATGAAGGAGCGACCAAGGTGCCGAAGGCGCCGTTATGGGGCGGCAACACGGACGGTCCGACCGCATTGCCGGGCACGTATCAGGTACGGCTCACGGTGCTGGGCAAGAGCTACACGGCGCCGTTGGAAATCAAGGCTGATCCGCGGCTGAAGATCGGGGCCGACGATCTTGCTAAACAATTTGATCTGCTGCTTAAGATCCGAGACAAGGTTACGGAGACGGACGACGCCATCATTCAGATTCGCGACGTGCGCGAGCAGGTGAATGCGGAAAACAAGCGGCTGAAGAACGATCCGCGGGAGAATGCGGTAGCCGACGCGGGCAAGGCTCTCGACAAGAAAATGACTGAAGTGGAAGAGCAGTTGATTCAGACCAAAGCGAAGAGCGGGCAGGACGTGCTGAATTTTCCGGTTCGACTGAACAATGATCTCGTTGCCTTGGGCGGCGTGGTGGGAAGCGCCGACACAGCGCCGACCAAGCAGTCGTACGAAGTGTTCGAGGACGTCAGCAAAAAGGTCGATGAACAATTAGCGAAGTGGAAGACGATTGTCTCGACCGACGTGGCCGCCTACAACAACCTGGTGAAACAGCAGGATGTTCCCGCGATCCTGGTGACGCAGCCGGAAGCGGGGAAGTGAGGCGCTGACTATTTTGCGCGGCGGGACTCGGCCTCTGCCACCCAGCCGCGCTTTAATTGATCCGCCGGAATGCTCGACAGGTAAGGCTTGAGATCGAGAATGGGCGTTCCGTCGAGCATGTCGACGCCGCGCACATGGAGTGCGTTCTTATCGCGGCGGAGAAGTTCGACGACCGTGAGTCCGATTGGATTTGGACGCCGCGGGGAGCGGGTGGCGAAGACGCCGTGCGGACGGTCGTCGATGGGCGGCGTGCCGAGCAACTCGAAGCCTTCGGAGCGATCGAAGACCCAGACAACAAATAAATGGGAGAAGCCCTCGATGTCGGTAAGGCCGGCTTCGAATTGCGGAAGAATTTCGAGAATGCCTTCCGCAGTGTGTTTGGCGCCGAATCCTTTGGGGATCTCCTTTGTGTTTGTGTAAGGACTTTTTACACGTCCGATGGGCTGTGGTGAAAACATAACTCCGAAACCCGGCGCGTCCTCCTGATTAATCTTCCTTCTTCTGCGGCTGTCGCGGCAAGGGCTTTTCGATCGGCTTGCGCGGCAGCATTTGATCGCGCATGGCCGCGTCGTAAACAAAACTGGCTACGATCACGGAAATCTGTTTGAGATCGTCGGGCTGCAGACGGTCGTAGACGTCCATGTTGGAGTGATGGGTACGGGTTTCGTATTCGATGGGGTCCTGAATAAATTGGAAGCCGGGAATACCGACTGCGTCGAACGAGAGATGATCGGTGCCGCCGGTATCGTTCATGCTGAGCGTAGTCATGCCGAGGTCCTTGAAGGGGCGCATCCAGGCTTCGAAGATGGGCGCCACCGCTTCATTTTCCTGCAGGTAGACGCCTCGAATTTTGCCGCTGCCATTGTCGACGTTGAAATAGGCTGAAACTTTTGCCTGTTCGGGCTTCACCGTAACCGGGCCTGCATCGCGACGCAAGAGGGTCGGCGCACCTTTCATGTTTGGGTCGTCGGTGATCGGCGGACGCGAGCCGAAATGCTGCTCGACGTAGCCTTGCGAGCCGAGCAAGCCCTCTTCTTCGCCGCTCCAAAGGCCGATGCGGATAGTGCGGCGCGGCTTGATATCGAGTGCCTTCAGAATGCGAACCGCTTCCATCATGACGATGCTCCCGGCCCCGTTGTCGGTGGCGCCGGTTCCGGCGTGCCAGGAGTCTAGATGCGCGCCCAGCATGACGATTTCATCCTTCTTGTCGGTGCCGGGAATTTCGGCGATGGTGTCGTACTGCATGGGATCGTCATCGTAAAACGTATTAGCCACGTTCAATTCCAGCGTGACCTCTTTTTTCTGTTGCAGAAGTCGTGCGATGCGCGACCAATGCTCGGAGGCCATGGTGAGCTGCGGGACAGTTGTGGTTTCTCCCGCCTTGTAAGAGCCACCGGACTGAACGAACACGGTGCCGCCACCGGCAGTGCCGCGGCTGTGATCGATCACAGCGAGGACTTTTTCGTCGGCGAAGAATTGGTTCATGTCTTTGGCGAGCTGGCGCCGTCGGGCGAACTCGGCCATGCGGTTCGGCGCGCGTTCACCGGGGATTTCATAATCGCCGAGTTTGGCCAGATCTTCATCGGTGTAACGTTTGAATGGAGCTTCGTTGATTGTCTTGACTTCGGCATCGGGTCCGAGGATCACGATCATTCCGGAGAGTTTTCCGCGGTATTTCTCGAAATCTTTTTTGTCTTCGATGTTGACGCGAACGCACTTTCCGCTGGCGACGCCATTCGTGCCCGGAGTCCGTGCTTTGGCGTAAGCGATGAGAGGGACAACATCGGGCGACGTCATGCGGACGTTCACGTACTGATTGGCCCAGCCGCGGCCGAAGGGACCCCAAGGTTCGAGGTGGGCATTGCTCAGGCCCATGTCGGTCAACTGATCGCGCGTCCATTCATTGGCGCGTTTCATGTTCGGGGAGCCAGTCAGACGCTCGCCGATGGAATCCATCAGGCCGGAAGCGAGTTCCATCACTTTGGAATTGCGGAAGCCTTCGTAGCGAATGCGAGTGATGGTTTCGAGATCAACTTTTTCCTGGGACAAGAGTGCGGGAACGAAAAAGACAATCAAGACTAACGAACAAAAAAGTCGGGCCGACCTCGGCATAGTGAGCGCTCCTGAGCGTAAAACAACCGGGGATTATACAGCGAAGATTGCGCCGAACTTGAAAAGCAGAATGTAAAGTTATTTCAAGAATGACCGATGCAACAGTCGGCGAGATGTAGCAAGCTGCGTCTAAGAGGGCTTTTGGGGCAGGCTCACAGGCTCTTTGCGTTTTTCGTCGGTATCGACGGAATACAACATGTAATGATCGAAGCTGTGGCGGCGATAGTAGCGGTGCTTGCGAAAATCAAAATAAATTTCAGCGCTCTTGGGCAGCCAGAGAGTAGCTCTTTTTTTCGGAAACGGAACCGGCCCGTACTCTACGGTCTGATGTTCGCTGAGTAACTGGATTTCCGGCATTGGCGCGACTAACTCGGCTTCCATCCGGACGATCTGGAATCTGTCGGCGGTAACCCACGCGCGTCCTTTCAGAGCAACCGCGTGAACTTGATTTCCGACTTTGTAGCTGTGCATGCGGTTGGGACGGTCGTCGCGCTGGCGGAAATGGACCAGCCAGGTTGCCTGTCCGTGCCAGTCCCCGAGACCTTCACACGACATGGTGAAGTTGTCGCGCATGTCCGGGTGGAAGACGAGCGCGAGTGCAGCAAAGCCGGTGCTGGCAATCTGATCGGGATATCCAGTCAAGGTCAACTTGTCAGCGCGGTATTCGTCCACGGTAAGAAATCCCGGCTGCGGTTCTGAAATTGAGGCGACGTAGTTATATTTGCGAGTTTCAGTGCGAATCGGGATGCCGAACTGGTCGAGCGATTGATGAAACAAGTCTTCGACCGCGGCGAAGCGCGACACGTCCCGAACCAATTCCTGCACGCGTTTCCCGGATTCGTCACGTACCTTCTCGGAGGGACAAGAGACGCCGGGTGCCAAAGCCGGTTGAACGTCATCGACACTAGGCGGCCTCCACGGTTTCAGGGAGACCCCGGGCTCGGAGAGCGCGGCCAGAGGATCGACGCCTGAAAGATGTGCCTCTGTCACTGCTGAGTCCTGGGCAATTGCGGAACCGGATTGGTGTTCCTGAATCTGGGCGATAAGGTTGCGAACCTGGCCTACCATAGGATGGCCTGGCGATTGCTTGAGAAAGAGATTTAGGGCTTGAATTGCTTCCTGATCACGCCCCATGTTCACCAGCGCCTGTCCCAGGACAAGCTGTGCAGGGCTGGCAGCGTTCTTCCCCTTGCTGATGGCGATTTGCGCCTCGTCACGCGCTTTATCAAAGCTTTGCTGGTGAAGGTAAGTGTCCGCGAGCAAATTATGGGGAAGCCAATTGTCGCCATCGGCAAGTACAGCTTGCTCCAGCACTGATCGGGCTGCGGGATAATCCTGACGTTCCAATCCGGTTCTGCCGAGAAGAGTCAGCGTCTGAGCGTTATGAGGATTAAGATTCGCGGCTGCGTTCAGGTACGTTTCCGCCTGCGCGAAATCTTTTTTCTGAAAATATAAGTATCCGAGCAGAAAGTTGAGGTCGGCGCTGGCCGGCGATAACTTGTAAGCCTCGTCGAGTTGTTTTTGTGCCTCCTTGAAATTTCCAGACTTCAAAGCAGAAACCGCATGCTTGGTTTCCTTGCGCGCCTTCGGCGAGAGCACCGCGCCAGCCACATCAAGATTGATCGCATCGGGATCGCGGTGCAACACAAGGCTGACCTCTACGGGGCCGAGAGAGTTGGTTACTTGTAGATCTTGGTGAGAGCTCAGGTAGCCTACGGCGCTAACGTCCACAGCGTAGTTTCCATAGGGAAGGTTCGTGAAAACACCTTGAGAAGAGCTTTCAGTTGTTTCCCACATCGCCGATTGACTAGTCACGTCCACAAGTTTGAGTAAGGCCTGGCGATCCATGTGCACGCTTTTGCGCTCGGCATAGACAGTGCAGACGACGACGCCTGTGCCAGGAGCCGTTTGATAGAAAGTGGAAATCTTGAGGTATCTGGGATCGTCCGGGTTTTCGCGTTGCGCGAATCCGGGGCAAGCGAAGGCAGCGGTGAGAAGAATCAGGACACAAAAGTGCAGCGACAGCGGAGAAAGCACCAGGTTGCGGCAGCGGGCCATACGAATCACGAATCCCGGCGAGCAGTGTGGCATAGGCGTTCCTGCCGGTCAACCGGAACGGAGCTTAGTGTTTCTCAGCGGATTTCGCGTCGGGGGGTGGGCTTTTGTCGGTTTGCGATGTCGCGTCGCCGGAGGGAGCTGGCTTATCATCGTCCTCGTTCTTGACTATGTATTGAACGATCAACGAAATGCGGCGATTCGAGGGATCGAGCGGGGCCTCGGGCTTGCGCAGGCTTTGATCGGCAAAGCCGCGGACTTGCGTGATCTGGTCGGTCCCGATCCCATTGTCCTGCATGACTCGACGGGCGGCATTAGCGCGGTCGGCGGAGAGTTCCCAGTTGCCGTAGGCGGCGGAGGGAGCATAGGGCGTGGAATCAGTGTGACCTTCGATCGAGAGCTTGTTGGGCAGTTTGCCCAACTCCTGCGCCAGAGTGACGAGCATTCCTTTGCCGTCGGCATTCAGCTTGGCGCTGCCGCTGTCAAAGAACGTTCCGGTCGCCGATTCGGAAAGTTCGATGCGCAGGCCTTCGGCGGTTACCGTCATCTCGATATGGCTTTTGAGTTTTTCGAAGTCCACCATTTGGCGAATGGCCGTCTGCAGTTGTTCCTTCAGCTTCGGCATGTTGTCGCGGGTGAGAGTAAAGTTTTCCCCCGAACCCGCCATGTTAGAACCGACCTTTTTCGCGGTTCCGGTGGGGTCCTTGAAATATCCGCCAACCGCTACTTGCACCTGCTTACTGCTGTTGAGCAACCACAAAACAATGAACAGCGCCATCATGGCGGTGACAAAATCAGCATAGGCAACTTTCCATGCGCCGCCGTGGTGGCCACCGTGGCCGCCTTTTTTCTTGAGGATGATAATGGGGCGCGTTTTGTCCATGATGTTGGCTGCGACAGAAGTTTAAGACGAGGCAGCGGTCGCCGCGTCCGCTGTTTCTGCCGGCACCCTTCGTTCGCGGTTGGCTCTACTCCCTTATTGCGGCACGCCGCTTCCAACTCCTGGAACGAGGGCCGCACGTGACCGGGAACGGCCCGACGGGCCATTTCTACAGCCATGATGGGCGCGGTGCCCTTCAGAAAGGAAACCATCAGAACCCTCAGCACATAGAGGAAGGCGTGTTCTTCCTCGGCGGCCTTGGTCATATTGGCCGCGATCGGTCCAACCAAGCCGTAGCAAAGAAGAATTCCCAGAAAAGTTCCCACGAGGGCTGCGGCGACCTTGTTGCCGATCTCCTCGGGAGGGCCGCCCAGCGCCCCCATGGTGATTACAACGCCCAGCACTGCGGCCACAATACCCAGGCCGGGTAGGGAATCAGCCATAGTGCTTAGAGCAGCGGTGGGAGCGGCCGAATCGGCATGATGGACTTCCAGGTCGAGGTCCAGCATCTGGTCAAGATCGAAGGCATCAATTCCAGTGATGGCGGTGCGCATGGAGTCGCAGACGAAATCGCGAACGTGATGGTTTTTGAGGAAGGCGGGATTCTTCGAAAAAACGATGCTTTTTTCCGGTTTCTCGATATCGCTTTCGAGCGCCATGAGGCCGTCTTTACGAGCCTTGTTGAGCAGGTCGTACAACATCTTCAAAGTATCGATGTAGGTTTGCTTGCCAAATTTGGAGCTGCCAAAGACTCCGCCGATACCGCCGCCGATTTTTTTAAGGATATGCAGGGGGTTGGCGACGAGAAGTGTGCCGATAGCAGCGCCGCCGATAATGATCAGCTCAGCCGGTTGAATCAAGACCCTGAGATTGCCATGTTCCATCAGATAGCCGGCTACTACGCAACCGAAAACGACGACGATACCGATGATCGCAAACATTCCTAACTCCCCGAGGTTCTGCTGGAGGCGGAAGCGGCACGGACTCGACTGGCCCCCATCGTTTCCAGGGATTTCTGCGCCCGCCCCATCAAGGACTCGATCGTGTCGCCGGCGTGGGCTGCCGCTTCGCCAATTAAAATCGGCAAGCAGCGATGCTCCCCCCACCACTCGATCCCATCGCCGGCCAGCATGCGGAACAGGCGTTCGCCTACGCTGAGTAGGCATTCCTCCTGACAGCCATTCAGGATCACTAGAAATTGATCTTCGCTCCAACGCCCAAGGAAATCCGTTTTCAAGAGAGTGCTTTCCAGCGAACGCGCCACCACGCGCAACAGACCGGATCCTGCCTCGGGACCTAGGCTGGCGCGAAAATGCTCCAATCCGTCGAGTCGTAAGCGCAACACAGAGAATGGGACCTGGAGTTCTTCGAAAGTGGCCAGAGCCTGACGCAAATGAAAGTGCATCAACGCCATACTGGCGACGCCGGTTACGTTGTCAACACAGCCGGGAATCTTGAGGCTGCGATCGCCAACCTCGAAGCTCCCCGCCCATTGCAACTCCTCAAAGGTTTCGACAGCGCCAATAATCGAGCCGTGTTGGTTGTGCACGGGAACGGCCCGAATGCGGACAGGAAACTCGTGTCCCGTCTTGTGGTGCAGCAGGCCGATGGCTTCAGCAGGTTGAGCGGTTTTGATGGTGCGGGCGGTGGGGCAATCGTCTTTGCAGAACCGGTCGGCCGACTGATCACAGTGAAGCAAGCTTTCGGCAACACAGGAGTGGCCGATGACCTCGTGGCGCAGGTAACCAGTGATTCGTTCGGCTCCCTCGCTCCAGTAGACGATTTTCTTTTCCATGTCCAGGACGCACAAGCCGCTGGGCAAGCTTTCAAGAATACTGCGACAGAGGTCGGGATCGTGAAATGCAGTCATGCGTGGTTCAGAGAAGTCCCTGACTGTTACGGTCATCGGCAAAATGGAGGGGAACTTCAGAGGAGAAATTAGGGACGGGGTGGACGCTACATCCGTGATAGCCACGGCGTGGCGGGTGGAGAAGTCAATTGGTGGAAATAGTGAAGTTGACAGTAATCTTGGCCTGGGTTTCGACGGCTTCCTCGCCCAGGTAGTGCGGCTTGAAATGCCACTGCTTGACGGCTTCCCGCGCGGCGCCGGCAAGGATGGGCGGACCGCTGAGGACATGGAGGTCCTGAATCAAGCCGTCGCGGCCGATCAAGGCTTGCAAGATTACCGAGCCTTGCACTTTCATTTGACGCGCCAACAAGGGATAGTCCGGCCTGACTGGGCGGCTGACGACTTCCGCGGTGTCGGCGGACATTTGCACGTGCTCGGCGGCGTTGCTGGTCACGCTGGCTGTATTGGGAGGCGCGGGAGGCACAGCCACCGGCTGCGCCGGCGCGCCGGGTTGCAGATCGACTCGCACCGAATTCGTGCCGGGATGAAGGGTTCGGTGAGTATCTCCCGCGACCACCTCCACTTCGAGCGGAGGAAGCACAGTTCGAGTGGTGACGGCATTGATGGGGGGAGCTGCAGGTTCGCCTGGTTGGGATGAGGCGCTCTGGGTCGCCGCGGACTGAACTGTCGCCCGTTGAATCGCTGTGGGCTGAACTGAAGTGGAAGCTTTCGCCTTGGTCTTAGCCCGCGATTTCTTTGTGGTCGTGCTCGAAACGGGTGAACTAACAGGCGACTGCGTGGAATTCGAGGTGGCGGCAGGAAGAGCAGGTTGATCTTCCGCCTCTTGAGTTTCGGGGAACCAGAAATCGCGATCGCGATAGAGCACAAATCCCAATGCCACCAGGAGCAGGACGAGCGCAATGACCATCATGCGGCGCTGTTTCCGCTCCTCGGCTTCGCGGACCGGAGATGCAGCCAGCAGCCGGCGGTTCGGCTTCGAAATTGGGTTTTTAAGTTCGAGCATGCTGGGACTGGCGAACCTCGAAAAATCTTGCGGATAGTATGCCTATAAAATCGGCGAAATGCCAGCAAAAGCACAGGATTCACGAATTAAGAAGAATCGCAAGGGTTTCGGCCCTGCAAGCTCTCGGGAAACGGAGGTAACGGTTGACGCTAATTCAGAAAAATTGGGTGACGCCCTCTTCCAGCACCACGACGCGGTCTTTAGTGCCGGCAGAGCGGGCTTCTTGTTCGAGGAGTTGTAACGGCTCGTCCACCGGCTCATGCGACAGGCGGAAGGTCCCGTAGTGCATGGGGACCATCCACCGGGATTTGAGGTCGAGGAAGGCGCGCATGGCATCGGCCGGATTGGCGTGTACGTTACGAAACTGCGGAGGATTGTAGGCGCCGATGGGCAGCAGCGCGAGTTCAGGCGCGAGACGGCGACCAATCTCGCTGAAGCCCGAGAAGTAAGCGGTGTCGCCGGCGTGATAGACGGAATGCTTCCCGGCCTTCAGAACGAAACCGCCGTACCCGCGGTGCGAATCTTTCAGAATTCGAGCGCCCCAGTGCCGAGAAGGCACATGCGTGATCGATAGGTTGCCGAGGCGCGAATGCTTCCACCAATCGAGTTCAATGATCTCTGAGAAACCAAGGTCCGCGACCAGATCGGAGACGTGGGCGGGAATCACAATCACCGGGGCAATACCGCGCTTGCGTAAATTGTTCTGCACCAGGGCGCGGAGGGACGGACGATGCAGATGATCGAAGTGCGCGTGCGAAACCAGCACGGCATCGATGGGGGGAAGGTCGGCGACGCGCAGGCCTGGACGACGCAGACGCTTCAACACGAAAAGCCAGCGAGCGAAGTTGGGATCGATGAGAACACTCTTGCCGCCAATCTGTACAAAAAAGCTGGCATGGCCAATGAAGGTGACACCGAGTTCTCCATTGGTAGCCAGTCGCGGCTTATGAGTCTCACCGGAGCGCGGAGTGACCGCGGAACGACGCACCAAACGTCCGAACTGGGTGGCGCGCTTGCGCAGGGCCGGGTTACGAAGTGTCTGTTTAATCATCCTGCTCGAGAGCCTGGGGGCTGGATCGGAAGCAGCCTGTACTGTTGATCATAGTCCCGATTTCCGTCCGCAGCCGAGTAATAAGAGCGGTGCGACTGATTATATTTACCCGGCTGCAATGTTAGATGAAGGGTCAATGGGGTACGCTGCTTTCATTTCGCCGCTGACTACCGAGGCTGCGGCGGTGTTCAGCGCGCGAGTTTGATTCCTTCGCCGCAGCCATTATCCTTAGGCTTGACCTCAATTGAGGTCGTCATATCTAATCCGAAGGCATTGTTGGTTGAATTGTGTTGGAAAGAAGGAGAAGTCCGCATGCGAGTTGCATTCATAGGGTTAGGAATTATGGGACACGCCATGGCAACGAATCTGGCGAAGGCCGGTCACCAAGTTACAGTGTGGAATCGAACGCCGGCCAAATTGGTGGAAGGCGCCGGTGTCGCGCCAACGCCGGCCGCAGCCGCCCAGGGCGCAGAAGTAGTGTGGATGTGCGTCTCCGATACGGACGCGGTGGAGAATGTGGTCTTCGGGGCCGATGGAATAGAGGCGACGCTCGCTGACGGCGCGATCATTGCGGACTCGAGCACGATTTCTCCCTCAGCCACATTAAAGTTCGCGGCTCGTGTTGCGCAGAAAGGCGTGGCCTGGGTGGATGCTCCGATGACGGGATCGAAGATTGGGGCACGGGACGGGACGTTGATATTTATGGTCGGGGGAGAAGAAGCTACCATCGAGCGGCTCAAGCCCCTATTCGCCGCGATGGGGAAAAAGATTTTCCGTATGGGGGAGACGAGCAAGGGGCAGGCCACCAAACTCGCAATGAACCTGCAAATCGCGCTGATTTTTGAGGGATTCGCCGAGGCGCTGACTCTCGCTACCAAACTCGGAGTGGATGCGCAGCAATTGCTTTCGTTGATTGAGGCGACGATGGTGCGGTCGGGAGTGGTGGATTACAAAGGGCCATTTATTCTGCAGCGGGACTTCACGCCAAACTTTCCACTGCGGCTCATGCACAAGGATATCCGGCTCACCCTGGAGGCTGCGAAAGAGGCACGAGTGAAGTTGCCGGCGCTCGAAACCGTGGAAGAGATCTATGAAATGGCCTCGGAAGAGGGGAATCAGGATCTGGATTACGCCGCGACTCTGACCCTGCTGGAGAAATGGGCGGGGGTGCAGGTGAAAGGGAAAGCCGCGTGAAGAAGAACTGAAACCGTTAAAAAATTGGAGCGCGAAAGTCTGAATTCTTAGTTTGCCTGAACGCGGATCTGCTCTGGGTACTAATCCATTACCGCCGTAATCCGCTATTACACAAGTATTACAGTCATTCCCCGGTTCCCCTTGGTACGGTAGACGTAGGGCCGATCGAATTCGAAACGACCCACGAAATGGGGACCTTCTTGGATATGGAACTACAGGATTTAGAAAAACCACAAGCCGCTAAAGATGAAGTGAACTGGATTACGGCCACCTTCATGGCGGCGTTTCACGTGGGCGCAATTGCCGCACTCTTCTTTTTCACGTGGAAAGCTTTTTTTGTAGCGATCTTTTTGTGGTGGGTTTCGGGCAGCCTCGGCATTGGAATGAGCTATCACCGCCTGCTCACTCACCGCGGCTATAAAACTCCGAAATGGATGGAATACTTTTTGACCGTGTGTGCCACGCTCGCCTTGGAAGGCGGACCGATTTTCTGGGTAGCAACGCACCGCATCCATCATCAATATTCCGACCATGAAGGGGATCCTCATTCCCCCATCGACGGTAAATGGTGGGCGCATATGGGATGGATTCTCATGGGCAAGTCCATGCACCATGACACCACAACCTTGGCGCGCTACGTCCCAGACCTCGCCAAGGACAAGTTTCATGTCTGGATCACGAAATATCACTACGTCCCCATGGTTGTATTGGGCGTGATTTTGCTGGCTTTGGGCGGATTGCCGTTCCTGCTGTGGGGCATTTTTATGCGCACCGTGGTCGGACTGCACGCGACGTGGCTGGTCAATTCGGCGACACATTCGTGGGGAACGCGGCGCTTTGCGACGCGCGATCTTTCCACCAACAGTTGGTGGGTTGCGTTGTTGACCTTCGGGGAAGGCTGGCACAATAACCACCACGCGCATCCCACCGCAGCGCAGCATGGCTTCACGTGGTACGAGATCGACATGAACTGGTATGGAATCTGGGTTCTGAAGACGCTGGGCTTGGCTTGGGATATCAAGCGGGTGAAGCTGGACGAAGTCGAGCGAGGCCTGGTGCCCACACCTAATGGCCGCCTGATCACACCGGCCTTGCCTGAAGTTTCAGTGGCTGCAGGAGACTAAAAGCGGCGAGCACTTTTAATAGAGCCTCGGCCATACTGGCCGGGGCTCTATTCGTCTCAACAGGCTGACAGTTACACGCGGATAATCATTACTTCGGTGGACTTGATCAGGGCGGCGGCGGTTTGACCCTTCTTCAATTGCATCTCCCGCGCTGAGCTCGCGGTAATAATCGATGTGATTTGTTGGCCGCCGATGGAAATCTTCACCTCTGCCATCAGGCCGCTAACGCGCACTGAATCGATGCGTCCCACCAATTGATTGCGGCCGCTCACCCGCCGGATTACTTCTCTGCGTTCCATCTCTGTTCTGCCCCGAGTTCTGAACAGGAACTTGTCTACCTCACTCTGCGGAATCCGGTGATGCCCTCCCGCGGTCCGCACGCTGCGAATCTTCTTCTTATAAATCCATTGCTTGATAGTGGGAAAACTGATCGCCAGCTGTAACGCGGCGTCCCGAAGTTTGAGCATCGGTTCGGAATCGGATCGGGATTGGAGGCTCTGGCGCATCGGAGTGGAATCCTATATTTAAGCCAAAAGCATGGTCAATACCCAAGATGGGAGAGCAGTATGCGATGACGTGCTTTCATAAATATTTTTTCTAAACTGTTTATATCTGTATGGAATTTGTCTTAGCAACCGTCTATCCTGTATACTCCCGCCTACATTTTTATGCGAATCGCATCTCTGCTTCTTTTGCTGCTGCTTCCGCCTTTGTCCTGGACGCAGGAGGGATTTCCAGCCAACTGGTTCAGCATGGTTTCGGCGACGCAATCTCAGCAACCACACTGGATCACTCCGCTCAATACCACGACTCCGCGGCTTGAGCAGGAGTTCCGCTATGACATGCAATGGCAAACTCACAATAATGGCGTTACCACCGACAATTACGGCGTGAGCAAAGGACTGGAAATCATCCCGGCCCGGAATGTCGAGGTCATCCTCGGCGTGCCTGCGTATGTGGTGAACAATCCAGATTCCAAGGACGGATTTGGGGACTGGCAGTTTCTGGTCAAATATCGAATCGCGGCCGCGAACGAGGAGCACGGCAACTACATCTTGACCGCCTTCTACCAGATGAGTTTTCCCACCGGCCAGTACCAGCAAGGCGTGTCTAAGCCGGTTATCACACCGACGATCGCCTACGGCAAGGGCATTGGCGATTTCGACATTCAAGGAACGATGGGCATCAGCCTGCCGACGGGAAACCTACCGGCCATTGGACGCAATTTTCTTTGCAACAACACATTCCAGTACCGGCTATTCAAGAAGATCTGGCCGGAAACGGAAGTGAATCTGACCCACTACTACCAGGGTTCGCACAACGGGCATACGTCCGTATATCTTACTCCGGGAATTGTGCTGGGTAGATTTCGCCTGTGGGATCGTCTCGGGTTCACAGTCGGCGGCGGATTCGAGATTGCTGCCACTTCATTCCATCCCACAAACCACATTCCGATATTCTCGATGCGCTTTCCCTTCTGAAATAACGAACTATTTCGGCATCACCACCACCGCATCCTTTGGCATGGCATCGAGTGTTGCTTTATCGATCCCGAGGTGGGCGAGCACGAGTTCGGTGGGTGTATGCGTGAGCCACTGGGACAGCGCAAGTTCCTGATAGAAACTGCTCTTGAACATCTCCAAAAATTTCAAATCAGTGTTGCCGGTGTTTTGGACGTAGTGCGGCAACGTTTTCTGCACGTAGCCGACGTCGCTCGCTTGAAAATCCATAGTGCGAGCTCGGCCTCCGGTTGCGAAGACAGTCATTCTTCCCGCTCCACTGATGAAATACTGCCATTCGTCGGCGTTGGGATGCCAGTGCAACTCACGAAGCCCACCGGGATGGACAGTGACAATCGCAGCGGCGATGGTTGTGGAAACTTTGAATTTGTCGGAATCGACAATGCGCACGTCGCCGCCTTGGCTGCGTCTTGTGACCGCCTGCTGGCTGGCGCGAAAAGCGAAATCCTGCGTCGAAAGACCAGGCGAACCGGCAGTCGATTTCTGATCGTCCGCCAGCGGACCTGGAACTGCCGCCTGAAAAATGAACTTCTCTCTGCGCGGCATTTTTTGCATGGCCTGCTCGCTCACGCCGAAGTTTTTCGCGAGCACATCGTGCGGAGTGTGCGCCATCCAGTCGGTGAGCAACACGGTTTCGTATTCGGAAAAGTTGCCGTCGTCGAAGACCAGGAGAAATTCGCATCCATCCGGGTTCAGGCCCTGAATGGAGTGAGGAATTCCAGTGGGAAAGTACCAGAGATCGCCCTCGGTTACATCGCTCACAAAACTTTTGCCCTGCGCATCAAGCCCGGTGATACGCGCATTTCCATAGAGCATCAAGGCCCATTCGGCCGCCGTGTGCCAGTGCAGTTCTCGAATGCCGCCCGCGGTGAGCCTCATATCCACGCCGGCCATGGATTTGGAAACTGGAAGCTCCCTGACCGTGACTTCGCGCGACCATCCTCCTTCTTGCATACGTTTATGCGAGAGCGAGAATGGATATTTGAAGGTCTGAACGCCACCCGCATCGGTGGGCGGCGGCAACATCGAATCCGGATTCTGGGCATCGAGCGTGGCATTGCCCGGCCCGGGTGCGCTGGCGCTCCGGTCATCCTTCGTGGGGTAAGGCTTGGCGTCTCGTTCGTCCTGAGCGGGATACGGTTGCTTGGACTGGCCCGAGGCGTCAGCCGCAGATAGAACACCGGCTGCGGCTAGCGCCGCGGAGCCTTCTAAAAATCCACGCCGGGAAAAGCTGTCTTTTTTTATCGCGGTCATCAGCATCCTTTCTTCTAAAACACACGTAAAGAAAATCAGAATTCGGGTGTTATTTCGCAAAACAATACGGTAGCTCATATGAGGTGTCAACTCAGCGAGGCTGCCGGTGGCTGCGCAGGGCGCACAAAACCCCCGGGCTGAATGTGCGCTGGCCGGTACGCTGTGCTAACGGCTGCGAGGAACGCGGTAAAATCTGGCTGAGCCACCACCATGCGCATCTCGAGCCGCCGCGGAACCATCGCCTTTTTTTTGATCCTGGGGATCCTCTTAGTGGCGCTGGCGATCGCCCTCAACGTCGGTTGGATCATCCTCAACTGGCGGGAAGGGGTGCTGCTGTTTTTCGGGATCGTCTTTTTTGCCTTGATCATTGCCGGCATGGTTGTGAATACGATTTTCCTGGTGCGCGAGTTGCGCCGCAGTGAGCAGCACGACAGCTTCATCAACGCAGTCACGCACGAGTTGAAGACTCCGGTGGCTTCGATCCGGCTGCACCTGGAAACGCTGCTGCGCCGGGATGTGGCGGAGGCGCAGAAACAGGAGTTCTACCGCTTGATGTTAAGCGACACCGACCGATTGACCGAGACGGTGGAACAGGTGTTGCGGGCGGGACGGGCGGGCGACAAAAAGACTGGACGAGAAAAAAAAGAAGTGGATTTCAGCCAGTTGGTGCGTGACTGTATGGAAGCTACCCGGTCGCGGCATCATCTGGACGCCGAAGCGTTGCGATATCAGGAAGCTTTGAATAACGGAGATGGACTGCGCGTGCGGGGCAGCGCGGAAGATTTGCGAACCGCCGTTTCCAACGTGCTCGACAACGCTGTGAAATATTCCGGGGAGAAAGTTGATGTGCGGGTTCAACTGGAGACGCCGGACGAGCACCGCATCGTTCTGCGGGTGCAGGATCAGGGGGTAGGAATTCCTCCCGAAGACGTGAAGCGAATTTTCAGGCGTTTCTACCGAGTCACTCACCGCTCGCTGGCTCATGTGAAAGGGACGGGTCTTGGCCTGTTTATCGTAAAGGCGATCGCGAAAAAGCATGGCGGCAAAGTGTTCGCCGAAAGTCAGGGCGAAGGGCTGGGAACCACCATCGTGCTCGAACTGCCGAGGTGGGAGAAATGAGCCGCGTTCTGGTTGTGGAAGATGAAGCGCATCTGGCGCAAGGGTTGCGCTTCAACCTCGAAGCCGAGGGGTATGCGGCGGAGGTTGTCGGGGACGGGGAGGCGGCTACGGCCCGGCTCATCGAAAAGAAAGAGAATTTCGATGTCGTCGTGCTCGACATCATGCTGCCGGGGAAAGACGGCTTCAGCGTTGTGTCGGAGCTGCGTGCGGCGCGAAATTATGTGCCCGTGCTCATGCTGACGGCGCGGGGACGGCCTGAGGATGTGCTGCAGGGCTTCGCCGCTGGCGCGGATGATTACCTGGCGAAGCCGTTTGATCTCTCGATTTTGCTGGCGCGTTTGCAGGGACTATTGCGGCGAAGCCAGTGGCTGCAGGGGGCGCAAGGCAGAGCAGGAAGCGGAGCCGATTCCGGGATTTCGGAAGATTTCGGAACATTTTCATTCGACGGGAAGACGATCGACTTCGGCGCGTTGGAACTGCGGTCCGGGGGCACGACCATCCATCTGACGGTGATGGAGTCAGAGCTATTACGGCATCTGGTGCGCAACGACGCACGGATTGTTTCGCGCAAGCAGATCCTGGAAGAAGTGTGGGGATTACACGAAGATACCGACACGCGGGCCATCGATAATTTTGTGGTGAGGCTGCGGCG
>DATBEI010000208.1:0-21532 GCA_036269595.1 Candidatus Sulfotelmatobacter sp.
CTGATGGCCCGCGCCGACGTGCTCAAAGTCGTTGTCACCGACACCATCCAGCCCATCAGCGAAGAGTACATTGCCCGCGCCCTCGACCAAGCCCGCCGCCGCAACGCTCAGGCTGTATTGATCGAGCTCAATACTCCCGGCGGCCTGGTCGACTCGACTCGGGAGATCATCGAACACATTACGTCGTCCTCAGTTCCCGTCATTATTTACGTCACGCCCAGCGGAAGCCGCGCGGCCTCTGCCGGATTCTTCATCCTCGAATCCGCCGACATTGCGGCCATGGCTCCGGGAACCAATACGGGCGCGGCCCACCCAGTCATACTTGGCGGCGGCAAGATGGATGATGTGATGAAGGAGAAAATGGAGAACGACGCGGCTGCGCTCATGCGCTCGGTCGCCGCACGCCGGGGGCGCAACGTTGAGGTCGCCGAAAGCACCGTCCGCCAATCCAAATCATTTACCGACCAGGAAGCCCTGTCGCAGCATCTCATTGACTACATTGCGTCGAACGAAAATGATCTTTTTCGACAGCTCGACGGCAAAAGTTTCAAGCGCTTCAACGGCGATCACGCTACCCTGAACCTCAGCGGACAAGCGGTCATTCCCTACGACATGACGGTCAAGGAACGCATCCTCGACTCGCTCATGGACCCGAACATCGCATTCCTGCTGTTGGCGATCGGGGCGCTCGCACTCTACGTGGAGTTCAACCATCCTGGCGCGGTCGTCCCGGGCACGGTGGGAGTCGTTTTCATTCTCGTCGCGGCCTTTGCGCTGAATCTTTTGCCCACGCGCTTTGCCGCGCTGGTGCTCATTCTCGGCGCCTTCGCGCTGTTCGCCGGAGAAGCCAAGTTCGCCACGCACGGCGTGCTCACCGTCGGAGGAATCGTGCTGCTCACCCTGGGCGGCCTGCTGCTGGTCGATTCGCCGATTCCAGAAATGCGAGTGCACCTGCTCACAGCACTGGGGATCAGCATCCCGTTCGGCCTGATCACGGCTTTTCTGATGACCATCGCGCTGCGAGCGCGGCGCAACAAAGTTGTGACCGGAGCCCAAGGACTGCTCGGCGAAACTGGAGTCGCGCAGACCGCGCTCTCACCACAAGGCAAAGTCTTCGTCCACGGAGAACTCTGGGACGCAATCGCCTCAAGCCCCATGCCTGCGGGACAACTCGTAGTTGTGCGCAGAATCGACGGCCTAACCCTGCAGGTGGATCCCTTGGCAGCAACCCCGCCGCCAACCACCCCCGCCCCAGCGATTTTATAATAGTGCGACGAATGACGAGAGCGCGACGACTCATGTGGACACAGCCGCCTCGGCTGTCCCGCGAAGGCGAGGCCTAGCGGTTCTTAGGCAAAGCTCGCCACTTCCCTACTTCAAACTAAACAACGCATTCACATGCGCCGTCACCGTTACGCTCTGCGGCGTAAATTCCTCGGTCGGCGCCGGAGCCGCCGTCGACATGGCCGCCATCGAACGCGCCATACGCGGCATCACGATCCGCGGATTTTCAAACGTATCCACCGACGCATAAAAGAGCTCTCCGATACTCCGCCCGCTGGCGCGACCCAGCGTCTCGGCTGAGGTGCGCGCCCGCCTGTAGGCGTCTTCAATCGCCTTATTCTTCGCCTCGTCGATATTTTCCAACGTATAGCTTAGCGTCTGCGTTTCGCTCACACTGGCCTCGGCGAGTTGCTGCGTGATGGGGCCAACCTTGGCAAAATCCTTGAGCTTGAGCGTGACATCGGTGGTGACGCGATATCCCACCACGTGCTGCTTGGGCCGCCATTCATAAACAGGCTGCACCGAAAGGAATCCCACACTCGCCGTTTTCGGTTCAATTCCATTCGCGCGCAGCACCTGCCGCACCTGCTCGACTTCTTTAGTGGCGCCCTGAAACGCAGCCTGCGAACTCGCATCCTGCACCGACACGTTGAATTGCAGCACCGCCGTGTCAGGTGCGCTCTCAAACTTGCCGTCGGCACCCACGTAGATGGTGTTCGGTTGCGCCGTAACCGCAGGCCGATCCTGGGTAACGGCGGAAGTTGCGCAGAAAATCAGAGAGAAAAAAAGCGTAAGAGAAAAACGAGCGGATTTCATTGTTGCGAGCCCTCCGGCGGACATCCAGGGGAAGCATACTCCCCGCAGGCACCTATGGAGGAACGACCCTAGCCTCGCACCTTGCGCGGGTTACCGCGTAATCTCTGGTAACCTCTCCAATCAGAACTGATCAATGAACGCCATCTCGTGGCAACTTTCCGATAGCCTCTTTCGGTGACTCGTTTCGACCTTCGCCGTCCCAGCTGAAAACCGATTTGTGGTGGAGATACCCTCCACGTCTAAATGGAAGGACTTTCGGCAGAGTGTAAATGCCATAGCGCATCAGGTATGATGCTGCGTCATCTCAAAAAAGAAGAACGCTGCTGTTCAGCGAAATTTCTACGGGCGGATGACTATATTGCTGGAGTGACATTAGCCGCCGTAAGTTTGCAACTTTCCCGACTTAAAAGGACGCAATCATGACAAGAATGCAATCGAAGCTCGCGAAGATAATTGCGGCAGTACTGTCTCTTTTGGTATTCGCTCAGGTGGGATTAGCCGATGAGGGTATGTGGACGTTCAATAATTTCCCATCCAAGACCGTGGGAACGAAGTATGGCTTCACCCCATCGCAGGCCTGGCTTGACCATGTGCGCTTGTCGTCTCTGCGCATCGCGGGGGGATGCTCGGCGTCGTTCATTTCTCCGGAAGGACTGGTGATGACGAATCACCATTGCGTGGTCGAGTGCGTGGAGCAGTTGTCGACGGCGCAAGAGAATCTTGAGGAAAACGGGTATTCCGCAAAAACGCCCGCCGACGAAAAGAAGTGCCCCGACTTCGAACTCGATCAACTGGTTGAAATTCGCGACGTAACCAAAGACGTTTTGGAGGCGCTGACCGGCAAGACCGGCGATGCGGCCAACAAGGCGCTGAATGCGAAACGAGCCGAACTGGAACAAAGCTGCGGATCGGATGCCAGCGTGCGCTGCGACCTGGTTTCGCTCTACCACGGCGGCATTTACGATCTGTATCGGTATAAACGCTACAACGACGTGCGTCTGGTATTTGCGCCGGAGTTTTCCGTCGCGCAATTCGGCGGTGACCCGGACAATTTTAATTTCCCCCGCTACGATTTCGACATCGGCTTGGTGCGCGCTTATGAGGGAGACAAACCCGTGGCCAGCCGGGATTACCTGCACTGGAGCCCAAACGGAACCAAAGATGGCGATCTGGTTTTTGTTTCCGGAAACCCGGGCGGCACGTTCCGGGAATTGACCACGGCGCAAATGGCCTTCGAGCGCGATGTCCTTTACCCCAACCGGAACCCGGAACTCGCAGAGCGGCGCGGACAACTGGAGGAGTTCGTGGCTCGCGGACCGGAACAAGCGCGCGAGGCCAATGACGACCTGTTTTTCCTGGAGAACAGTTACAAAGTCTACTTCGGACGGCAAGAAGCCCTGCTCGATCCGCAGTTCTTCGCGGCCAAAGCGCAGGAAGAACAACATCTGCGCGCCGCGGCGAGCAAAGATCCAAAGCTGGCTGCCGATCTTTCGGCTTGGGACGATATCGCGAAAGTTGAGCAAGTGCGCTCGCAACTCTTCATGCGTGATGCGCTATTGGCCGGACGATATTTCAGGGCAGGTTTGCTCGGGGATGCGGTCACCCTGGTGCGTGCCGCGGCCGAGCGCGCCAAGCCCAACCGGGAACGCCTGCCGGAATTTACCGACAAAGCTCTGGTCAACGTGCAGCATCAGTTGACCGCTGCGGTTCCGGTCTACAAGGATCTGGAAGAGCTTGATCTCGCATTTCTGTTGACCATCATTCGGCGCGATTTGGGAGCCGACGACGCGTTTGTGCGCAAGATGCTGGGCAAGGAGTCGCCTGAGCAACTGGCGCAGCGGTTGGTGACCGGCACTCATCTGGAAGATCCGAAGGTTCGTGAAGAGTTGTACAACGGCGGGCAGAGTGCGGTGGATGCTTCCAGCGATCCCATGATCCGCTTCGCGGCTAAGATCAACGATGACCTGCTGGCCGTGCGCAAAGATTACGAAGCGCGCGTCGACGCTCCCACACGAGCCGCCGCCGAAAAGATTGCGAAGGCGCGGTTTGCAATTTACGGAACCAGCGTCGATCCTGACGCGACGTTTACCCTGCGCCTGACTTATGGAACGGTGAAAGGCTTTGAAGACGCCGAGGGCAAGTTTGTTCAGCCCTACACAAACATCGGAGGCTTGTTCGACCGGGCGACGGGAGCGCCGCCCTACGCGCTTCCGGAAAGCTGGCTCAAGGCCAAATCGTCGCTGAATCTGTCCACGCCCATGAATCTGTCGACCACGAACGACACGACTGGCGGCAACTCTGGAAGTCCGATGATCGACAAGGACGCGAACATTGTTGGCTTGCTTTTCGACGGAAACATTTTCTCCCTCGGCGGTGACTACGGCTACGATGCGGCGAAGAACCGCTCCATCGCGGTCGACAGCCGCGGTCTGCTTGAAGGGATGCGGAACGTCTACCATCTTGATCGCATTGTCGAGGAGATCGAGGCGGCGCGAAAGTAGGCGGCAACACTGTTGGCGGAAGTCATCGTGTTAAGTCCTGCAAATTCAGCGTAAGGTGCTGGCGATGGGGGCCATTTCACGAGATGCCATGCATTTTGAACAATTGAATCGTAAGAACCTTTCGGCACAACGATGGAGCCTAGCCCTGCTCGTCCTCAATTTCATTGGCGCTGTCGTTTATGTGGTTGCGGCCTCAAATGGTTGGGTAATACCACGGGAGCGGGAACTAGGACTGCATTCGGTGACAGGGGAGCCATTCATCTGGGCGCTTTCTATTTTCCCAGTCTGTGCTGCCTTCTTTGTGTTGAACCTGACTTGGGGCGGCTTCATCCTCGCTCGAAAACGATGGCAAAGCGGCATCTTCTGGCTACTAACAATTCCGATTTGGCTAGCCGCAGTTGTAATCGACTTCGCGCACCACTGACCATGATTGGTGAAAAATCCCCATCTCACTCACACCCTAATTATAGGAATTTGAATGAGGGGTGAAACGTCGCCTGTTATCGCGGTGTCTATCAGAGTAATGGTCAAGCGGGTTGCCATCACGTTGCCGCCAATACTCGCCGCTGTGACCCTGTTACTCGCGTATTACTGGTACGACCGACTTCCTTGGCTTGAGACGTCCCTCCGAGTCCACTCGGAGAGAGGCGGCGCGAACTGCGGGCACCTCACCAATTCAGGGTATGAGGCGCATCCAGATTCCACGGCTGTGATTCACTGCGTTGAGTCTGCGCATCAGCAGCATCGTCCGTTTGTCGTGAAGCTGAGCGTTTACGGCGTTGATGACTATTATTCGAGCGCCATTGTGGGAGATTCCAAGGGAGGGGCTATCGAAATCTTCTATTGGTCCGGCATGGTCATTCGGGCGAACAAATTATTAAGGCGGCGCTGTGACGTGTCTGGTCAATTCCTGATGCTGAACGGAGACAAGGGCGACATTCCGCAGCCCCATTGCCATCCATGGCCGCCAGGCGCGCTTGAGCAGGATCATATTTTTTGGTGAAAACTGCACACTTGGCGAAGCCTCGATTTCACTCATCGGGTCAAGCGGTCGCTATCGGCTGTTAACCATAGCCAACCCGACTGCCCCGAAGAAGTGAGTTGCAGGATGCGCTGCACAGAACTAGAATTCGCGCGGTAAATCATCCACACAATTTGTTCGCCATGGAGGCGGGTTATGAGAGCAAGAAGTTTGTTGTTGTTGACTCTGGTCCTGTGTTTTCTGGCAGCGGCAGTGTGCTTCGCCAGCGATACACAAATGGGCACCTGGAAGCTGAACGAGGGTAAATCGAAAATCGCTGCTGGCACATCCAAGAACAGCACGGTGGTCTATGAAGCTGCCGGTGATAGCGTAAAAGTCACTATCAATGCCAACGCGCCGGACGGGACGGCTACGCACAGTGAGTGGACGGGTAAGTTCGACGGGAAAGACTATCCCTCTACCGGGAATCCGAACGAAGACATGCGCTCCGTTAAACAAATTGACGACCACACGCTTCACGTAACGTCAAAAAAGGGCGGCAAGGTCGTTCTAACAGCTCACGTGGTGGTCGCAGCCGACGGCAAGAGCCGCACGGTCGCAGTCAATGGAACCGATGCACAGGGCAAGAAATACAAAAGCACCACAGTGTACGACAAACAGTAAAGAGATCAGCTTCTCGAAGGCTGGCATGGGTTGATGCCCTTCTGCTCGCTCCTGAACGGGAGGGCATTTGTAGTGGCTGCAGCAGTACAAACGTTTATCATTATTGGTCTCCTTTTTATCGGTGCTTCAAGCACGTCGATAACTTGGAAGCGTGCATCCGCATCCTGCGGAGACCGGCCTTCTCATTCAATCGTTTGTCGGCAGTTATACTGGCTCCCCGTACAGGGCGAGTGAAAAATGGGCATTTTGGATTTGTTTCGCAGGGACAAGGATAAAGATGATGTCCATGGAACGAAGGTCTTGGTCTGCGCGCTAGACAATCGGTTCGACGATCTCCTCAAGATCGATTCCGAAATATACGGCCGCTATTACCAAGCAACGACGGCGGCGGTGCTTCCCAGCATTCAAGCCCTCTTCGGACACTTGGAGCAGAAGTACGACATCGTTCACCTGCTTTGCGATGTAACCGCGCAGGGCACAATCGCGGACGCCAATGGCGCAGAAATCACGGGAACGGAACTCATTCAGCGCTGCTGCGATCAAAATGTAAAGTTGTTGTGGTCGGGCAGCGATAATCAACCCGAACGTTATATTAAGGGATTCGGTGCGCGCGGCAAGCGACTGAACCTAGTCATGACGATCAAGCGCAAAGACCTTAATTTTGCTGGTTTTCTCGGGAAATTAGTGTCCAAAATGGCTAACGGGGAAACGATGCCTGTGGCTTGGAACGAGCTTTGTCCACAGATACCCAACTCGACTCATCCAGATGCGCCGGAGTCTATTTTCTTTGCAGGGCGAGGCGGAGTACGACTGTTGGCATAGCATCGCGATTATGCTCATTGACCTTAAGGTCCGCAGGATCAAATGCCGCGGTCGAGTTTCCAAGACATTTTGAGTTATCCGTTTTCGACGCGTGACTTTATGTCTGTGTACGCGGCCGCGATGAGCTGGTTCAGTTCGGCAGCATTGATGGGCGTTCCCGGCCTCAGCTTCACATGGCGCATGAACTTGCCGGTGCCATCCAGCAGGCCCGCGGGATCGCGCAGCGACGCGCCGTGAAAGAAACCCACATTCACGTGCGAGGTGAATGCGTTGACGTAACCGAAGGGCGCATCTCCCAAACAGGCCACCGGACAGCCGTCATGCAGAAGTTCTCGCACTTCGTCCCCGCATTGGCGCATTGCTTCAAACCATTGCTGCGCAATCGCTCCTAGCTCATCGGCATGCTGTTTCATCCACGCGTCGATGGCTGGGTCGCGCTCGACAGCGCCGTTGAATCGCAGGAACTCAGATTTCCTAGTGGGTGCACGTTTTGCTTTCGACATTTTCGGAAAGTCGGGGAATGCCTACTCTTTGTTTTATTTTTGTGGCGTCGCATGCGGATTCGGAGGCGTGCCATGCGGATTCGCCATTCCTGGTGGTACCGCTCCCGCCGCGTGCCCAGCGCCCATCGATCCCATGTCGCCGGGGGCAAGGCAGGTCACGCGTCCGCTGGAGGCGACGCGCAATTGAGACGGGCAATCGCCGCTGGTCAAGCTCGCGGACGGTCCTGTTCCCTGCGATTGCACGGTGAACAACTTCCCTTCGGCGTTGCCCGCCACGCCCACCGCCATCCCCGGCATGTCGTAGGCTACATAGAACGGCCGCTTGCCCTGGCTAGCCTGCATCGCGCAGTCAGCCGCAGTCTTGGACTTGTCGGCGGTCGATTGCACGTCGAGCCGTCCGCAATCTGTTGCAGACCTTCCGGAATACTCCTGCAGCTTTTGCTGCACCGCGTCTGGAGTTTTGGTGGAGGACGCGGAACTTGAAGGCGTACCCGGGCCCGCCGGCTTGTTGCAGGCTGCCGTACCCAACAGCGCAAACATTAAAAAGTTGAATGCAAAATTGTTCATAGCGCAAGATTGTAAATCGGAACCAGTGCCCCCAGTCTTCCGAGTGTTCCTCCGGGTCGTCTGCGGTTAATTTGTTGCAGCCTACTCCACTCCCAAACTCGCCAACGCCTCCTCGAGCAAACCTGGATCGATGCTCAGCCGCCGCCCGTGCGCTTTCACATCTTCGAGTTCGTCGAAGGCGCGAAACAGGCGCATTTTGGCAGCGGCATATTGCTCGGCATCGTTCAAGGGCCGGCCATGCGATTGGCTCCAGACGGCACGGGTTCGATCCGGCAAAAAGACGCTGACCGCATAAGTCAGCTTGCGGTCCGAGGTAACATCAAAAATAAATTCCGTAGCCGGCGCTTCCGCATCGTCTGCCAGCGCGGGACGCTTGCCCACGAAGTAGTACTGATAAACGTATCCCTGGGCCCCGGTATAAGTCTTCAAACGCCGGACGGTCATCCCGCCATTATGAACGCGGGAGGGCCCGCCTGTCGTGCTAACGATTTCGAAGATGAGAAAGAGGCCGCAAGGTGTTGTCCTCGCGAGCTCGCAAGTTCAGCTTCGAGCAAAGTTAGTGCTTATCGGTTTCCCGGCCCGCTGCGCAACAGATTAAAGGCATTGACCGTCCCCATGCCTGTATCTCATTTTGGTTAAACGCAACTACGCAAAAAGCTTGCGCAGCGCGGGTTCTCGCCTTTGCACCTGTGCCCGTATAATCGAGCTTTGGCCTTCTTATGATTCAAACATTATTCGGCAGCCTCACGGAAGAACAAAAGCCCAGCTTCATGGACCGCATGAAGCAGGCGGTCACGCGCACGCGCGAAAACCTCGCCGAGCGCATCGACGAAGTCATCTCTATCGGCCAGGAAATCGATGCCGGTACTATCGACGATCTTGAAGCGACGCTGATCGCCGCCGACCTGGGCAGCGCCACTACGCAGCAGGTTCTCGGCAAGCTGCGCGAGAAAGCTAACTATAAGCAGATCAGAGACATCGGCGAACTCAAGCGGCTACTCAAAGAGGAACTGCTGGCCATTCTGAACACCGCCAACTCGCGCCCGGTCAATAAAGTTGACGGCACGCCTGAAGTAATCCTTGTAGTCGGCGTGAATGGCACTGGCAAGACGACGACGATCGGCAAACTCTCGCAGGTCTTCCGCTCGCAGGGGAAGAACGTGCTGCTTTGCGCCGCGGACACCTTCCGCGCCGCCGCCATCGACCAACTGGAAATCTGGGGCTCCCGTACCGGAACGGAAGTCATCAAGACGAAGCCGGGAGGCGATCCCTCCGCGGTTCTGTTCGACGCCCTGCAGGCCGCGGTGGCGCGCAAGGCTGACTATGTCGTGGTCGACACCGCCGGCCGACTGCATACTAAGACGAGCCTGATGTCGGAGCTCGACAAGATGCGGCGCACGGCCCAGCGGATCATTCCGGGCGCTCCCCATGAAACCTTGCTTGTGATGGACGCCACTACGGGGCAAAATGGTCTGCAACAGGCGCGGCTGTTCACCGAGTCCGCCGGAGTGACGGGTATCGTCTTGACGAAGCTGGACGGCACGGCAAAAGGCGGAGTTGTAGTTGCTATCTGCCGCGAACTTGGGCTGCCCGTGCGCTATGTGGGCGTCGGCGAAAAGGCTGGCGACCTGTTGCCCTTCGATCCCAAGGAATTTGTCGATTCGCTATTCGAATAGGAGTTCGTCATGCAAGATGCCGGTGAGAAGCCTTCGCGATTCAGAGCGGCGCTTGACTTCCTGAAGCGCCTCCTGGGCAAGAAGCCCGCACCTCCTAACGATCCCTATGCCTACTCAATGGCGCCTGTGCGCCGAGGTCCCAAGGGCCGTAGCGGCGCTGCCGTAGTCGAGATTGAAGAAGATTCGTACCAGAGCTTTCCGCCGCGTCGAAGATAAATCGACTTTTCTCAGCGCACTCGGCGGCCTTATCGCCGTTCTCTGCGGCTCAAGCTTTTCGTTAGAACTGTGCCGGTCAGGGCGTTCTCGCGATTCAACGTGTAAGATTTCTTCCTGAATGCCGGCTCACTCCGCAGACGATCAACTCATGCAGCGCGCGCTGGAACTGGCACGCGAAGGCTTGGGGCTCGCGTCGCCGAATCCGTACGTAGGCGCGGTCATCGCAGATCCTGAAGGCAACGTTGTCGGGACCGGGACTTATACCTACGCCGGAGTGAAGCACGCCGAAATTCTGGCACTCGAAGCGGCCGGCAACAAAGCGCGGGGCGCCACGCTCTACATCAATCTCGAACCGCACGCGCACCAGGGCCGCACGCCTCCATGCACAGACGCTCTTATCGCCGCCGGCATCGGCCGCGTAGTCGCGTCCATGCCTGACCCCAATCCCAAAGTCAGCGGGCAAGGATTCGAAAAACTTCTCGCCGTCGGCGTAGAGGTTGAAGTTGGCCGCCTGGAGGAGCAGGCTCGCCGGTTGAATGAAGCCTTCGCCCGCTACATCCGGCATCAGAGGCCGCTGGTCACGCTCAAAGCTGCGATGACTCTCGACGGCAAAATCGCTCCTCCACCCGCCGATGTGCTGGAACGCTATGACGGTATTCCCGCCGGAGGCTGGGTCACCAGCGAAGTCGCCCGCGCCCACGTTCAACAATTGCGACACGAGAACGACGCATTGATGGTGGGCGCCGGGACAATTCTCTCCGACAATCCCCTGCTAACCGATCGCAGTGGACTGCCGCGCCGGCGACCGTTGCTGCGCGTAATCCTGGACTCACGCCTGCGCCTGCCCCTTGAATCGCGCCTGGTACAGAGTGTCGCGGTTGATGCGAAGAATGACGTGCTAGTTTTCTGCGCCACGGCGGACCAGCAAAAAAAAGCGCAACTCGAAGAGCTCGGAATCCGGGTCGAGATCATTCCCGCCGTTGAAGCAGACGGTCGCCCTAACCTCCCCGCGATTCTGCGACGTCTCGGCGAACTCGAAATCACGAGCGTCATGATCGAAGGCGGAGCCACGGTGAACTGGACTGCGCTAGCCGATAACGCCGTCGACAAAGTTTTTCTCTATTACGCGCCGAAAATTCTTGCGGGCTCCGGATCCATTCCTTTCGCCGCGGGCCCCGGATTCCTGCACATGAGCCAAGCCGCGCAGGTGAAGCACATTCAACTGCATCGTTTCGGCGAAGACTTCGCGGTTGAGGGCTATGTGCGTGATCCTTACGGAGAGTAGTCAAGACCCTTTACCACGAAGGACACGAAGGTTCACGAAGGAAAACGAAAAAGAAAAGGCTTTTGGTTTTTAACGATTTCTGGGCCCCCAACGAAATGCGCTTCAACCTCATGCGAACAAGAAAGAAAAATGTTTTCCTTCGTGAACCTTCGTGTCCTTCGTGGTGAAGGTTTATGATGATGTGTTCATCGAGAGGCACTCATGTTTACTGGAATTGTCGAAGAAGTAGGACGCATCGCCCGCATCGAACAGCGGGGCGAAAACCGGCGCATCACCGTTGCCGCCGAATATGCTCCCAAAGAATTGCAGACCGGCAACAGCGTTTCGGTAAGCGGCGTCTGCCTTACTGCGCTCGACATCAAGCCGGGATCGTTCTGTGCCGATCTCGCGCCGGAGACCTGGGTGCGCACCTCTTTTTCCCGCATACAGGAGGGCGCGCTGGTGAATCTTGAACTTCCCATGAAAGCCGACGGGCGCTTTGGAGGCCACATCGTACAAGGGCACGTCGACGGTGTGGGCAAGTTGATCGAGTTCGAGCGCATTGCCGACTCCGAGAACTGGTGGCTGCACATCGAACTTCCCGCTGACGTCGAAAAATATACGGTCTACAAGGGCTCGATTTCGATTGAAGGCATCAGCCTGACGGTTGCGAGCCTGGAAAAGAATCGGTGCACCATCGCCATCATTCCGCATACGGTAGAGATGACGAATCTGCATTCCCTGAAGCCGGGCGATCCTGTCAATCTGGAAGCTGACCTGATCGCGAAATACGTTGAGAAAATGATGAAAGGCGATGCGGAAAGTTCGTTGACGATTGAACAGTTGGTGGAGCAAGGGTTCTAAAATCAGGGGCCAGGGATCAGGGATCAGCCCCCCTAACTAGCCACTGATCCCTAGCCACTGGCCACTGTTCTCAAGCTTCCAGCTTCAACTCATCTAATTCCAAAAATTCCTGGATGATCGACTCCGGCGATTTTTTCATCTCGCTATAAGTACCGAAGAAAATCGCCCGGCCCTCGTGCAGGAACACGACTCGTTCGGCCAGTTTCTCGGCCAGCCTCATGTCGTGGGTTACGACAATGCTGGTGAGGTTGAGCTGAATTTTCAAGCGCTTGATCAGATCGCCCAGCAACTGCGCCATCAGCGGATCGACCATCGTGGTGGGCTCGTCGTAGAGCACGCATTCCGGACGCGCCGCCAGCGCCCGAGCAATCGCCACCGACCGCTTCATCCCAGTCGAGAGATCGGAGGGCAGCAGGTCGCGCATCTCCTGTACGCCAACCATTTGTAGCAGCCCGTCGACGATCTGGTAGGTTTGTTCTTCGTCGAGTTCCCGCGACTCGCGCAGCGGAAAGGCCACGTTTTCCCCGACAGTGAGCGAGTCGAACAGCGCCCCGTTCTGAAAGACCATCGTGACCTTCTTGCGGATGTGCTCGAGTTGCTTTCCGGTGTAATCGGTAATGTCCTCGCCGGCGACGATCACGCGCCCCGAATCGGGCTTGAGAAATCCCATGATGTGATGCAGCGACACCGACTTGCCCACGCCGCTGCGCCCTAGAATGCACACGGTCTCCGCCGGAAGCACATTGAAGTTCACGTGGTCGAGAACCACGTTGTCGCCAAAGGCCTTGGAGACGTCTTTGAACTCGATGTAAGGCGCCAGCTTGGAATCGTCAGGCATGGAGGAGCGGTAGCTTCTAGCTTATCGCTAAATTCGGTCGCTTTTGGTCGTTTTCGGAGGGGAACCTGTGTGACCAACCAAGTGAATTATCGAGAAGATGGAGCGGGAGACGGGGATCGAACCCGTGACATCCAGCTTGGGAAGCTGGCGTTCTACCGCTGAACTACTCCCGCTCAAGGGATGAGCGAGGTTTAGCTTATCATCCTCTCTAGTCGTCCACAACTGTGCGCCGACCGACGACCAGGCCTTGCGAGACAACCGACGGAATGCTCCGCTAGAACTACTCTCGCCTGCAAAGTTTTGCGGGCTGCATTAGTATGTTCGTCGCGCGCGAGCGCCTTCAAAACATGCCACGCAAAGAAGATTCCCTCAGCCTCTCCGGCCGCCGTTCCTTTCTGCAAACCGCGCTGACTGCCAGCGCAGCGACAGCGCTCTATCCGGCGATGGGCGCGGCTCGCGCCATTATTCCGCCCGCGCTGCCACAAGCCGCGCCAGTCAAGCCCTTCGAGCTCGAGGAAATCACGATCGCGGAACTGCAGGAGGGAATGAAGTCGGGCAAGTTTAGCGCGGGGTCGCTGGTCGAGAAATATCACGAGCGCATTGACGAAATCGATAAGCGCGGCCCGGCAGTGAATGCAATCATCGAACTGAACCCGGAGGCAGAGTCGATTGCCGATGGGCTGGACCGGGAGCGCAAGGCCAAAGGACCGCGCGGCCCGCTGCACGGCATCCCGATGTTGATCAAAGACAACATCGACACTGCCGACCGTATGATGACCACCGCCGGATCGCTGGCGCTGCTTGGGTCCAAGCCGCCGAAGGACTCTTTCGTGGCGCAGAAACTGCGGGCGGCGGGAGCGGTGATCCTCGGCAAAACCAATCTCAGCGAATGGGCGAACATTCGGTCCAGTCACTCGGTCAGCGGATGGAGCGGGCGCGGAGGCCTGACGAAAAATCCTTATGCTCTTGACCGCAATCCCTGCGGATCGAGTTCGGGCACGGGCGCTGGGGTTTCGGCGAATCTAGCCGCCATTGGAATCGGGACAGAAACCGATGGCTCGATTGTGTGTCCGTCGTCGTCGAACGGCCTGGTTGGGATCAAGCCTACGGTAGGGTTGGTAAGCCGCGCCGGGATCATTCCGATTTCCCATAGCCAGGACGGCGCTGGCCCCATGTGCCGCACCGTGCGCGATGCCGCGATCCTTCTGAGCGCTTTGACTGGCGTTGATTCCGACGACGCAGCAACCGCCGCCAGCGGGGGCAAGTCGCAGAGTGACTATGCTCAATATTGCGACCCCAACGGTCTGAAGGGCGCACGCATTGGTGTGGCTCGAAAATATTTCGGCTTTAGCGACTTGGTCGATGCCCTCATGGAGAAAGCATTGGCCGTGATCAAGGCGCAGGGGGCGACATTGATCGATCCCGCCGACATCGCAACTTTGGGTAAATTCGACGAGACTGAATTACTCGTGTTCATGTATGAGCTGAAGGCAGATCTCAACGCTTATCTGGCGCGGCTTGGTCCGAGCGCTCCCGTACATAGTTTGCAGGAAATTATCGACTTTAACGATCGCAACCGGCAGAAAGAAATGCCCTATTTCGGCCAGGATTTGTTTATCAAAGCGCAGAGCAAGGGACCACTTACCGAGAAGGAGTATGTGGATGCGGTGGCGAAGAATCATCAACTGGCTGGCGCGGAAGGCATCGACGCGCTCACGGATAAATACAAGCTCGATGCGATAGTGGCGCCCACAGGCGGCCCGGCTTGGCTCACCGACCTGATTAATGGGGATCACTCGGCCGGAGGCAGTTCGAACACGGCTGCCGTCGCGGGTTATCCGAACATCAACGTGACAGCTGGATTTATTTTCGGCTTGCCGGTCGGTATCTCGTTTTTTGGCCGAGCCTGGAGCGAGCCGACTTTGATCAAGTTGGCATACTCGTTCGAGCAAGCCACGAAGGCACGGCAGGCGCCGCGATTTTTGAACAGCATCGGATTACAATAAGGCTCGGCACAGAGGAATTCATTCGTGACCAGTCTTAGCCGTCCGGTGGTAGTATTCCATTCCCTAATCAGGCTTCTGGCATTCTCGTTTGTGCTTGCGAATTGCGCAATTGCTCAATCGTATTTCAATCGAGAAATCCGCGTGAGCGGTCTTCGAGCACTGATGGCGCGGTCTCATGAGCCGTCGGATGTCCTGCTCACATCTCTCGACATCCTGATTCATGACAAAAGGGTCTGCTGCGGACCCGACTCCGCACTCGCAGATAGTGTGGAAAGGTCCAACCCGTCGTCTTTGAAAGACGTCGCCAGCAAGCTTCAAGGGAGGCACTTGTTAAGCGACGGGCGACCGATCACGGTGGATGCGGAATACTTCGAGCCGCCCGAAATCAATTCAGGCATGTTGGTCGGCACACTGCGTGACCAGCGAGCTCTGCTGCTGCAGTGGAATTCCCACATCTTCATCTGTTACGGAGCCAATTTCGCGGAGATCTACGACGAAAACGGTGGTATCCAATATTCGATTGGCAAGTTTTTGCTGCTGGACGTGCGCTATGCCGGCTCGCGACGAGAACTTGTTTTTAATCGCGATACCGACGATTGGAGCAAGATACAAGGTATGCTCCGCCTTACGGTCCAACAGCCCTAAGTGACAAGGTTGGCATCTTGATTCTAATCTTACTGTCGGTAGGACCTCTCCATGTTAGTCTTGAACCTATTAGGGGGTAATGCATGACGAACCTGAACAAGGTAGTCTCTTCCCTGCGGAACGAGTACTCCCGTCTCGAAAAAGAGATGGGAAGAGTGGGGAAGGCATTGGACGCATTAGGCCAAGCTGGTGGGAAATCTCTCAAGAGGACAGGACGTACCTTGAGCAAAGACGCCCGCCGTCGCATAGCCGAGGCGCAAAGACTACGCTGGGCGAAAGTGCGGAAGCAAGCCGCCAAGCTAGTCAAATCGTAGCCGCAGTTATTTCGTAAGCACCGCAGACAGCCTCGTTCGTAACTTCTAAAAAGACGCGGACGGGGCTTAAGCGGGGCTTCCCATCCAGTGCAGGAATATTGGTCTAAGTCCAGCGGAACCATTTCAGGGCCAGCAGAAAAGAAATCCCGCCCCATAATCCCAGCACAAGCAGACGCGCCCATTGATGCAGTAGCGGCGTGCCCTCGAGAATGCTGGCGCGGAGGGCGTCGTTGAGGGCGGTCAGGGGCAAGGCCTTGATTAGCGGGTGGATTGCCTGCGGAAATCGTTCGTAAGAAAAAAAGACGCCCGAGAAGATCCACATAGGCATCATGACGAGATTGATGAGGCCGCTGATGCTTTCGATTTTCTGCGCGCGGCTGGCGGTGAGCAGGCCGACGCCACCGAAAGTCAGCGAACCCAGGCCGCCCAGCAATGCAATCGAAAAGATTGAGCCCACGACTCGCATGTGGAAGAACAGGACGCCGAACAGCAGCAGAAGTCCGATTTCAATCACCATGAGCAGCAGGCGGCTACTCATAATGGCGAGCAGGAAATCTCCGCGGCGCATAGGCGTGCCGACGTAACGCTTCAGCAGCTTGCGCTGCCGCATATCCACCAGCGCAAAGCCGATTCCCCACATGCCGGAGTTCATCAGGTTCATCCCGAGCAGGCCGGGAATGAGGAAATCGATGTAACGGGAGCCCGGCTCAGACGAGGTGACGGTCTTGGTCGCGACAACATCTTTGCGGCCGGCGGCGGATTGCAGTTCGTCGTTGACTTCGGTTCTCGCGAGCACGCTCTCAGGACGGGCGGGGTCGTAGCGATATTCCACGTTCCCGTGCCCATCGGGCTCGATTACCACGTCGAATTTGCCAAGACGAAATCCTTTTTGCGCCTCTGCCGCGGTTAAGGTTTGGACTTTAAAAAGTTCGTGCTGCGGCGAACGCGCGAGCAGCGCTTGCTCATCCTGCGAGCCAGGTCCTACGACAATCGCCACCGAAGCGGCATCGCCTGGCTTGTTACGGAAGGCGATTCCCAAGCCCAGCGCGAGAAGCAGAGGAAACACGAACACCCAGAAAACCACTTCTGGTTCGCGCTTCAACTCCAGCATGCGGGCCATGAGCAGGTGCGTGTAGCCGGACCAGCGTCCGTTCCGCCGCGGCGGAGTGTGCGGCCGACGCGCTGTCGCGGTAACCGGAGTTTCTTGGGCGACGCTCATAAAGATCAATCACTGTTCGCGCAGGTGACGTCCCGTTAAATTTACAAATACATCTTCGAGGCTCGCCTGTCGCGTAGTCAGGTGCTGCAGACGACTTCCCTGCCGGTCAATCGCGTCGAGCAGTGCGGGAATTGTGAGATGCGGCTGTTTTACGTTCAGGGCGATCAAGCCATCGTCTTCGCGGACGGATTCTACGCTAGGCAAACCGCGCCAAGCTTGCAAGGCGGCGCCGTCGGAGTTGCCGCTGATGGAAAACTCCACCACGTGATGACCCCCCAGGCGTTCAATCAATTCGGGCGGCGTGCCCTCGGCAATGATTTGTCCATGATCCACGACGGCTAAGCGATCGCACAGGCGCTCCGCTTCATCCATGTAGTGGGTGGTGAGCAGGATGGTGCCGCCGTCGCGCTGGAACGTGCGAATGATGTCCCAGAGCTGACGGCGGCTCTGGGGATCGAGACCGGTTGTCGGCTCATCGAGAAACAGAATCTTGGGATTGCAGACCAGAGCGGTGGCGACTGCCAAACGCTGGCGTTGACCGCCGGAGAGCTTCCCCACCCACGAGTCGGCTTTCTCCGTGAGTTCGAGCTGCGCCATTACTTCGTCGGAGGAGCGCGGCTCGCGATAGAAGCTGGCAAAGAGCTCAATCGTTTCGCGGACGCTGAGCTTCTCCGACAGTCGCGTCTCCTGCAACGAGATCCCCAGCCACTCGCGCATCTCGCGTTCGTTCTCGCGCCAGGTTTTACCGAGGATCGACACTTCGCCGGAAGTGGGAGTCAGCAGGCCTTCGAGGATTTCGATGGTCGTAGTCTTCCCCGCCCCGTTCGGCCCGAGCAGGCCAAAGCACTCGCCCGATTGAATCTCAAGATTCAATCCGCGCACGGCTTCGACTTTGCCGTCGTAGGTCTTGCGCAGGTCGCGGCATTGGATGGCGGCGGGCATTGAGTGATTCTACCGGATGTATTCGGGTAAAAATACCGCCCGCCGGTGTCCGCACTCGCGAAGGCGGAGCCGACGTTCTCGGCTCAGGTACACTTGACGCCTGCTGGAGTTTTGCATCATGAAACGCGCCGCTCTCGGTTTTCGAATGCACTCGGGATGGGGCGTCCTTGTGGCCGTCGCCGGAGGTCCCGATTCGATTGAAATCGTCGAACGGAGACGAATCGTCGTCACTGATTCCCAAATGCCCGGAGCTATTCAGCCGTATCATCACGCGGCTAACTTGGAAATTCAGGAAGCGGAAAGTCACATCAGGAATTGCGCAGCGGTCTCGGAGGGCATAGCTATTGCGGCAATCGAGCATGTGCTCCACGAATTGGATTTGCGGGAGTATCGGATCGCAGGATCCGCGGTGCTGCTGGCTTCGGGACGACCACTGCCTCCGCTTGCGAAAATTTTGGCGGCGCATCCGCTGATTCACACCGCGGAAGGCGAATTCTTTCGCAACAGCGTTCGCTCTGCTTGTGAACAATTACAGCTTCCGGTTGAGACCATGCGCGAGCGGGACGTTGAAGAGCGAGTACGGGCAGCCTTCGGAACCTCGGCTGATCGACTTAAGAAGAAAGTAGAATCTGCAGGCCGCGCGATCGGGCCGCCCTGGACGAAGGATCACAAAGTTGCAGCCTTGGCGGCGTTGCTTATGATTTCGAGAGAACCGGCGACTAGGCGAGAGGTCCGCCAAGGGACTTGATCTGCTCGGATATTTCGCGACGCCGTTTCTCTCTGGATTCGCGTTCGGCGATTTCCAAATCGGACCCTTCGCCGCTCGCCTGATCCTCGTCCAACCTTTTGAGGAGGGCCAGTTCCTTCAAAAGGTCCATCATCTGTTCCGATGGTCCAAGGCTCATCCCGGTAACCCTCCTAAAACCTCAAACAAATGACTGGAAGTAAGATGCAGTTTAGGTGCGCGCGGCGTGCGGGAATCTGGACTGTCAACACGGGGATATGCACCGGCAGGCTAGACGAAAACGCGCTTCTTTAAGGTCACCGACACAAGGAGGCGAGTATCGTTTATAAAATTTGACGTTCCGCTACGGTCGACCACTGGTTGCCGGGCCCCGGATCGCCCGAGGGCTGCTGCGGGATATCCGGGGGCGCTGCGGGCGGAAGAGGGTTCACCCCGTTGGAGGGCTTCGGAGCGTTTTCCGGATCCTCACCGGGACGGCGGAGGCTGGGGGCATTTGCAGGACGCTCTTCCTGCTGCTTCGCTTCAGTATCCTTGTCAGGCTTTTCGAGGATCACTTCTCTTTCTGTGCGCACAATTTTCTGACCGCCGACTTTCATGGTCTCGACGCGCACAACTTCGTCGCCCACAATGCGGACGAAATCCACGTCTTGCGGCGGTTCGCCGTAGATCCATTCTTCGTACTCGGTGTCGCCGTCTTTCTCGCGCACTTTTTTTGGCGCCTTGCCTCGCGCGTGCAACACCATTTCTGTGTTCATTCCTACCAGGACTGTGTGCGCCTGAATTGCCTGTTTCACTTTAGGAGGCACGGTGTCAAGGTAGGCCTCCTCTTTGTTGCGCGCATTGAAATCGAGCACGGGGTAGAGCAGATCGCGCAATTGCCGCGCCGTCATTTCCGGAACGTACTTGTCGAAATAGATGTCCAGATAAGTTCCGTGCGGATTGGGCTGCGATTCGTCGGGCGAGGTCTGAACCGGAGTTCCGTTCGCCCCGGAAATCTGCACGCGCTCGTACCACTTCTTGCGATGAACGGGACCGCCGTTGAGATCGAAATGAATATGGTCGTCGTGAATTTTCACGTAAGAAATGTGAGCGGGATCGCCAGGCTTGATTGCCGGTCCCCAGAGAGCGATGGCCTGCTGCAGTTCCGGGCCACTGGGCGACGTCATTCCATTTTTCAGTTTCAGTCCCTTTATGCCCATTGGAAAAGTAGTGCGCGCATAAAGAATCTGGGTCTCGAAGTCGCGAATGATCTCCAGACGCGTCTGTTTCGTCATACGAGGAGCGTCGGCAGATATTGGGGGAGCAGGCGTTTGCGTTTGTGAAGATTGAATACTGGCTGAAGGAGTTGCCGGCTTGACGGGCGATGCCGATTGGTTCGTCTGTCCGCTAACTAGAACCGCAGGGAGAAGGCAGGGGAACAGTAGGAAGAGCGTGCCGTGAAACCGTTGCATAAAGCACCCCAGGGCCAATTGCCGTCATTATACCCCCGGAGGTCGACAAAACGGACAGGACTTCTCTAGACCAGGTTCAGCGCCTTCTTGATAGTACCGCGCTCTTTTTGGATTTTGTCCTGTAGTAGCGTGATGGCGTAGATGAGCTGCTCCGGGCGGGGCGGGCATCCAGGAACGTAGATGTCTACCGGAATGACCTGATTGACGCTCTGCACAAGCGCATAATTTTGGAACACTCCGCCCGAAGTGGCGCAGGCGCCCATGGAAATGACCCACTTCGGTTCCGGCATCTGTTCCCAGAGCTGGCGGATGACTGGCGCCATTTTGTTCGAGACGCGGCCGGCAATGATGATCAGATCGCTCTGCCTTGGCGAAGGACGAAATACTTCGGCGCCGAAGCGCGCAATATCAAAGCGAGCTGCGCCCATCGACATCATCTCGATGGCGCAGCAGGCCAAGCCGAACGTCATGGGCCAGATGGAACTCTTGCGCATCCAGTTGACGGCGGAATCGAGCGTAGTAAGCACTACTCCCTCGGGCGTGGGATTGCCGTAGGTCAGATCTTTGACGGTCTTTTTGCCGTGCTCAATGTCGACGTAGGGTCCGAAGTTCAGTTCGCGGGACATGTAGGTATTTTAAACTAATCAGCGAGGACCACGATGATCGCTATACGGGGAAAATGAATTGGTGGCTGTTACTCATTAGCGGGCCGCAGCTCGCCGCACCGCCTTCTCGGCCGATTGAGGTATCTGTACTGGAACGAAGTATGCTTCAGGATAAAGATAGTCTTCGCCTGACTCGTCGATCACGCGAATCTGCCCCAGTTTGGTCGCCGACTCGTCAGGAACGACTTGGTAGAGCTTTCTGAGTTCGAGCGAGGCGGCGTAATCCTTGTTTTTAATGCAAACGACAAACCGGAGCTCAGTTTTCTTCATTGAGTCTTCAGGACACGCTTGATTTTGAATTCTTTTGCGCCGACTCCGTGGGCTTCATACCAGTGCACCTCGGCATAGCACATCGTACCATCTGCAAACTCCACCATCGCCGTCCCTTTCATCTTTTCCAATGGCGACCGCCATACAGCCTCGAGAGTCGCCGTCGCTCTCGAATTCCTTTCCCAGACGCTATTTTCTCGGTGCCTGAAATGCGACCTACAATTTTAAAGAACACGGTCAGTAATTTTACTCTTTTGCCGAGGCGTAGTTATCAATTCC
>DATBEI010000232.1:0-15183 GCA_036269595.1 Candidatus Sulfotelmatobacter sp.
CCTGGCAATGTTAGATGGCGGAACGCCGGTTGCGGGTAAAACCGAGGAAGAGATTTACGAAAAACTGAAGCTTGACTACATACCGCCGGAGATGCGGGAAAATCTAGGCGAAATCGATCTGGCCCGGGACCATGCCTTGCCGCGACTGCTTGGCCAAGCCGATCTGCAGGGCGACGTGCACATGCACACGGTTGAAACCGACGGTCGCAACACGATCGAGGAGATGGCCGAAGCGGCCAAGGCGCGAGGCTATAAATACATGGCCATCACCGACCATTCCAAGAACCTGGCATTCGCCAACGGTCTAGACGATAGCCGCGCAGTGGCTCACATCCAGAAGATTCGAGAGGCCGGCAAGAAGATCGAGGGAATCACGATTTTTGCCGGAATCGAGGTCGACATTCTGGCCGATGGCGATCTCGATCTCTCCAACGACGTGCTGGCACAGATGGATATTGTCATTGCCAGCGTCCACTCAGTCTTCAATCAGGAGCCGGCGAAGATGACGGAGAGGCTGCTGAAGGCGATTGCGAATCCGAATACTTCGATCATTGGGCATCCTACTGGGCGGATTCAGTTGCGGCGTGACGCGTACGGCTTCGACATGCAGGCGGTGCTGGGCGCGGCCGCCAAGCACAAGGTGGCGATGGAGCTGAATTCCTATCCCGACCGGCTCGACCTGAACGACGTGCATCTTCGGCAGGCCAAGCAGCAGGGAGTGAAGATCGTGATCAATACGGATTCTCACCACACTTCGCACATGGAGAAGATTCGCTATGGCGTGCTGCAAGCGCGCCGGGCGTGGCTGACGACGGGCGATGTTCTCAATACGCTGCCGGTGAAGGAATTCGCGAAAGCGATGAAGCACGGTTGGTGACACAACTCTGGTCCGCGGGCGCCGGCCAAGATGCTAAAATAGAAAGATTGCATGCTAGTGAAGGACCCCACCGTTAGCGGTTCCCTGGATCTCAAGCCTGAACGCAAGGAAGAGAAATTTGAGGAGAAGCCGCGTGCCGAACGCCCGCAAAAGGTGGGCTTCGTGAGCCTGGGCTGCCCGAAAAACCTGGTCGACAGCGAAGTGATGATGGGGTTGCTGGCGCGGGCGGGAGCGGAACTGACGCGCCGGGCGGAAGACGCTGACGTCATCGTGGTCAATACCTGCTCGTTTATCGAAAGCGCACAGCAGGAATCGGTGAACACAATCCTCGAGATGGCGGCGCATAAAACCGGCGGCAAGGCGAAGAAGCTGGTGGTCGCGGGATGCCTGGTCGAGCGCTTTCGGGACCAGATTCGCAAGGACATTCCCGAGGTGGATGCGGTCGTGGGTACGGGCGAACTGGAAAAGATTCTCACGGCAGCGGGTGTGGAATCGCCGACGCCGTCGAGCAATCACAGTGGCTCGCCCTTTGTGGTGTTGCCTTCGCGGCCGGAGGGCGACGCTCGGGCCGCGCAAGGCCGCTTCTCACGGGAGACGTGGGATGGAGCGGTCGCTGACCTTCCGAATTATCTTTATGACGACGCTACGCCCCGCATTCTAGCTACACCGGGGCATATGGCTTACATCAAGATTGCCGAGGGGTGCGACCATCCCTGCACGTTCTGCATTATTCCGCAGCTGCGCGGGCAGTTTCGGTCTCGGCGGTTTGAATCCGTGGTGGCGGAGGCGGAACGGCTGGCGCGAGGTGGAGTGCGGGAGATTACGCTGATCGGACAGGACACGACGTGCTATGGCGAGGACTTCGGCCTGAAAGATGGCTTGGCGCTGCTGCTGGAGAAGCTGGCTGCTATTGAGGACCTGCGGTGGGTGCGCTTCCTTTACGCCTATCCCAATAAGATTACGGGCAACCTGCTGGAGACGATCGCGGGGCACGAAAAAATCTGTTCGTACATGGATGTGCCTTTGCAGCATGCCTCCGCGTCGGTTTTGAAGCGCATGAAGCGCGGCGGTGGAGCTGAGGTGTTCCTGCGTTCGATCGCCAAGATGCGCCGCACCGTGCCCGATTTGACGCTGCGCACCTCGTTCATCGTGGGCTTTCCGGGAGAGACCGAGAAAGAATTTGAAGAACTTTGCGACTTCGTGCGCGAAGCGCAATTTGACTGGATGGGAGCATTTGCTTACTCCGATCAGGATGGCGCCGATGCCTATACGCTTGACTGTAAGCTTTCACCGCGAGAGATCGAGCGTCGGCGGAAACATCTCATGGGGATCCAGCGCCAGATCAGCAAGAAGAAAAAGAAAACTCTGGTTGGGCGGGAGTTTGACTTGTTGCTGGAGGGCGAATCGGAAGAAACCGAGTTGCTGTTGGAAGGCCGAACTTCGATGCATGCTCCCGAGATTGACGGCAAGGTGTTCGTCAACGACTTCCCCGAGGCAATTGTTCCAGAGCCGGGCCAGTTTTACCGCTGCCAGATCACTGAAGCCCACGATTACGACCTGGTCGCGAAAATTCTGTAGTCAATCGTATGCCGCGAAAGCGTATCGTCAAACTCCGCTGCCCCATCTGCAAAAAATCCGTCAAGAACACCGATCCGGACTTCCCTTTTTGCAGCGACCGCTGCCGAATTATCGACCTCGGGAAATGGTCGAGCGGCGGATACGTAATTTCGTCGCCCGTAACCGATTCGGACGAGGGAATCCGGGAGCGTAACCCGGAGGAGTCCGAGGACGAATCGTGAAGCCCGGACTCGACGGTAGCGCCGGCGATCCGGCGGTTAGCGCGGCAGCGTCTGGCCCGCGTGCGCCGGGTTGGGCGACGGTGATTGCGACGTTCGGGGGGATCGGGCGGATGCGGCCCGGGCCGGGCACCTGGGCCTCTGCCGCGACGGTCGTACTCTGGGCTAGTATCGCTTACCTCGCCGCGCCAGCGCTAAGGACTCCGCTGGCCGTCGCTCTGGCAGTTCTGGTTACCTTGGCTGGCATCCCTGCCGCCAGCCGCGTGGCTCAAGCGGCTGCCGTGAAGGATCCGCAGTTCGTGGTGATCGACGAGGTTGCGGGACAACTCATCGCACTGATAGCTGTACCCCTAGCGTGGAAAACTTTTCTGGCGGGTTTTATACTTTTTAGAGTCTTCGATATTCTCAAGCCGCCTCCGGTGCGGCAAGTGGAGAGACTCCCAGGAGGTACTGGAATCGTTCTGGATGACGTGGCGGCGGGAATTTTTGCATTTCTTGGCATACATCTCTTGCTGCATTTTGCGCTACTAAAATAATACGGGGCGCGGGCCGACGAATGGTACCTTTGTACTCCGTAGGACTTCATGGGATTCTCCAACCGCATTCTCGGGAAGAAAACCGTCAACGGAGGGCCGCGCATTGACATGGTGGCGCCATCGTTTGCGCTGGCCGGCGGCGAAGTCCGAATCACTGGTTCGGGACTGCGGCCGCAGCAGGAACTGCACCGCCCGAAGGTGAAGTTCGGCGACTTCGAGGGGCCGATCATCGTCAGCTCGGATGGATTCGTGGTGACGCGTGTGCCCGAAGGCGCCACTACGGGTTCCGTAGTCGTGGCTACCAACGGGCACGTCAGCAATTCACATCCCGTGAAGGTGGCCGTTCCGATAGCCGAGAATCTGCACCCCGTCACCAATCCTGCGATCGACTCTGACGGCAATATTTATGCGACAGTTTCGGGATCCCGAGGCCAGAAGGTTCCGGTGGCAATTTTTAAGGTCGATACGAATTATGTTGCCAAGCCCTTCGTTTCCGAAATGATGAACGCCACCGGCATTGCCTTTGATCGCCAAGGTCAGATGTATGTCTCATCGCGTTATGACGGAGCGGTATATCGCGTCGCACCGAACGGAACTTCGACCACTTATGCGGAGGGCATGGGAGTGGCTACGGGGATCGCGTTCGACCGGGAACAGAGCCTTTACGTCGGCGACCGGAACGGCACCATCTTCAAGATTGCGCGGGACCAGCAAGTCTTCGTTTTTGCCACGCTTGAAGTCAGCGTGTCGGCCTATCACTTGGCGTTCAGCCCGCAAGGCGACTTGTTCGTCACCGGGCCGACGGACCGCGTGTACAAGATCGATCCCAATGGAGCGGTTAGCACTTTTTATAAAGGGCTGGGCCGGCCGCAGGGACTAGCTTTCGACGTGAGTGGCAATCTTTATGTCGCGGCCTCGCTCTCGGGCACGCGCGGAATTGTGAAGATCGCACCGGATGGTCTGGCTAATCTTGAAGTTGCCGGTCAGGGTTTGGTCGGCTTGGCATTTGCCCCGGGACGTTCCGTTATTCTCGCTACTACTAACAGCGTGCATCATCTTTCCTGGGACATTCAGGGCTCGCCGCTGCCGCCGGAATAACTGAGGCCATCCCTTTTCATTTAAACTTCTAGCACGTGAATGCCGAAATCATTGCGGTGGGTTCCGAGATGCTCACGCCCTACCGCATGGATACGAACTCGCTCTACCTCACTGAGCAGCTCAACCTGCTGGGCGTTGACGTAATTTTTAAGAGTGTTGTGGGGGACGACCGACGGCGACTGGTAGCGGCGGTGCAACATGGGCTATTTCGCTCCGACATCCTGATTTTCAGCGGCGGGCTCGGTCCTACCGAAGACGACTTGACGCGCGAGGCTGTGGCGGAGGCCCTGGGCGTGACTTTGCGGCGCGACTCGGAAATTCTGCAGCACCTGGAGCAGCGCTTCGCGGAACGCGGCTGGAAGATGGCGGCCAACAATTCCAAGCAGGCGGACGTTCTGGAAGGCGCGACCGTGCTTCCGAATCCGAACGGAACTGCACCCGGGCAGTGGTTGAACGGACAGTTTGACGGTCGCGAACACATCATCGTGCTCTTGCCCGGTCCTCCTCACGAACTGAAGGGGCTTTTCGAGGGTGAAGTGCGAGAGCGGCTGCGCACCAAAGTTCCTGCAGCTTCGCTGGCCATTCGGACGCTAAAGGTTGCCATGCTGGGCGAATCGGCGGTGGATGCGCGGGTCGCGCCAATTTATAAGCGGTACGCCGACGTGGAGACAACCATTCTGGCAGGCGCCGGGGAAATTGAACTGCACTTCAAAACGCGAGCCCCCACACGCGATGCCGCCCAGCGCCGCGTGGACGAGGTTGCGGGCGTGGTGGAGGACGAACTGGACGATGCGGTCTACTCGCGCAACGGAGAATCGCTGGAGCAGATCGTCGGATACTGGCTGCAGATGCGCAACTCGACAGTAGCGGTGGCCGAGTCGTGCACCGGAGGCCTGCTGGCGGAACGACTTACTTCTATCAGCGGCAGCTCGCGCTATTTTCTGGGTGGTGCGGTCGTGTATTCCAATGCGTTGAAGACTGAACTGGCAGGAGTGCCGGCGGAAATGATTGATCGGCACGGCGCAGTCAGCCGAGAAGTAGCCGCCGCTCTGGCGGAAGGAATTCGCTACCGTTGCGAATCGACGCTTGGGGTTGGAATCACGGGCGTAGCCGGCCCGGGTGGAGGCACGGCCGAAAAACCGGTGGGCCTGGTGTTTCACGCCCTGGCGAGCGATCGTGGAACGGAAGTGATTCAGCGGAATTTCCCGGGCGACCGCAAGCGAATTCGCCGCTTCGCCTCGACTATGGCGCTGGATATGTTGAGGAAGGAGTTGATGTGAAGAGCTGCCAGCTACTAGCTACTAGCTTCTAGCTTCTGTAAATCCAGCGTCGTAAAAGAGTTGGGGAAGGATGCGGCTTCAGCGCCCGAGGGTTGCTTTGGAACGCCGATGAAACACACGACTCTCAAGCGCTCGAGCGCAGAGATTCAAGCTAGCAGGTAAAAGCTGGCAGCTTTCCCATGCGCCTGTTCATCGCACTCGACATTGACGACGAGATTCGAGAGCGTATTGCGCGCTTTGTGGACGGCGTCGCTGGCTTTTCCCCCGACGCGCGGTGGGCCAAGCCGGAGTCTTTGCACGTGACCTTGAAGTTTATCGGCGAACAACCGGAAGCCGCTGTTGAGCAGATCAAGCAGGCGCTGTCCGCTATTTCGGCAAAAACAGTCGAAATTCAGTTTCGGGGGTACGGATTCTTCCCTACCGCGAAATCGGCGCGTGTGTTCTGGTTAGGCATGGAATCGGGGCCTCAATTGGCAGCTCTGGCATTAGAAATCGACGAGAAAATGGCGACCCTGGGAATTCCAAAAGAAGACCGTGTTTTTACGCCGCACCTGACCCTGGCACGTGCTCTGGGACGTTCCGTGGCGCCGCGGCGCAGCAAAGGAGATGGGGCGAATCGCATCTTCGAACTTTTGCAGAAAAGACTGAGCGCTCTCTCCACGCTTGAGTTGGGAAGCATGACGGCTCGGAAATTCTTCTTGTACCAGAGCCAGCTTTCGCCGAAAGGATCGAAGTACACAAAGCTAGCGCGTTTCGATTTGAAGTAGCGCGGGCGGCTCGGCCCATCGCGAGGCGCGCTTCGCCGCCAAAGTCAAAGTTGAACATGTCAAGATTCATAGCCATCGCCGCAGTGGGCTACCTGTTGGGATCGATCCCGTTCGGCTATATTCTCGTGCGGATATTCCGAGGCGAGGACGTGCGCCGCGCGGGCAGCGGCAATATTGGCGCCACCAATGTAGCGCGCAAGTCTCCCGGACTTGGCGTGCTTACCTTGTTGCTCGACGCACTGAAAGGATCGAGCGCCGTTATCTGCGGAGTCCTTTTGAGCTCGTCGATTTTTGGGCAAGTGTCGGCTAATCACGTTCCGTTGCGTGAGATGATTCCGGCCTCATCCCCCGACGTAGTGTTGGCGGCCGCGCTGGCGGCGTTATTCGCCGTCGCCGGGCACATGTTTCCAATCTGGTTAAACTTTCGCGGCGGCAAAGGCGTGGCGACCGGACTGGGCGCATTCTTGATGATCGCGCCCAAGGCGGTGCTGTTTTCGGCGATCATCTTCCTTGTGCTCGTTCTGGCCTTGCGTTACGTTTCCCTGGGATCGATTGTCGCGGTGGCGGCTTTTCCTAATATTACGATGGCGCTGCATGAATACGGGAACAATGGCGTGGCGCTGGTGCTTATGGCGACGGCGTCGGTGCTCATTGTCATCAAACATTACGGCAACATCCGGCGACTGCTGGCGGGCACGGAAAATCGTTTGGGATCGAGGCGTACATGAGCGAGATCGCCATCATCGGCGGAGGAGCGTGGGGCACAGGAATCGCCATTGTCCTGGGGCGTAAAAGGACGCACGGCGTCCGGCTGTGGGCGCATGAGGTCGACGTCTGCGAATCGATCACGCAAAAGCGGATGAATGAAAGATTTCTTCCGGGGCGCACCATACCGGATGCTGTGACGGCGAGCAATGATTTGAACGTCACGCTTCGCGGCGCGCAGATCGTGGTTAGCGTGATGCCTTCGCAGCATTGCCGCGCACTGTTTGAACGCATGCGGCCGTTGATGCCGGAGAATGCGTTGATCGTGAGTGCCACTAAGGGGCTGGAAGAAGGCACGCTGCAGCGTATGACCGAGGTGATTGCGCAGGTAATGAAGCGCGACGACGGATCTTCGCCGGCGTTGGGAGCGCTGAGCGGTCCTTCGTTCGCCCAAGAGGTGGCGCGCGGCGATCCCACGGCGATTACGATTGCGTCGCAAGATGGCGCGCTGCTTCGCGCGGTACAGCAGGAATTTAGCGATCCGAGCTTCCGCGTGTATACCAACAGCGACGTGATCGGCGTAGAACTGGGCGGGGCGCTGAAGAATATTGTGGCGATCGCAGCGGGAATCTGCGACGGGCTCAGCTTCGGCCACAATTCGGTGGCGGCGCTTATCACGCGCGGCTTGGCGGAGATGACTCGCCTGGTGGTGTCTTGCGGAGGACGCGCCGAAACCATGGCCGGCCTGGCGGGGCTAGGAGATCTGGTGCTCACGTGTACGGGAGGCTTGTCACGAAATCGCAGCGTGGGCGTTGAACTCGGCCGGGGACGGAAGCTGCCAGACATCATTGCGGGCATGCATGGAACGGTCGCGGAAGGGGTTTTTACAACGACTGCGGCCGTAGGTCTGGCGCACGCACGCGGCGTGGAGATGCCGATCACGGAGCAGATGCATGCCATTCTGCATCACGGAAAATCGCCGCGCGAGGCCATTCAGGAACTGATGTCGCGTAGTGGAAAGAGCGAAACGGCATAACGGTTCTGAAAGAGTTTCGAGAAAGTTTTTTCGCCGGAGGTCTCGTGCCGCCACGCAACTTTTCACTTGCAATAATATTTCTGGTTTCATGCCTAGGCAGCGGATCGGGCCAAACTAAAAACATCGCTGAGCGCTTGGGTTATCCATCCGATTCGAAGCTGCTCATACTCCATGCGGATGACTTGGCGGTCGCCCATTCCGAGGACGCCGCCAGCTTTGACGCGCTCGACAAACATGCGGTCACCTCCGCCAGCATCATGGTGCCGTGTCCCTGGCTCACCGAAGTTGCTAACTACGCCAAGAGCCATCCTGACGCCGACCTGGGTTTGCATTTGACTCTTACCAGTGAATGGAAGAGTTATCGTTGGGGGCCGGTTGAATCCAGAGAAAAAGTGCCGAGCCTGCTCGATTCCTCGGGATATCTTTGGCCGGACACAAATCCCTCACTCAAGGCCGAAGAGGTGGAGCGTGAAGTACGTGCGCAGATTACGCGTGCTCTGGCCATGGGAATTCATCCCACGCACCTTGACAGTCACATGGGCGTGCTGTTTTCACGGCCAGAGCTTTTCGCCGTTTATGTGAAACTCGCTCACGAATACAAACTGCCGTTTTTGGCGGTACGATCTCCGGATGCTCCCAAAGAACTTCTGTCACTACTTTCCGAGAAAGACCTCGTTCTGGACTCCGTAGTCATAGCCGATCCGAAGGTCGATTCCAGCCAGTGGGAGAACTTTTACTTAGCCGCGATCAAGAACCTGAAACCGGGAGTGACGGAAATCATCGTGCATCTTGGACACGACGACGCAGAGATGCAAGCGGTTATGGCGGACCATCCCGATTACGGCGCCGCCTGGCGGCAACGCGATTATGAGGTTGTGACAAGTCCCGAATTCAAGCGGGCGTTACAAGGGAATCACATAATCCTCATTAAGTGGAGCGACTTGCAGAAGCTCCTTAAGTAGAACAGCGTTTTTGTTTTGCCACCCCAGGTACCGCTTCGGAGGGTACTTTGGTAATGCCATTCGCCTCGCTTTTCGTCGAGCCGGCGGCTTTCCCCGTTAGAATTTTAAGGACACTTTTGAAAGCCGCCGCCACTTCGTCTTCGGCGTCTGCGATGAGTGAAGGGAGAAACTTGTCCGCCGGCACACCGAACCACGCGCGCATTCCGATTCTGTACGTCATTCTCGGCGTGTTGCTGGTGATCAGCACGGTCCCGATGTATTTCTACTCGTCGCAGGTGGAGGCCACCAACCGCGAGCGCCTGAAGACCAACGAAATGCTGCTGCAGAACACGGTGACGCGGTCGCTGGCCGACGATCTTTCGCAGCACCAGCTGTCTCTGCGCATGATGTTGGCCAATCTGTCGTCCGCCATCCAGGTTGCCAGCGGCGGCGACATTGGCGAGACTAATATTCAATCGCCGGAATTGCGGGCGCTGCTGGAAAACTTCGTATCCTCCTCCGACGAAATCGCCTATGCCACACTGCTGAATTCGGATGCCAAAGGCATATCAGCGGGGCGCATTGCCCCCGACGCTTTTCTGAACCGCGAACTGGAACGCGCCTTTGCCGCGGCCCGCGACGGACGGGCCTATAACGGGCAAGCGCTGGTGATCGGGGAAGGCAAATCGGCGCGGACGGTTTTTCTGGTCAGCTATCCCGTGAATTATGGACAGCGCTTTCTGGGAATGATTGGCTCGGTCGTCGACCTGCAGTTTCTGATTCGCCGCCTGCAGGAAGGTGCTGTCGGCGGCCTGACGCCTTACGTGGTCGATGCGCAAGGCCGACTGGTGGCGGCCGCCACGCCCGAATTCGCCACCGGGCAGGACATGAAGAACCTGGACATCGTGCGCAACTTCGTGGATAGCGGCAACAAATCGAAATTGGTTCCGACCATGGAATTCACGGTCCGCGAAGGGAAAAACAAGCAGGAGATGCTAGGGACCTACAGTCCGGTCACGTCATTGGACTGGGCCGTGGTGGCGCAAAAGCCGCTGTTCGAAGCTTATCGCGATGTTCTCGAGATGCAGCGGAACGCACGGCTTCTGGCTCTGCTGGCGGTGTTCCTGAGCATGCTTGTCAGTATTTTTGCAGCACGCCGCATTACCAATCCTTTGCAAGTCCTCACGCAGTCAAGCCGCGCTCTGGCCCGCGGCGACTTCTCCCAGCGTGTCCACCTGTTGAGCCGTACTGAAATTGGCGAACTCGCCCACACCTTCAACATTATGTCTGATGAGCTGGAACGTTTCGTTGCCGACCTGAAGCGCGCCGCCGAAGAGAATCGCGAGTTATTTATGGGCTCCATCCAGATGCTGGCTGGAGCAGTCGACGAAAAAGACCCGTATACCCGCGGCCACTCCGATCGAGTCACAAGGTATTCCCTGCTGATCGCCAAAGAGATGCTGCTGAGCGATGAATTTATCGAAACCTTGCGAATTTCTGCGCAATTGCACGACGTGGGCAAGATCGGCATTGAAGATCACATCCTGAAAAAGCCCGGGGCTCTGACCGAAGAAGAATTCGAAGTGATGAAGACGCACACGACCAAAGGCGCGAACATTTTGCGTCCAGTGACGCAGTTGGCGGAAATGCTGCCCGGCATCGAGTTGCATCACGAGGCGCTCGACGGCCGTGGATATCCTTATGGGCTGCAGGGCGACCAGATCCCGCTGCTGGCGCGCGTGATTGCCGTGGCCGACACCTTCGACGCCCTCACCACCAATCGTCCGTACCAGCAGGCGCACACGCCGGACCAAGCCTTGCAGATCATTAAGAATCTGGCGGGCAAACGTCTCGATCCCAAAGCTGTGGAAGCCTTGTTCGCGGTGTATGGACGTGGCGAGATCAAGATTCAGCGTTTCACAATCAAAAGACCCATCGCGGCGCCCGCGGAAGCAAGTTCCGTTCCCGCGCCTCAGGTCGCTGCCGCCGCACCAACGGTTGGTGAACTCGCTACGCTGGAAAGAACTCGCGTCTAGAGCCTGATCGAGGAAAGAGTACACAATTCGCCCTTCGTTGGGCTGCGCTTCCTTTGACGCTTCTTCATTCTCTCTTTTGATTCTCTCTTTTGCATATGGGCGCATCTCAGAGGTATTCTGTCGAGGCTTGCTGACTCGGCTCGAATGAGTCAGCAATAAACGTTGAGATGGCCCATGAGGAGTTCGACGAGTACTTTATCGTTCGTATTGACCTTGATGTTTGCCGTGCTGTCCTCCGATCTGAGCGCGAGGCCGCAAACCGACGCTACCAAACCAACAACTGTCAGGTCTGTCGAGGTTGAAATACCTGCGACAAAAGAGTGGGTCGACACCAATATCGATGTGCGTGGTGGCGCCAAGCTGCGCTTCACGGCGACGGGCGGGATCACATATCCCGCGGACCAATCCTATGCCGGAAAGACTCGTACCCAGGGAACGTTTGGACCAGATGGACTTTCGCGGGGATTTGCGGACTTGCTTCACCAATACGGGGTAAAGGATGCCGGCCACGGCGCCTTGATCGGCCGCATCGGTTCGGAAAGTTATGCGCAAGCGTTCCTGATTGGCGCGAGCAAGGAATACGACGTTCCGGTGGCGGGTAGGCTTTATCTCGGAATCAACCAGAGCCAGAGCGAGGCATCGACCGCGACCGGGAGCTTTCACGCGAAGGTCGAGGTTCTCAACGAGGGTTCGAGCGATGCTACCAATGCAGGAGGGCCGGCGGAGACCCGCGTCACAGGCATCACTGCGGAGTTGCTCGGCAAGATTCCTCGGCGGGTTTCTGACCCTGCGGGCAAACCTGGTGACATGGTGAACGTGCTGATTGTGGGCACGCAGGATCAGGTGGTTCAAACCTTCACGACGGCAGGGTGGGTGAAGGTCGATGCAAAAGTTGTGAATACGGCGCTGAACGCGGTGACGGATTCGCTCGAGAAGAAGGATTACCTGACGATGCCGATGAGCACATTATTTCTTTTCGGCAGAGCCCAGGACTATGGATTCGCCCATGCCGAGCCGGTGCGAGTAGCGATGTCGCGCAATCACCTGCGTGTCTGGAAATCAGCATACGAGGTGGAAGGCAGGCCGCTATGGTGCGTGGCGGCGACGCATGACATCGGATTCGAGCGCGACCAGCGCAACAACGGCGTAACGCACAAGATCGATCCGTCCATCGACGGAGAACGCGAGTATGTGAATGGAACACTCTCTTCAACCGGACTCGTGGTTCGGCGGGATCATGTGACGCCACCCGATCCGCTAACGACCGCCAAGACCGCGACCGGCGGAGAGTTTCATTCCGACGGACGACTTCTCGTGCTGGTACTCAAGAATTCGACCGCGAAGTAAATGCCGCGGGATACGCGGCCGGGTCTAAAGTACAAGCGGTTACAACGCCGCCACCCGGCGTTGCACCAGCAGGAAATAGACCGCAACCAGAACCAGCAGCAGACCGTTCACACTTAGCACGATAGGGGCCGTAAACATGGGAACGAGCCATCCCGACACGAGATTTCCCATCGGCATCCCGCCGCGAAAAGCACAGTTGTAAACGCTCATCACCCGCCCGCGCATTTCATTGGTCGTGATCAACTGGACGAGCGAAGTCACTGTGGCGAATACCGCCATCATCGACGCGCCGACCAGCAACAGCATGGCATAGCTCAGGGGCAACAACTTCGAGAGCGAGAATACCGAGATTCCGGCGCCCAAACAAATGAGCATCATAAGCGCGAACCGGCCTTTGTTGCGCATATTGCCGATGCCGGCCACGGCGAGCGATCCACAGATTGAGCCCACACCCATCAGAGAAAGAAGGTTGCCGTAGGTCTCGGGACCGCGGTGAAAAATATCTTTCACAAATACTGGGATGTAGGTTCGCATGGGCATGCTGAGCGCAGTCATGCAAAAAGCCAGCAGCGTCAGGGCTTCCATGGAACCCTGCTTGCGCACGAACTTGATGCCCTGCTTCAGGCTGCCGAACATTGACTCGGTGGTAGTTGCGGGGAGGTACCGCGCTGTGATCATGGACAGAGAGATGATCGGCGCTAAGAAGGAAATCGCATTCAGCCCAAAGCACCATTTCTCGCCGAACTTCGCCAAGGTCTGACCCGCAAGCGCGGGGCCGATGGTGACTGCCATGTTGAACTGGATCGAGTTGAGAGCGATGGCATTGGGCATATCCTCGCGGTCGACCAGCGTGGGAATCAGCGCTTGGTATGCTGGCCCGCCAAATGCCTGCGCCAGTCCGGAGACGAAGGAGAGGCAGAGGATGTGCCAAACGTGAACCGTGTCAAAGGCGACCAGGAGAGTGAGGACCCCGGCGCTCGCCATTTGCACATATTGCGAGACCAGCAGGATCTTCCGCCGCTCGGTGCGGTCGGCCACGACCCCGCCGATCAAAGAAAACAGGAAGATCGGTATGCCGCCGAGAAACTGGTCCAGCGCCAGCAGGAACGCGGAATGGCTGAGGCGGTAAATGAGCCAGCCCTGGGCTACGATCTGCATCCAGGTGCCAATGCTCGACGTACAAGCCCCGAACCACATGAGGCGGAAGTCGCGATATTGGAATGCTTTGAAAATTCGGCGAAGCGTCGACGTTGGCATTTGCTCCGGGCGGCCTTGCGGTCCAATGTCTATCTTCGCATGAGCAAGCGTTCGCTGCTTTGTGGTTACTTGCATTCCCCTATTGGACGGGGAAATGCCCGAGAAGTGATCGTACCCGAGAAGCTAGCCCGGTAAATTCAGCTTGCCGTGTTCGATTCCAGCAAGAGTAGCAAGATCAAACGCATGGAGGCGGCATATTCAGTAAAATACTCGCGGGTTCAGCTTCTCCAGACGTGAAAACCGCCGTTAAAACTACCGGACTGCGTTACTGGATGCTCCGCGTACTCGAAGAGTACGAGCACGTTGCCGCCGATTTCAGTGCCGATCCGGTCCACGACCTCCGAGTCGCGATACGCCGTTGCCGCTCTATGGCCGACGGAATGATGGCTATGGACCCCGATCGCCAGTGGAAAGCAATGAAAAAGGCTGGCAAGCGCCTGTTCCAGAGCCTGGGAACATTGCGCGATGTGCAGATCATGATGGAGTGGATTGAGAAACTTCATCCGCCGGCGCCCCATGCGGCAGAGGTGCACACAAATGCGCAAGATGCTACGGACCATTCCTTGGCGGATTCGGAGCCGAAGCACGGGCAAGATCCGGCGGCTCATGCGCTGCTTCAAGTTTTGAAGGCGCGGGAGTCAGAACAGAAGCACCACGCCCGGGCGGCATTGGAAGAATTTGATCGCAAGCAATGGCGCCAATGGAGCAGTTCCTTGCCCCAGCGAGCTGCGCGTGTCCGTCCCGGCAGCGCGGTGTTCAAACATCTCGCGCTGGAACGGTGGACCGCGGCCCGCGAGTTGCATGTCCGCGCCATGCGGAATCGCTCGCAGGTGGCGCTGCACACGCTTCGCATCGGAATCAAGCGCTTTCGCTATATTGTCGAGAATTTTCTGCCCGTAGAGCACAAGGCGTGGAGCAACGACCTGAAGCATATGCAGGATCTGCTGGGCGAGGTGCATGATCTCGACGTGCTGTGGGCAACGGCAATGTCCTGCCACGTCTTTCCGGACACCGCTTCACGACAAAGCTGGCATGCGCGAATCCTCGAAGAACGGAAGAAGCGTGTAGAAGAATATCGGGAGCACACGCTCGGTCCCGATTCTCTGTGGAATATTTGGCGCGCTGGGCTGCCGCAAGGAAAACAGATTGAGCAGATTGCGACGCGCCGCATGAAGTTGTGGGCCAAGGCACTCGATCCTGACTTTGCGCATTCGGAGCGCGTGGCGCGGCTGGCCGTGGAACTCTTCGACGGGCTGAGGTCTGCAGGATTGATGGGATCGCTGGTAGACGATGGTCGCAATGGAGCGGCGACCGATGCGCGCTCCTGCCTTTACCTGGCTGCTCTTTTGCACGACGTTGGCAAGGCCAAAGGAAATAAGGGACATCACAAGGAGTCGCTCGAACTAATTAAGACCCACGGTACGCCGCTGGGGTGGAAGCCTGCCGTTATGGCCCGCGCCGGAGTTATCGCGCGTTTTCATTGCGGCGCTTTGCCCACGGGCAACCA
>DATBEI010000234.1:0-9493 GCA_036269595.1 Candidatus Sulfotelmatobacter sp.
AAACGCGCGCATGGTGAACTCCCCCGGCTCGGCCAGCCGCGCTCCGCCAGCAACGCAAAGCTCCACAATGTGCCGCAGCACCACAGGCGATCCATGTGCAGAAATCTCAACAATGTCGTCAGTCGTGTAAGAGTGCGGCCGTGCGAAATAAGTAACCACAACTTCGTCGATGCGCTGGGAATCTTCAGGGTGCCCCATCCTAGTCGCGTTTTTGGCGACTAGGGTGGGGATTTTGACTTCCGTTCCCGCGAGCTCTGCTTGCTTATCGGGCAAGCGGGCAGGAGTTCCCGCTCCACACGGCTCGACCAGTTCCCCAAACACAGCCCGTCCCGGCTCGAGCGCATGCTTCATCCGCAACATCGGCTTCGCGATTTCAAGCGCTCGCGGCCCAGCCAGCCGTACCACGCCGATCCCGCCTCGTCCCGCGGGGGAAGCAGTCGCCACAATCGTGTCATCAAGATTGAAGCCAGCGTTCACGCGCCGATTGTAACGGGTAAACTAAACTCAACCAACGATTCCCGCACTCACAGCCGGCCCCATTTCTCGCGTTCTTTGCGAGAAAGCCTGCCCTGAGCCTGTCGAAGGGTGGGGATTTTGACAACCCTTGAGGAGGACTCACTTGTCCGTTGCCGACGAACTTTTAAAAGCGAATGAAGAATTCGCGCGTCATTTCACGCTGGGAGATCTCGCCGTCCGTCCCAAGCGGCAGGTCGCTGTGCTCTCCTGCATGGACTCCCGCATTCTTTTCGAGCACTGTCTCGGTCTCAAGCCCGGCGACGCGCATATGATCCGCAACGCGGGCGGCATCGCCACCGACGACGCGTTGCGCTCGCTGATCGTTTCCCATCATCTGCTCGACACGCAGGAGTTCATCATCATCAATCACACCGACTGCGGCCTGCTGAGGGTTCGCGAAGACGAATTGAAAGCGCGCCTTTCTGAAAAGATGGGAGCAGCCGCGAAAGAGCCCGCACATTTTCACGCCTTCGATGATCTCGAAGAGAACGTTCGCCGCCAGATTCATCGCGTGAAAACACACCCTTGGATCCCGAAACAAATTCCGGTCCGCGGATTTGTCTACGACGTAAGGACCGGGAGACTGACAGAAGTGAAGGCATAATGTGTGGCGCGGGCACTCCTGCCCGCGAATGTCGGCGAACTAACTCACCCAAAAGCGACCGCAAACTGCGCGGGCAAGAGTGCCCGCGCCACACGGTTCATCTCGCTACCACCTTCTCGATCTCCGCCCGCAGTTGATCGTAGGGCAACGCTCCCGGATGGTACATCGCCACTTTCCCCACACGGTCCAGCAGCACCAGCGTAGGCGTGGTCGATGCACCGTAAACCTCGAAATTGTACTTACTCACGGGCACCGGCATGTCCATCAACCCGGAATAAAACCGATGCCGCACAGCATCGATGTAGCGCAGTTCATCGCTGGGCGAGGCGTGCTCAATCTGTGCCGTGTAACCGTAAAGGCGAGTCGGCCCGATCACCTGCAGTCCCTTTCTGGCGAATTCAGAACGCAACTGCGTAATGATGGGTGCTTCCGCTTTGCAGTCCGCGCACCAGTGTGCCCAGAAAAACAGCAGCACCGGCGAACCTTTGAGCTGCGCAGGCCCCGGCAGCTTTGCTCCCAGATACTCGTCAGACTTCAGCGCCGGCGCCATCCTTCCCTGAAACGACAGCAGGTTCAAGTTTTTCTGCAGGCGATCACGAATCGAGGTATTGCCATACGTTCGCAGCGCAGACTGAAGAAGCGCCGCCGCCTGCGTCCGTTGCCCGCGTTCGGCCAGTACTTGCGACTGAACTTCCAGCGCCGCCCCCAGGGCGATTGGCAGGTGCGGATCGGCATCGAGGGGACGTTGCTTCATCTGTTCGAGTACCATCGCCTTCGTCTGCTTGGCATAAGCGGCCGCGTGATCGAGTTGGCCTTGGTCCAGGGCAGCGCGCCCCAGCCATGAGTAAGCCTCGGCATATTCGGCGTCGACTCCACGCTGGCCGCGGTAGGACTCCAAGGCTGACTCCGCAGCCGAAAAATTGTTTTGCGCGAGCGCGTAGCGGACTGTATCGACAACCCCGGCCCATGCCGACGCGGTAAGCATGAGTGCAACCAGCAGAGTTCGAAAAGGCATATCGAAACGCATACCTAGATGATGATTGGTTTGCTGAAAGGTGGCAAGTAGTCCCCGCTCGCGCCCGAACAGCCGAACCATAACATCCCGGCTGTCAATTGTTTAGACAGCCCCTACACGAAAACATGTAGCTATTTTGGGGCACTTTTTATACAATCAACTTGCGTTTGACTTTAGAGCTCCTTCGCAGTACAAGCATCTCCGCTTAACCCAGCGCGTGACCTGCCTGCAGAAGACCCGAAAGTTTCAGCGCTACATCACAGAAAAAGGAAATTGCAACATCATGGAAACAGGAACAGTGAAGTGGTTTAACGACGCCAAGGGCTACGGTTTCATCAGCCGCCAGAACGGCGAGGATGTTTTCGTACATTTCTCCGCCATTCAGGCTAGTGGCTTCCGCAGTCTGCAGGAAGGTCAGCAAGTACAATTTGACGTGGTCAAAGGCCCCAAGGGCTGGCAAGCCGAGAACGTCAAGGGCGCCTAATTCCGCTTCGCAGCGACAATTCGACAATGAGGGCGGCCAGCAGTGGCCGCCCTTAGTTTTCGCCGGAAGATTCTTGCCGCTTCCCTGAAATTTGATCCGCTTCGATCTACTGCTGCATATCGCGCAGCAACACGATGTCCGAGTCGGTGTGCCCGCGAACCAACGCCAATTTGCTGCCATCGGGAGACCAGTGATAATCCCAGATTCGTTCCGCGTTGAATGATGTCAGCTGTTTGCCAGTCGTGCCATCGAGTGGCTGCTGCCACAAATTGTCCACGCCGTTTTCGCGAATAGGGTAAACGACTGATTTGCCGTCGCGGGTGAAGCGGACGAAATATCCGATCCGGTCGCGTTCAAACTTCATCGTCTTGCGAATTTGTCCCGTGCTGCTGTCAAGCAATACCAGCTTTTCCGCGTGACCGTTGGCGTGGTCGATCGTGGCAAATGCGATGGTGCTGCCGTCCGGCGAAATATCGAAGAGCCCGGACAGCGCCAGGTCGCCGACTTTCTGCGGCGCGCCGCCCTCGATCGACACCTTCATGATGCGGCCCGCGCTACCGTCGATGTAATAGACCCACCGCGAGTCAGGAGAACAGACAGGAAAGTTATCTTGCTTGCCATTGGACAACTGCTTCAGATTTCCTCCGCCGGAATCGGCGCGCCATATGCTTTGGCCGCCCTTGCCTCCAGTCAGACCGAAAACAAAAACAATGTAGCGTCCGTCGGAGCATTCCCAGGGATTTCCTGTGATTGAATCTTCCTGCGTAACGAAGGATCCTTTCGCTCCAGTGTCGGGATTTATCCAATGCAAACTGTTGTCGGTGTCGTCAAGCAAGCGGCCGTCATGCATCCAGGTGAAAGTAGTGAAATTGACAACTTGGCTAATGGGCCGAACGTCTGCTCCGGTGCTGGATGCCGGCATGATCGACAAATTCCATCGTCCCTCGCTCAGCACCGTGGCCAACACTTGACCATTCGCAGCCAGGCTGAGGTCGGAATAGTCGCTAGCGTCGCGTGTCACATGGCTCACCTTCCCATCGGGATAGGAGACGGACACAATCTGGGTGCGGGTGTAGTTGGTGGAATGATCAGCATCGAGAGCCAGCAAATTCTTGCCATCGGGCATCCACGTGGGCAAATTTAATGCGTCCGCAGAACTCAAAATCACGCGTTCCTGACCGGTATTCGCGTCCACGGCAACCAGTCCGCTGAGCGCGTCCGCGGGCTGATTCACGGCGCACAAAATCGTCTTGCCATCGGGCGACCACGCGGGAGCGAACAGGCGCTGGCCCATGGAGCCGCTGGCGAGTACGTTCTCCACGTTCTGGTCGAGCGAGCGCACGATCAACTGGTATTTGCCTTCCTCCGGATTGTCATAACGCATGAAGGCAACCTTGCGGCCGTCCGGCGAAGTAGTGATATTGCTGTCAACGTCCTCCGCCAATTTTTGCGGCGCGCCCCCCAGCAGGGCTGAACGGTAAAGGAATTTCAGGTCGGGACCTCCCGGATCGCTGCGCACAAAATAGAAATAATTCCCGTCGGGCGAAAATCTCAAGCCACCGTAATACACATCGGAGGCAGGCTGCACCTGGGTGATGCTATTAGTGGGAACATTGCGCAACAACAGGCTAGCCAGGCCGTTCTCGCGCACCATGCTCAGAATGTATTTCCCATCGGGCGAAAGGGCGACCTCGACCACGTTGCCTTCTTCGGTGACGCGGGTGACCGAGAAATTGCGGAAGGGCATGGTCGCATGTCGCATGAACAGCGAGTAGATTCCGAATATTGCGGCCGCAACTACCGCGAGGCCGAGAAGAACCATTGCGCCAGCGCCTATTTTGTGTCGTCCGGCGGCTGCAACTACTGCGGACGACGAACCTACACGGGGCGTTTCCGCCATAGCCGTGATCTGACGGGAGCCGGAAGGAGAAGTGGATAGCGCTGCACCGGGCGTCGCTGCACTCTTCTTCCCCGATTCAACATCCCGCTTCAGGCGTCGCAGATCGCCGCGCAGATCAGCCGCGGACTGGTAGCGCAGGTCGCGATCTTTTTCGAGAAGCTTCTCAATGATCTCCTGCAGCTTGGGCGGCAGGGTTGAGTTCAACTGCAGCGCAGAAACCGGATCGAGTTCGAGAATGGCGTGAAACACCACGGCCGACGTGGCCCCCGAAAAAGGGAGCTTGCCTGTCGCCATTTGATAGAGGACTGTGCCTAGCGAGAAAAGATCAGAGCGCGTGTCGAGTTCTTCGCCGCGCGCCTGCTCGGGCGACATGTAGGCGATAGTGCCCACGGTTGCTCCCGGACTGGTGAGGTGCGCCGGAGGAGGAGAGTCCAGTGTTGTCCCAATTGTTTCCATCGGCACTTCAGCACGGGTCAGCTTGGCCAGACCGAAATCCAGCACCTTCACCTGGCCGCGCGGCGTAAGGAAAATGTTGGCGGGCTTGATGTCGCGATGGATGATGCCTTTGGCGTGCGCTGCATCGAGCGCATCGGCGAGTTGAATCGCAATGTCGAGCAGGCGATCGATGGGCAGCGGACCAGTGTGCAATTTCTGATCGAGGTTCTGCCCTTCGAGCAGTTCCATCGCAATGAACGATTGCCCGTTTTCGCCTTCGCCTTTTTCAACGGCGTAAATGGTGCAAATGTTGGGATGGTTCAGCGCCGATGCGGTGCGCGCCTCAAGGAGAAATCGATCGAGTGCGTTTTGATCGCGCGACAGTTGCGGCGGCAGAAACTTCAACGCGACTTTGCGTCCGAGGTTCAGATCTTCCGCTTCGTAGACAACGCCCATGCCGCCGCTGCCCAACTGGCCAGTGATGCGGTAATGCGAGATGGTCTGGTTAATCATCATTAATTCTTAAAATCCAGGAACGAGAAATGGAATTCCATCTTAGGAGGGATGGCAGTGAGCGTCAACGCGTGTAAGGGTCGATGTTCCTGCAGGAACACTGTGCAAAAACATTATTTTGCGCGCCTCAAGTGATTGATTCTGCTGCAGCGGAATTGGCGGTCCTAATAGATGCAGGGAGTTAGCCTGTGGAAGAAATGTCTACTTTCGAGTACGTTTCATCGCTACTCATAGCTACCCAAGTGGACTTGACTAAAGACCTTTCCATGCGAGTTTTTTTTGCGGTGCCACGCAGCAGAAACTAGGTTGGGATGTGGACTCGCGTTCAGACGCTAAGCTAGCGCGGCGGACAGCGACTCGATGGTTTATATTTCCCTCGCGGCCTCACATCAGACAAACATCGATCTCATTTATAGAGGTACATCATGATACGTCCGCTCGTCATCCCTTTGATTTTCCTGAATCTCGCAGTCTTCACGTTACCGGTCACATCCGCGCAGGCAACGTCACCGAATCCGCCTGGGGGATTCATCAATACGCTGATGCCGCAGCCCTCAGAGCTGGAGGTTCAGCAAGAACGACTCGGTATCACAGCATCTTTTAGCGTCGCCGTGGACCGCTTCCGGGACGCGCGGCTGGAAAGTGCCATTACGCGTACAGTGCGCCGTATCGAAAATCGTACTGGGATCTCTATTCCCCCAGTGCCCGCCGATGGCACCTCGGCAACTTTGATCATCAGCGTCGAGAAGGCTGGAGAAACGATTCAGTCTGTCGACGAAGACGAGGCTTACTCGCTTGAAGTTACTTCGGCGAACGCGCACATTCGAGCGGCGACCGTTGTCGGCGCGATGCATGGCCTGGCAACTCTGGAACAACTGATTCAGTCGAACGCGAACGGATATTTCATTCCGGCGGTGCAGATTCACGATACGCCGCGATTTCGCTGGCGTGGGCTGATGATCGACTGCGGGCGCCATTTCATTCCGGTCGACGTTCTTAAACGGACGCTCGACGGAATGGCGTCGGTGAAGCTGAACGTCTTTCACTGGCATTTGAGCGAAGACCAGGGTTTTCGCATTGAGAGCAAAGCTTTTCCGAAGCTCACCGAACTTGGCTCTGACGGACTGTTTTACACTCAGGAGCAAGCAAGGGAGATCGTCGTGTACGCCCGTGATCGCGGCATCCGCGTGGTGCCCGAGTTCGACATGCCGGGGCATACGAGCGCGTGGTTTGTGGGATATCCCGATCTCGCCAGCGCGCCGGGACCGTTCCACATCGAGCGCAAATTCGGAGTCTTTGATCCGGTGATGGATCCCACGCGGGAGAGCACTTATAAGTTTCTCGACACATTTCTGGGAGAGATGGCCGCGATCTTCCCCGACCATTTCATGCACATCGGCGGCGACGAGAACAATGGTGTGGAGTGGAAAGCGAATCCGCGCATTCAGAGTTTTATGCGCGAGCATAAGCTTAACGACACGGCCGCGCTACAAAACTATTTCAACCAGCGCCTGCTGAAGATTTTGGAGAAGCACGGCAAGCACATGGTGGGATGGGACGAGATTCTGACGCCCGACTTGCCGAAAGACATCATGGTGCAGAGCTGGCGCGGCTTCGACTCGCTCGCCGCCGGAGCCAGGAATGGATACAACGGCATCCTCTCCGCCGGCTATTACTTGAACTTGATGAGCCCAGCTGAAGCGCACTATGCGGTCGATCCCCTACCTGCGAACACCGATCTCAGCCCGGAGCAGCAGGCGCGCATTCTTGGAGGCGAAGCCTGCATGTGGGAAGAGCAAACGAGCGGGCTCGACATCGACTCACGCATCTGGCCGCGCACGGCGGTCATTGCAGAGCGATTGTGGTCGTCCCGCAGCGTGAACGACGTGGATGACATGTACCGGCGCCTCGAGATCGAATCGCTGCGATTGGAAACCTTCGGTCTCACCCACATTTCTCAGGAAGGTGTGAGTCTGCGGCAATTGAGCGGGACGCGGCAGATTGCGCCTTTGCACATTCTTGCTTCTATTCTGGAGCCCGTCCCCTTTGACCAGCGGGCGCATCAGCAACACGCCAATCAACTCACGCCCCTCGATCTGCTGGTGGACGCGCTACCGCCCGACCCTCCGTCGCGGCACGATTTTGAATCGCTCATGCGCGCTTATTTGCAGAATCCCGCGGCGCGAACCAGCGAGCAAACGGACTTGACTGCCGAGTTCAAGAGTTGGATCAGCGCGGAGCCAGGAATTCTGCGCTTGATGACGGGCGCGCCGTTGCTCGCTCAAGCCGAACCGAGAGCGCAGCAACTCACCGAACTTGGCATGTTGGGACTGGAGGCGGTTTCATACCTGTCTTCGGGAACGCCTGCGGCTGGCGGATGGAAGGCCGCGAAACTTGCGGCGCTCGATGACGCCGAGAAGCCGCAAGCCTTGGTTCGCTTCACTGTTACAAAGCCGCTGCGCGATCTGGTGAACGCGGTGGCGGAAGCGCCGAGCCACTAGCCGTAGAGATGCTGGTTGCCGCACGGTGGGCCGGCAGAGAAGCTAGCGACAAAGACGTAGCAAGCTACGTCTCTACGGCGATTTTATTTTGCTTACAAACTTACTTCGGCGGCAGTGGACGGTTTTGTTCTTGCTCCAGGCGGTCGACCATTTCCTTTGGCAGTCCGTGCAGCAGTTCGAGAAACGCGGCGTTAGTCCAGCCGAAGCCGACCACGTTCATTTCGTAGCCGAGTTCAACATGGGCTTCGGAGGAGCGCGTCACTACGTTGTACTTTTCGCGGATGTTGCCGTCGCTGCGGAAATTTTCCGCGACCGTCGACAGGAACTCGTACGAAACGCGATCGGCGCCGGCGTTAAAACCATAGCGGCGTAACCCCTCGATTGCCAGCATTTCGATATTTCCCCAGCCATATGGCAAATCCCATTGGGCGCCACTGTCGTAGGTGCTCATGGGAAGACCGCCGGGCCGGTCAAAAACTTTCAGGCTGTCGGCCACGGCCTTCGCTTGCTCTGGCGTCGCGAGCCCCGCCCACAGCGGATAGAAAGTGGACGCGTAGCGATAATCCGACATCCGACCGGTCTGAAAGTTGTAATCGAAAAATAGTCCCTGCTCCTGGTTCCAAAGGTAGCGAGCGATGAGTTGCTTGCGCACCTCGGCCCGCCGGTTCCATTTCGTGGCGTCGTCGGCGCGGCCCAGCCACAGGCTGATCTGCTCCAGATCTTTTTCTGTTTTGTAGAGCAGGCTGTTCAGGCAGACGGGCGCATAATGATGCGTGGCCGCGCCGAATGGCCCGAAGCGGAAGCTGACGTCGAAGCCGGATTCGCGCATGGAGCGGTCGCCCTTGTAGTAATCCGCGCTCAACTTGAACTCTTTGACCTTCTCGCAGCCGGCGCGGGCCATGGTCATGGAGACGTCGCACACCTGCAGTGAATAGGGCGCGCCGGCAACCGGTTGAATAGGACCCGACTTCATTTCAACGACATAGTCATCGGCTTGGGCGGGATGCAAAAAAAAATATTGCGCGACCTTGCGATAGAAACCGCTTTCATCCTGCACCGCTTCGGCCGGAGGGCCCTCGCCAAAATCGTAGTAGCGCGACAGGCCGGTCTGCCCGGCCAAGTGGGGATCGCGTGTCCACATGCCGTAATCTTTGTCGAGATCGGCGTAGGCCCGCTCCAGCCAGGCGCGGTCTTCCCCGTCGCGACCGTTTTTCTTGGCTTCCTGCATCGCGCGGTAGACGTCGACAAACATGGAGCTCACGAATGGTGGTTGCGACCGCGTCAAATAGTAAGTGCGATTGGCATTGAGCATCGCGCCATAATGCTCAATCTCGAAGAAAAAGTTATCGACCATGCCGCGCGCCAGTTCGATGCGTCCTGCGCGCAGCAGACCACGAATGATGAAGTAACTGTCCCAGCCATACATTTCGTTGAAGCGTCCGCCGGGTACAACATATTTGTCGGGGAGATAAAGAAGCCCGTGCGGCTGAATTTTTTCCGTATCGATTTCACCGAGGCGATGAAT
>DATBEI010000241.1:0-9914 GCA_036269595.1 Candidatus Sulfotelmatobacter sp.
GTGCGCTTCCTCAGTCAGCCGACAACACCGGTTCTGCAGGCCACAACTTAGTCGAACGAAGACAAGAAAACCGGCGACGCATGCTCGCAGATGAAAAGGCCCTGACGTTCAGAGAGTTTTTCAACACCCACAGGCGATTACGCTCACCGAGATGCAGAAGCCGCAGATCCCGCAAGACCCGCGCGACAGCTCAACATTCCGTAAGTCGTTGAATCTTGGTGGAAGTGATTGAAAACTCGCAGGCAAGCTTTACCCCAGGACGCGCGACTCGGGGCGTACGAGGTTTTACCCCACCTCGGCACCGATCGTCGCAGGAAGGGGCGTTTCCGGCCCCGCAAAGGGCATCCTGGGTGGCAACCGGGAGCGCCATTTCAGGGTTCGCGAGCACCTGCGCCCTGTTGCACGTACCGCCATGTACTGCATATTTGTACGTACAACGAAGCTAAGGCAATTGTTCTCTGTGGGTTATGTATTGATGTGGCAGCTGGCCAAGCCGCGCTTCTCCAGATATTGCTGGTGGTAGTCCTCTGCCGGATAAAACGTTACGGCGGGGACGATCTGGGTTGCGATCGGCTTAGAGTAACGGTGTGCTTTCTCGAGAGCTTCTTTCGACGCTTGGGCTTCGGCTTGCTGCTCGGGGGAATGGAAGAAGATCGCCGAGCGATACTGCGTGCCCCAGTCCGGGCCCTGGCGGTTGAGCTGCGTGGGATCGTGGTTCTCCCAGAAAACCTTCAGTAGGTCCGTATAGCGGACTTTGGAAGGATCGAAATCCACTTCCACGGCCTCGGCGTGGCCGGTGCCGTCGGTGCAAACGTCCTTGTACGTGGGGTTCTCAGTGTTGCCGCCAATGTAGCCGACCCGGGTTGAGAGGACTCCCGGAATTTGCCGGAAGGTGGCTTCGACTCCCCAGAAGCATCCTGCTGCGAAAGTAGCTTTTTCCATGGTGTTGCTCCCTGCTGAGTTCGGGTCTCTATTCTGCATGATTAGATGGCCAAACGCCAAAAAAGTGACAGTGTGACATTCTTGTAAAAATCACGGACTGGGTACCGCCGGGAATTGACGCTCGTGCCAAATCACGGTAGAGTCCGAGAAGGGTCGTCGAGGGTTCAGTTTCATGCTTTTTTCCAGCCACTTCCAAGCGAGGCCAAAAACTGCGCTCAAAAGGGCGCGGCTCGTTCTGTGGATGTTGGCGGCGACGGGAACAGCACTCGCGGTCTCGGGATTTACCCCGCAAACGCGCCTTGGATACCGCACCGGCGATCAGTGGGAACCGGCCATCGCAGCCGACGGACACGGTCACGTCTACGTTCTTTACCCGCAATATGGAGCGGTGCCGGATTGTCGGAATTGCACCGCGCCCAGCGTTGCCTTGGTCATCAGCAACGACAATGGCCAGTCGTGGCAGGCTTCGCGGGCCCTGCTTCCCTTTCCCACCGGCCAGTTCGATCCGCAAATCGTGGTCGATCCCCTTGACCGGCAAACCGTCTACGCGTCGTGGATGCAAAATAACAAGCGCGACGTAATCGTGGCACGATCACTTGACTTCGGAAGGACGTGGTCGTTTTCCTGGGCGGAGCGCGGGCAGGAAGATGCGGACCGGCCAGTGCTCGCGGTTCGTGGGACCGATGTTTACGTCGGATTCAATCACGAGGAAAAATTCTTTGTGGCCGCCTCGCACGATGCCGGCCAGACTTTCGCCGCGGTACAGGTGAATCCTAATGCCGCGCCCGGATCGTCGCTGGCTAGCGGAGCGATCGTGGATGCCGCGGGCAACGTTTATTTTGGCTGGACTGCTTATGTTCGACACGAACTGGCGACGCGCCCAGTCAGCATTTATGTGAGCCGCTCGGCAGATGCCGGACGGACCTGGAGCACGCTGCTGCTGGATGTGTCGAGCGCGCCTCCTGACTGTGATGCGCAGAGTTGCGAGACTGGATATCTGGGCCCGCAGATTGCGCTAGCGTCGGACAGTGCCGGAGCGCTCTATGCGCTGTGGAATGCGGGCGCCGCGAATGGCGGTCCGGAGCGCATCTATTTTTCGTCGTCTACGACGGTGGGCGCAAGCTGGGCGGAGCGGGCCAGTGTCTCGAACGCGGCGCCGGGAGTGGAACATTCGTTTCCGGCACTGGTTGCGGGCACGGCAGGCGATGTTCGCATCGCGTGGATGGATGCGCGAGCCTCGGAAACGGGGCATCCTAACAGTCCGCTCTGGAATATTTATTACCGCAGTTCCACTAACGGCGGAGCCACGTGGAGCGCGGAGAGCCAAGTTTCAGGCTGGGTGCGCGGCTACGATTACATTCTGCCGGCGGGGTTCCGCTTTCCCTTCGGAGATTACTTCGGACTTGCGATCGACAGCGACGGGGCGACGCAGGCAGTGTGGGGCGAAGGACGCAATTATAAGTCGCCCGGGGCGATCTGGTACGCTCAGGGGCACTAGAGCGGCGAATGCTCGCGGCACGCTAGAGACGTAGCAAGCTACGTCTCTACGAAACTTTATTCCAGCTGCATGCCGCCGGTAAGGTCGGCCAGTTTTGCCACGTGATGTTCGCGGCACCATTCCTCTAACTCATTCACAATTTTTTCGGTTGCGCAGGGATCCCAGTAACTGGCCGTGCCAATCTGCACGGCGGTCGCTCCGGCCAGCATGAATTCGACTACGTCGGCGGCAGTTGAGATTCCGCCCATGCCAATCACCGGGATTCTTACGGCGTGCGCGGCGTCATAGACCATGCGCACGGCGATGGGCTTGATCGCAGGGCCTGACAGGCCCGCCGTAATGTTGGCGATGCGCGGCTTGCGAGTTTCGGGATCGATCGCCATGGCTACGAATGTATTGATGACCGAGAGTGCATCGGCGCCCGCCTCCTGCGCCACGTACGCCATCTGCGCGATGCTGGTCACGTTGGGCGAGAGTTTCACGATGAGGGGGCGCGCGGCAACGCGCTTCGCCGTAGTGACGATTTCATCGAGTGAGCGCGGATCGGTGCCAAACTGCAAGCCCCCCTGCTCGGTGTTGGGACAGGAAACATTCAACTCGTACGCGGCAATGCCCTCGCCCTGATTGAGGATCTCGATGGTGCGTTCGTAATCTTCGCGAGTGTAGCCGAAGACGTTGGCGAAGACGACGGCGTTCTTGATACCGCGCAGGTGCGGTAGCTTCTCATCGAGAAAAGCCTGCGCGCCGATATTTTGCAAGCCGATGGCGTTGAGCATGCCCGCGGCGGTCTCCCAGAGGCGAGGCGGAGGATTGCCGATCATCGGCTCTTTCGACAATCCCTTCACCACAAAACCACCCAGCTTGCCGAGATGAACTACATCCTCAAATTCCACGCCGTATCCGAACGTCCCGCTGGCGGCGATCACAGGATTCTTGAGTTCAATCCCGGCGAAGTTCACGCTGAGATCGGGCGTGGAGGGATTGGAGGAAGAGGCGCTCATGGCCGGCCTTCTCCCGAACTCTCCATCGCGTGCGACGGCGCAAGCGCTTCTATCAGCACGCGGCCGACAGCGTGGCTCGGAGCGTTGATTCCTAACAAAGATGCGAGCGTGGCCGCCAGGTCGACAGGTTCGGACGGAGCACGATAGGTTCCCGGCTGGAATGGCAGGCCGTAGAAGGCCAGCGGCACGTGGGTATCGTAGTTGTAGGGCGAGGCATGGTCCGTGCCTTTGGACGAGCCGACCGTGTAAATATCGGGAACGCCCATCACGTACCAGCTTCCTTCCGGGGAATAGCTATTCAAATATTTTCGTCCCAGCGGAGTGTTGGGAACTTCGCCCTCGGCGAGTTGCGACTTCGTGTAATAGTCGCGGAGGCCGGATTGTTTCATAGCCTCGCCGACGGCCTTTTCGGCGTCGGCTTCGCGCACGTGGGCCGCGACAAAGGCATCTGGGTCGAGCCATGCCATGGGATAGTCGAGCTTCACATAAGCGGCAGAGTGGCCGGGAGAAACTTTTGCGGCAACTGCGCGGTTGATGTCGGCTTCAAGTTTCTTGCTGTCAAGATTTGCCGCCGGAATGCGAAGCTTCTTCACTGCGTCAGGTAGCGACGAGACGCCGTGGTCCGCCGAGAGCGCGACCCAAACGTTGGCCATTCCAATCTGATGCGCGACGAAGCCAATGAAATCGGCGATCTCGCGATCGAGATCGAGCGCCATCTGCTGCATCTCGGGAGAGTCGGGGCCGACCTGGTGGCCGAGAATATCGTTGGGCGAGAGGCTGATCGAAAGCAGATCCGTCGCCGGGCCGCGGCCGACATTTTCGAATTGCATCAATTCTTTGGCGAACTCGAATTCGTATTCGTTGGCAAAAGAAGTCGGGCCGACAACCTCATAAAAACCGGCATCTGCGCCGTCTCTTCCTTTGCGATGGGCGGTCGAGCGCAGGACGGTTCCCTGCGCGTTTTTCCAGTCGCGATCCCAATATTTCGCCGGATGAATGGAGTTGAAATCCTGCACCCATTTGGGAAGGTCGTCGCGGTAGTACGTGGAAGTAATCCAGGCGCCGCTTGCGGGATCGATCCAGTAGGCCGCGTTCCCGGCAAATCCCGCAGGAAGGATTGAAGCACGGTCCTTCAACGAAATTCCAAAGACGCGAGCCCTACCTTGCGTGGCCAGCTTGAGTTCATCGCCAAGCGTGTCGGCCGTGAGATTGTGCGGTGACGCGCCTGCCTTGTCTCCGCCGATGCCTACTAGTTTCGTGGCATCGTCCTCGACGGAGGTGACCATGCGTTTCTTTTTCTGGTCCCACCATTCGTTGGCGACAATGCCGTGACCGTTACTGTAGGCGCCAGTGAAGAGTGTGGCGTGGCCGGGGGCGGTGCGGGTGTTGGCGTAGTTGTAGTTGCAATTGGGGAAATAAGCGCCGTGGTCGAGGAAGAGGCGGAAGCCACCCTCTCCGAATTGAGTGCGGTAACGCTCGAGATAGTCACCGCGAAACTGGTCGATCACGATGACCACAACCAGCTTGGGACGGCCGTCGTAGGCGGAGGAGAAACTCGAAACCGGAAAGGCCGCCAGAGCGACCAGCAGGAAAAAGAATTTGGTAAGGCCAGACCTGGGGGACGATCTCATCGCGAAGGTAGTTTACACAGTCGGAAAGAATACGCCAAAAACTGCGAGGGCTGGCTGCGCTTATCCGGCATTGAGATCCTTCACTTCGCCTGAAAAACGGCTCCGTTCAGGATGACAGCGGGTGAAGAGCGGCTCCGCTTAGGATGACGCCGGGTAAAAAACGGCTCCGTTCAGGATGACACCGGGAATGATTTGAGGCGTGCAACTGTTCTTAGGTGGTGGCAGGTCGAAGTTCGGCAGTGTCTTAAACTAAGACACCACCCGGTTTTCGCTCGACCGGACAGCGCGTGCGTGGGTAGTTTCATGAGCCGGGCGGCTTCCCCCTACACATGCCGTATAGGCTACGGCTGCGCTGTTTGAGCTGGCAGGGTTACCGTGTCGACGGTGGCGGGGTCGTCGCGGAGTTTGATGTAGAGAGTTTTTCCTTTGGGCGGCGGAATCGCCAAGGCATCTTCCACGAAACCTTCGGGGACGGTGAACGAGTTGGAGAAGTCGGCCTCGGTGCTGACCGAGTCAAGCAGGAAAAGTTTGTCACCGTTGAGGGTGCACGGCTTTTCGGCGTCAGAGCCGCAGCGAACGCCCTTGAGTGTGGGAATGCGCACCAAGTTGACCAGGGGTTGCCAGTCGCCGTCGGTACCGTCGCCCGACACGGCCCGGAACTTGAGCCGGCCGAACGCGGACGGCCCGAGCAGTTTCATGGGGTCAAGGACCGCGAAAACTGTTTTGGAGTCCTGCAGCGTGAGATTCCCATCGTTGAAACTCAACAGCACGCGGAAAGATTCGTCTGCCGTGGCTACTTCTATTTTTTCCGTGGACGGAAAAGTCTCTGGCCATTGCGCTTTCAGGAAAAAGTTCAGGCGACCATCCTGCGGTAGTTCGTCATCGCTGCCCAGATGAACCGTGAGCGGCGAAGAAGTCTGATCCAGTTGAACGCTCTGGTTGAGCAGGGTGACCGACGGGCGCGGGGCTTCGACTTCTGATTTGAGGTCGAGGACGCGGCCGTCTTTTAGCGTGACCCGAACGAGAATGGAATCTCCGGAATGAAGTTTCGTCTTCACGCTGGCATCCTGCGTGGTCAGCTTAAGCTCGTCCTGCTGGTGCGCGCGATCGAGCGTGCCGGGAAGGAAACGGAGGCCGTTCAACTCGAGGCTGTCGACATGATCCAAGCGGGTGCCTTTGAGCAGGCCATCGGCATCGCCGGCGTGAATGCTGAAGCTGTCGAGGCGGCCCGCTTCCGCATAAGTATGAAGAGGAATCTCGTCAACGTCGGCCAATCCGAATTTCTTGATCAGCATCGTCACTGATCCCGCATTCGCACTCTGCAACGGAACTTTGACTTCGAGTTCGTCGGGCTTTGGGCTCTTCCACTCCGTCGGCAGCAGCTTTCCCTGTTCATCTTTCAGTTTCACTTCGCTGACGCAGCATGCGTCGGGGGATTGCAGGTGAAGCGTATCTTCGCGACCGATGATAAGCGCGCTAGCATCTTTGGAAGCGACAATCCATGGTCCGGGGCGCGAAGCGCGCAGGCGGTAGTGTGGTCCATCGAACGCGTGGAAACCCCACGACCCGCGCACCGTTCCGATGACTTCGCCGTCAAGGTTCGCGGACTGCAGCGCCTGCGTCTCGATTGAAAACCCTCCGAGCAACGGATCGGGCTTGGCCGGCAGATCAAGACCCGGACCGGACTTCGTGTCGACATGGAGAACGAAATTGTGCGCGAGATCAGTGGCAAAAACCAGCGGAGCGCCCTCGGCTGGAAGCAGCAAAGAAGGTTTGCCGGCGCAAAATACCTGAGCCGCATCGACTGCGCGCAACGGCGGAACGGGTGCAGGACGAACCGGCGGCAGACCGATCACCAAGACCGACTTAGGATTGCGAAAAGAGGGCGGATTGTTGAGGCGCAGATTGAGTTCGTCTTTCTTGGGCAAGGCTAGTGTGGGAATGTATTGATACTGCGCCGTATGTGCCGTGCTTAAAATCCGGGCGACATCGACGACCGCTCCCACATAAGGACTGTAGTAGCCGCTGCGGGCGTTAGGAGTGGCAGTGATCTGCGCCAGCAGGTCGGTGGACGGGCCCGAGGTCAGAGTCGCGACCATGGACTGGCTATGGGTGTCGTCGAGCACCAACTGGTCGGTGTTCTGGGTTAGGCAGGGCGCCTGCTGAGCACTGGGCTTGTCGAAGCACTGCTGCTCGAGGCGAATATTCAAACTACGTGCCAGTAAAGTAGTGCGCGCTTTCAGTTGGTCGGGATCGTTGGCAGAAATCTCCCGGACAGCGTCGAGATACTTATCCAGGCGCTGGCGGTCGAGACTGGCCTGGACCAAATCCTGCGATGCGCGCACAAAGGCACCCGGCTTGCCGCGAACCGCGGCGCGCAAAGTGTTAAAAGCTCCTCCGGTTTCGGGAGCGAGGAAGATAAGAGCTTCCTCGGCCTCTTCGGGCACATTTACAAATACGCCTTCTTCGTGGACCGGCCTGGTCCAGGTTTCCACGCGAGTGAACCATGAGTCGGGAGGAGGGTTGGTGGACCCGCGGAGAAAAACCACGACCATCAAATAACGTACCGACTGGCTGTCGGGAAGATCGGGATGAATCCACAAGCGATCTCCTGATTGCAAATTGGGAACTTCCGCGATGGGCAATGTGACCCCGGCGCGCTGCACGCGCACGTCGACCTTGGGTCCGATGAGATCGAAGGCGGCATTGTCGCCGCGGGCAACGACGGGAGCCAGAAGCAACGAGAAAACGAGCGAAAGCACTCGCTGCCATGGGCAAGGAAGCCTATTCCAAGTGAATGCAGGGTAACCCAAGGGATTATTTTACCCGATTTTGGGAGGGGTACTAAGACACGGCAGATGGCAGACCCTCGGGAGACAATCGACTGCAAAACAAAACGCCCCAGACTCGATTTGAGTCGTGGGACGTTTGTTGATCAGCCCTCCCCCAAGTGCTGCTCAAGAAGGAGAATAGAACCGGGCGGGGAAAACGGGAATGGCCCGTGAGTGCTACCTGTTGGCACGGTCGGGGGAGCGGCGAAAGTGGAGACGTAGGATACGTCTCTACCAGTTTCGTCCGATAATGGCGATTCCGAGGTGATCGTTAACGCGATGAGGATGGAAGTTTTGGCGGAAGCGAGTGGGGGTCGAAACCGCTTCCAAACGTCAAACAAAGGACTTAACCGAGCACGGTCAGCAATGTTAGTCCACGGAAGTGCATGAAAAAACAAGAACTGATTTTAAGTGATTTGCTTGAAGCAGGCTTTAACCCTTAGTTGACGTACTCCCAGAGCCGCAAGGACGGCGCTCAGATTCGGTAGTGGGACAGCCATATACTTGATCATCTCTGGATTCGGCTCTGAATTCGGCCCCCGTTGCGACGCCGTTCTCGTTTTCACTACCGCGTACTCAGTCCGCTGTTCCGACTACCAGATCCGTATCGTAAATTGCGGAGTAACGACGGTAGCGTATCGAAACCTTCGCTCCCGGTCGACAGTGACGAATCTCATTGGCTAGCTCCTCGACTGTGAACATGTAATGATTGCCTATCGCAAGAATTGTGTCTCCAACCTTGATCCCGGCCCGATCGGCGGGACCACCCGGAAGGATGCGAGAGAGGACAACTCCGTCGCGCCGAAGCGTGGGCTCTTGATCCGAAAATGCGCCAATAGATCCATCGCGCATGACCGGCGACTCCACAGGGAGCGCTGCTTCACTTGATGATCTGCGCTTTTGATCTTGAGGAGACGGAGATGAAGACTGAGTGACACCGCCCTCGGTAACTCCAAAGGTATATATCTTACCGTTGGATGCAATGCTTGTCGACGAGACCCCTGGTGGAAGAAAGCCGTATTCGCCGATGCTAAGGTCCGCCAGTCGAATTCTCCAGGTGCGGCTCGCGATCTTCTCCGGTAGAAATGACAAATCATTCCGCTCAGCACCTCCTGAAGCGTGAAAAACACCACCAGTCATGGCGCGAAACTCACGCCGGTTGCCTTTCTTGTACAGGCGGAGGAGTTGATACTCGGTAACGGATGTTCCCTCAGGTGCTTTGATCACGAACACGACGGGACTGGGAACTTCTAGTTGGCTCATGGGCTTCATGATCTTCCCATTGACGTGCCCCTTATCGAGCCCCAAAGTCACCTTAGATTTGATCACACCGCCGCTCTGCCAACCGACGATCTCAGGCTCGACCTCGCTCAGCTTCCCATTCAGTGCCACGTATACTCCGACCTCTTCCGGAAGGCCAGAGTTTTCGATCGGCGGAGGTGAGAGTGGCGCGCTATCCACAGCACGAATTTCCGGATGAGGGTTGATCATTACTCGAATGACCGCGTCCGACACCTTAGCCAGTTTGAGCGTCTTCAAAGCTGAGACACTGGTGTCAAAATCGGTTCCTTGCGTGGCATGAATTTTCTCAATAATTACGTCGTCGGCTAACCCTACAGCGACCAACTCGATCACGTCCTGATTTGTCAGTCGTTTACTGAGTTGCTGGGCACTGCAAGCCAACGCGAGCAGCAACAAGAACAACCCGCAGGAAGATTTGAGAAAGCGCATTTGAGGACACCGCTGCTTGCAAGGCCGAATGCGCTGGGGAAGGAAACTGAGCGCGGACGCAGTTTAGACCATGTCTACGAGCAGAACAAGGGCACACGCGGACATGCGCAGGAACTTGCGGGTACGAGGCATAGTTGACGAAACCGCATTATAAAAGGGCGCCCCTCTTGGAGTAGGTTGTGATGGTCTGCATCATGACCTACAGAAAGGAGCACCCTCGTGAACGACGAAAAGTATATTGGTCTGGACGTTCATCAAGCAACCATCGTGGTCGCGGTAC
>DATBEI010000253.1:0-6480 GCA_036269595.1 Candidatus Sulfotelmatobacter sp.
CAAGACAATCAACCCGCATTGATGATATGGTTTTATCCTTACTAGAAACTCGTAAGGTTGGAGGTAGAATTCGTGGCTCAGGTAAAAATCACGGTCAGGCCCAATGGCCCGTTCCGCGTCGAAGCTCCCGAGGGTTCCGTCGAGTTGGTCGACGCTAACGGTACTCCGTACGATCTCACCGGCAAGCCCGCATTTTCGCTGTGCCGCTGCGGCGGATCGGTTAACAAGCCCTTCTGCGACGGTACGCACAGCCGCATTGGATTTCAAGGCGCCGAGCTAGCCGTCAAAAAAGCCGACAGCGGTTCCTAAAAGGTTTCGTGGAAGGGCACGGCTTAAGCCGTGCCGTCCGCGGCATTCATCACGAGGGCTTTAGCCCCCGAGGGCCGCTTCTCGGGGCGAAGACTTCCGTCAGAGTTTACGGAGGAGATTGTGCACGACTCACGGGACCGGGAATTAGGAATGCATCGCAAGATCACGCGCCGTGATTTTCTCAACGGCATTGCGATGACCGCAGGCGCAGCCATGATGCCGTGGGATCTGTTGGCCGCCTCTAATTCCGATTACTATCCGCCTGCGCTTACCGGCATGCGCGGTAGCCACCCCGGTTCGTTTGAAGTCGCGCATAGCCTGCGCGACGGCACCTTCTGGGAGTCTGCGGGCACGCCCGAAGACACGCGAGAAACCTACGACCTGATCGTTGTCGGCGGCGGCATCAGCGGGCTCTCCGCCGCTCACTTCTATCGCAAGGCCAATGGCGGTAAGGCCCGCATCCTCATCCTCGAAAACCACGACGACTTCGGTGGCCACGCCAAGCGCAACGAATTTCGCGTGGACAATGCCTTCCGCCTGGGTTTCGGCGGCACCTTCTCCATCGAAAGCCCCGCTCCCTACAGCGCCGTTGCCAAGGGCGTAATCCAGGAATTGGGCATCGATGTTCCGTCCTATCGCAAATACTTCGACAAGAATCTGTATCCTTCGGCGGGTCTCTACCCGAAAATTTTCTTCAACAAGGAAACTTTCGGCGCCGACAAACTTCTCATCAATCCCAGCCCGCACAGCGGAGGTGAGAGCGAAGAAGAATCGCCTCACGCGCCAGCACGCCTGAAGCAATTTCTCGCGGAAGCCCCGCTCGCCGAGCAAGCCAGGATCGACCTGCAACGACTGTATAACGAGCCAAAAGATTATCTTCCTGGCTTAACTTCGGATGAGAAGAAAGCGAAGTTGGCGCGCATCAGCTACGCCAAGTTTTTGACTGAAATCGCTGGCGTTCATCCCGACATCGTGAAATTGTTCCAGGCGCTGCCGCATCCGCTTTTCGGGGTAGGCATCGACGCGGTCTCGGCGCAAGATGCATGGGGACTGGAGTGGCTCGGCTTCGACGGCATGAAGCTCGATCCCACGCCGGGCAAGGGCATGAACCGGGACGCAATTCCCAACGAAGAAGCAGAGAAATATTTCTTTCATTTTCCCGACGGCAACGCCACGATTGCGCGCCTGCTGGTTCGTCAACTCATTCCCGCGGTCGTCCCCGGCAACTCTTCGTCCGATGTTGTTCTCGCGAAGGCCAACTACTCCAAGCTCGACGATGCAGCTTCTTCGGTGCGCATTCGCCTGAACAGCACCGCCGTCCGGGTGAAGCACTTGGGCGACGCCGCTTCCGCGAAGGAAGTCGAAGTCACCTACGCACGCGGCGGCAAAGTCTATACCGCCAAGGCAAAGAATGCGATCCTGGCGTGCTGGCATGTCGTGATTCCATACATCTGCGACGAACTTCCTGACAAGCAGAAACAGGCGTTGGCCTCTGCGCAAAAAGTTCCACTGCTTTACACCAACGTCGCCCTGCGCAACTGGACTTCGTTTCAGAAAGTCGCGGCAAGCTCCATCTACTCCCCGGGCATGTATCACACGTCTGTGAACCTGGATTTACCGGTAAGCATCGGCGGATACGAATGTGCGCGCAAGCCCGAGCAGCCCATCGTTGTCCACATGATGAAAGCCGCGTGCCATCCCGGCCGTCCCGCTCGCGAACAACACAGCATGGGCCGCATGGAGCTTTACACCACTACGTTCGAAACGATGGAGCGCAACATTCGCGACCAGTTGGCGCGGACGCTCGGACCCGGAGGCTTCGATCCGGCACGCGACATTGCCGCGATCACGGTTAATCGCTGGCCGCACGGCTACGCCTACGAGTACAACTCTCTGTTCGATTCTTTCTGGCTGGAGGGAGGCGAGACTCCTTGCGAAGTGGCACGACAGCCTCACGGCCGCATCGCGATCGCGAACGCCGATGCCGGCGCCTACGCCTATACTGACGAGGCCATCAACCAGGCGTGGCGAGCAGTAGGGGAGATCACGAAGAGTTGATGTTTTGGGCGCGGCTTTTCTCCGCGAACTCTGCGGCAGTTCTCAGCGCACTCAGCGATTAAATGCTTTTGACTTACCCTCGCAGCGCACGGCAGTGATTCAATCTCGCTGTCCATTCCCCAACTGCGCAGCCTTGTTGCGAGCTTCTTGCGCCTGCTGGGTCAGGCCCTTGGCTTGATAGGCATCGGCTAGGGCGTTCTCGAGTGCGGCATCATCGCCGATCTGTTTTTCTTTAAGAAACGATGCGATGGCGTCGTCGTACTGCTTCAACTCGCTTTGCGAAACACCCATTCTGTAATTGACGCCTGGCACCTGCGGCTCCAGGCGGAGCGCAGTTTTATATTGGGTGATGGCCGCCTCGTGATCGTTCTGCTCGGCAAATGCCACACCCAGCGCCGCATGTGCAGCCGAGTTGTTTGGTTCTTCCTCCACAACTTTCACGAACTCGTCTTGCGCGTCTTTCGGCTGTCCCCGGTTTAGATAGGCGGCGCCAAGTTCGAGCCGAGCTTCGGTGTTCTGAGGCTGCAGATCGACGACTCGCTTTAGTTCGCTAGTTCCATCAGAGGACTCACCCCTAGCGAAATAGGCATGCGCCAGAGCGTAGTGAGCCGACGCGTCGCTCGGGTTCTTCTGGACTTTCTTTTGCAACTCGCCAATTGCCCGGTCGAGATTCTTCTGCGTTTCCGCCATCGAGCCGAAATGAATGCCTGAGCCACGCCAACGGTGCACGCCGAGCGCGCTGCCGCCGATAATTAAAACCATAAAGAGCAGTACCCCGACTCGGCGCATCGGCCGATCCGGTTGCGGCGCCAGCCGCGCAATCAACGCGCCAACGATCAGTCCGCTTATTAGTCCGCCGGCGTGGCAAGCGTTGTCGATGCCCGAAACCACGCTGCCAAAGAACACATTGAATCCGACGAAAAACAGAAGACTGCGCAGTGTTCCCTGGATCGCAACTCGAGGCACCGAAAACTCGCCCAGGTAAAAAGACGCGATTAAAGCGCCGGCTAATCCGAAGATCGCCCCTGACGCGCCCACGCTCAACACTCCGGGATTCCACCCCACGCTCGTCAGTCCCGCCGCAATGCCGGTCACGAAATAGATGGCGGCATAGGTCCAACGTCCGTAAAGTGATTCGCACAACGCTCCCAGGTCCCAAAGACACCACATGTTGAACGCGATGTGCATGAGGCCGCCGTGCAGGAACATATAGGTCAGCAGCCGCCACCATTGTCCGGACAAAGTAAACGGCCCAAAGTTGGCGCCAAAATGCACCATCACTTGCCCGGTGAAGTCGAGCGAAGGGCCGCTGGCGATCACCATCGCGATGAAGACCATCACGTTGGCGATCAGGAGTACGTTCGTGACGCTGATGTTCGATTGGCTCCGCGCCCAGGGAACATTCATGACGGGCTGCGGCGCGTCTTCCGCGAGTTCCCCGCGCTGTGCTGCCTCGTGCTGCACGCACCATTGGCAAATCTTCTTGCCAAAGGTCAGCCCAGGAAGCTGCCGCCCACATCGAGTGCAGTTCGCCATGTTAGTAAAAGATTATCAGTAGTCGCCACGATTGTGCGGCGGACAAAACACGTAGCCCCGGACGCATTCGTCCGGGGCCGGATTCAACGGATGCGCGAGACGGGCGGGAATTGATGATTGTTGATTTCTGATTGTTGATTGAGGACCATTTTCGTCGCCAGCTCGGGCTCGGATTTTCAATCATCAATCATCAATCATCAAATCGTAAATCAGTGGATGGTCTTGGTCTTCCGCGACATGTAATCCATGAGCAGATACTGCCCCAGCGTGTAGGGCGTCGTGAAGTAGGCCTTGCCGCGGCACATCTCGGTGACTTTCTGCACAAACTGCACCAAGCCGTAATCGGAGGCCAGCATAAATGTGTTGATTAGCACGCCCGCCCGCTTGCACTTCGAAACTTCCTCCAACGTCTGGCTCACGACCAGGGGATCCAGTCCGAAGGCATTCTTGTAAATGCGCCCGTCTTCCAACGTCAGCGCCGACGGCTTGCCGTCGGTGATCATCACGATCTGCTTCATGTCTTTTCTTTGGCGCTGCAGAATCCTCTGCGCCATGCGCAGCCCTTCGCGGGTGTTGGTGTAGTAGGGTCCCACCTTCACCCGCGCCAGTTGCGACAAGGGAATCTCTTCCGCGGAATCGTGAAACAACACCAGAGAAAGCGAGTCGCCCGGATACTGGGTGCGAATCAGGTGCGATAACGCCATAGCGACTTTCTTCGCCGGAGTAAACCGGTCTTCGCCGTACAAAATCATGGAGTGCGAACAATCCAGCATTAGCACCGTCGCGCACGATGACTGGTACTCGCACTGATGCACCTGCAAATCGGAATACTCAATGTTCAGTGGCAGCGTAAGACCTTCGCGCTGAATCGCGCTCGACAGAGTTGCGGTGATATCGAGGTTCAGCGTGTCCCCAAACTCGTACGTTTTTGCCGACCCGCTGGTTTCGATGCCAGTCGCCAGGTCTCGCGTGTCGTGCCGTCCAAAGCTCGACTTGCCCAGCGAGCCCAGCAGATTGCGCAGCGACTTGAAGCCCAGAAAGTCGAGACTCTTATCGGTGATTTCAAATCTCACCTGCTGCGCCTGCCCCGTCTGCCCGCCGACGCTCGACTGCCGCGCGGGATCGTGCGGCTGATCGATGGAGATGTAATCTTCCTGCTGCATCCGCTCGATCAGCTTTTCGATCAGGTCATCGAGCTGGCCGTCGGCGGCCATCTGTTCGATCTGCTCGCGCAAATTCTCGTCGAACATTTCGCCATTCAGCAGCGCCTGCTCGATGGCACGCTTGAGTTCGTCCAGCGTCTGCTCGCCTTCGGGCAACTCGTACCACATCGACTCCTGAAACCCGCTCTGCAGCAGGTAATCCGACAGCGCGCCGAGCAAATCTTCCATGCTCATTTCGCTGGCCGGGTCAGGCACGTATTTTGAATAGCGAATTCTTTTCATCTGTAGAGACGTAGCTTGCTACGTCTTCCTCGCCGCAGCCGAGACGTTGCAAGCAACGTCTCTACACTAGTTGAATTGCCGTCGCTGCCGGTACGGTTTCTCGTCCGGCTCAAAACCTTTTTCTCGCACCGGCTCCGGCTTCTTCTCTCCGGCCTTGAAGACGCGCTCCTCGCTGCGTCCAATGCGTTTGTGGGCATGCAGTCCTTCGAGAATGAACTCCGCTGCCGACACCTGCTGCTCCGCACTTTCTTTTTGTGAAACGCCAACCGGGCCCAGCTTGTCGACCAACCCCTGAATCCCTTTCAACTTTTCCAGTGCTTCGACGGCCGGAACCGAATAGGACAATTGAATCTCACCACCCAGGTCGAACCACTGAACGATCTGTTGCACGTTCGCTCCGGTGTAGTACTCATCGTAGGTCTTCGCGATGGCGGCGCGAATCAATTCGCGGCCCACGTGGTCGGCGCCTTTCATTTCGCCTTCGTATTCGAGTTCGAGCTTGCCGGTAATCGCCGGCAGGGCCGCGTATACGTCGCTAATGCGCGGCACCACGACTTTCTCGTCATTGCGAATGGCCCGCCGCTCCGCGTTCGAAATCACATTCTCCATCGCCGAGATCGGTAGGCGCTGGCTTACGCCTGAACGCTTGTCGATCTTCTTATCTTCACGAGCCGCGAATGCCACGCGCTCGATGACCTCCTGCACGTAATTCGGCAGGTGCAGAGGATGGCCATTGCGCCGCGTCCAGGCTTCCTGAGCCGTGATCGCGATGCCTTCCTCGACCGTCGCTGGATAGTGCGTGCGAATCTCCGAGCCGATGCGATCCTTCAGCGGAGTAATAATCTTGCCCCGTGCTGTATAGTCCTCCGGATTCGCGCTGAAGACCAGCGCCACGTCCAGCGGCAGGCGGATGGGATAGCCTTTAATCTGCACGTCGCCTTCCTGCATGATGTTGAACAGGCCAACCTGAATTTTTCCCGCCAGGTCGGGTAGTTCATTGACGGCGAAGATCCCCCGATTGGCGCGAGGAAGCAAGCCGTAGTGCACCGTCAACTCGCTCGACAGCTCGTGGCCGCCGCGCGCCGCTTTGATAGGGTCGATGTCGCCAATCAAATCCGCGATGGTCACGTCG
>DATBEI010000259.1:0-11241 GCA_036269595.1 Candidatus Sulfotelmatobacter sp.
GCGGACCTGAATTTCATGCAGAGTGGCTGAGGGACGAGCCCTGTGACGCCACGGCAACCGATCCGGGATCATATATCCCGGGTGCTTGGTGCCAACTCTCTCCTGGAAACAGGGAACATGGGATTCGGCAAGCGCGCTTTATTGGTATTCGCTTTCCGATAGCCTCTTTTCCTTTTCCTGGAAAAAGAGGCCTTTGCTTTTTTAGGCCGCTTTTTCAGGCTCGTCCTCAGCTATTCGCTAGTAAGGAAGCGCGCCGAACGCGCGATTTTGCAATTTCGCAACGAACGCGAAATTGATCGCGCGGCGCGCCCAGATCCTTCGCGAGACAAAAAGCGTCTCGCTCAGGATGACAACTGATTCCGAGTTTTACGGAATAAGAAAGCGAGTAGCGCAATGTCTCACTACGAACTGCGGTGCCGGGAATGCGGACGGACATGGGGAAACCAGCCCCGGTCGATCTGCGACGATTGTTTCTCTCCTCTGGAAGTTGCCTACGACTACGACGCGCTGCGCGGGTCGATTAGCCGCGAGAGCATTTCCCGGCGTCCGACGAACATGTGGCGCTACTCCGAACTTTTACCCCTCCCCCAGGGCTATGAAGCGCGGCTGCCGGTCGGATTCACTCCACTGTTTCAGGCTCCACGGCTTGCTGAACAGTTGAGTGGAACGACCGCCGCCGCGAAAAATCTTTATATCAAGAATGACGCAGTTTGCCTGCCCACGTTAAGTTTCAAAGATCGCGTGGTGGCCGTGGCTCTGTCGCAGGCGAAGGCCTTTGGATTCGATACGGTGTCGTGCTCGTCCACCGGAAACCTGGCCAATGCCGTGGCGGCGCAGGCCGCTCGAGAAGGACTGAAGGCGTGGATATTTATTCCTTCCGATCTGGAGCCGGCGAAAATTCTGGGCACCAACGTATTCGGCGCGAAAGTGGTGCGCATCGCCGGCAACTACGATCAGGTGAACCGCCTGTGCTCGCAGATTGCCGACGAGCATCGTTGGGGCTTCGTCAACGTGAATCTGCGGCCGTACTATGCGGAGGGATCGAAGACCGTCGGATTCGAAATCGCCGAACAATTGGGCTGGCGCTTGCCGGATAACGTGGTGTGTCCGATGGCTGGCGGCTCGCTGATCGTGAAGATCAAGAAAGCGTTTGATGAACTGGTGAAACTCGGCCTGGTCGAAGGCAAGGAAGTGAAATTCTTCGGGGCGCAGGCCACCGGATGCTCTCCGATTTCGACTGCAGTGAAGACTGGCAGTTCTGAGATTGAGCCGCAGAAGCCGTCGACGATTGCGCGCTCGCTTGCGATCGGCAATCCCGCGGACGGGCATTACGCGATCAAAGTGATCAAAGGCAGCGGCGGATGGAGCGAGGACGTGAGCGATCCGCAGGTGATCGATTCGATCAAGTTGCTGGCGGAAACCGAAGGCGTGTTCACGGAAACCGCTGGCGGCGTGACGGTCGGATGCGCCGGAAAATTGTATCGCCAGGATCGTATTCTGCCGGAAGAGACGACTGTTCTGTGCATCACGGGCAACGGACTGAAGACGACCGACGTATTGGCCGGTGTTTACCAGACGGAAAGGCCGATCGCTCCGAAGTTGACGGAGTTCGAACACTACCTGCAGCAGACGCTGAGTCCGGCGGAGATTCCCGGAGTGCTGGCGCACGCAGAGGCGATAGGAGCGTAGATATGGCGATCACGGTACAAATTCCGACTGCACTGCGGCGCCACACGGCTGGCGTCGGTTCGATCTCTTGCGCAGCGTCGAATCTAGGAGAATTATTTTCCGTGCTCGACGAAAAATTTCCCGACCTGAAGCCGCACTTGCGCGACGATAAAGGACAGGTGCGGCGCTTTCTAAATATTTACGTGAACGAGGAAGATATCCGCTTTCTCGGTGGGCAGACTTACGCTTTCCAGGAAGGCGACGAGGTTTTGCTGGTGCCCTCGATTGCGGGTGGCACGACGTAAGAGTTGATGGCGTGACATTCGATAGGTCCCACGTAACACATCCCCAAAACATAATTCACGCCAAGCCGCTGTCTCAGCGGCTTTGTTATTTGTGTTCTGTTTCTTCGTATCGTGCGCAACTTGCGCTGAGCAGTCTTTCTACAAGCTCAACAAACATCGCAACATTCGCGTAATGGCGCGCTGTGAGCCGTGTCATGCTCACCGCGAAAAAAATAATTTAGAAATTCGCGCGTAATGCGCAATCGTGCGCTACCGAATTCTCTGCGTGCTCGTCTGACGTCGCAAGTTGTCACACGACTCTTCGTGCTTGGGCGACGGGCCATGAAGCGCGTTCCTGACAGCGGCTCTGGAGGTTGTCATGAAGAGTCGCGGGTTTGTGGTTGTTGTGCTTTTGTTTGTGGCGTCGGTTGCGGCGGCGCAATTCGACTCGGGCCACATGGGGCAGCAAGTGCGAGTGCGGGTCACCTTTAGCAACGGAGGCTGCGACGCTTCTGCCCACCTGATTCTGATGGGACACGGTGTGAGGGTCGCTGATGGCGGCTGGGCGAACGATAAGTGCGAAGTAAACTTCAACGTGCAGGCTGGGTCCTATCAGTTGAGTTTGATCGGCGGAAGTGTCGCCAGCGCCGATCTAGGAACGATCGAAGTGACGTCCTCCGGTATCAATGAGTTCGATGTCCGGGTCGAGCGGCCAAACGATGCTGGCCGCAACGTCGGCGGATATGGCAACGCTTTTGTGTCGACCTCCGATCTTGGCATTCCCAGCCGGGCTCGCAAAGAATTCGACAAGGCATCTGAATTGATTAGTAAGCGAGAGTTGGATCAGGCGATTCAGAAGCTTAATAAAGCAATCTCGATTTATCCCGGTTATGCGGGCGCCTACAACAACCTGGGCGTGCTTTATGCGTGGAGGGGAGACCGGGATCGGGAGCGTGAGTCGTTGGAGACGGCAATTCGTCTTAACGATCACTTTGCGCTGGCCTATCTAAACCTTGGCAGGCTTACCGTGGCCGCGGGTGATTTTCCGGCTGCAGAGGCATTATTGGACAAGGCTTCTACATTCGATCCCACTGATCCGATGGCGCTGATCCTGCTCTCATGGGCGGAGTTCCAGCAGGGGCATTTCGACGAAGCCATCGCGACCTGCCGCAAGGCGCATCTGCTGGCAAAGGCTCACGCGTTTGCGCATCGGGTGGCAGCGCGCGCATTTGAACAGCAAAGGAACAGAGCGGGAGCGGTGGCTGAGCTGGAGTCGTATCTCAGGGAACAGCCGGCCGGTCCTCCGGCAGAGGCTGCACGCAAGGAACTGGAACTAGTGAAGAAACTTCCGTGAACCGCAACTGTTGCCCCGTGAAGTCGCCGATGGGCGGTTAGCCTCAACCTCGAGGGGCCGCCCTTGCGCTGATTAAAATCCTGCCATATTGATCTCAGTCAGGGCTTGACGAGCTGATGTATAATCTAACTAACTGGTTAATTAATGGCGAGACTATTTCATCCTCGAAATGCAACCGCGTCGCGCATGGGTTCCCGCGGCCAGCCCGAGGAAAGCCGCACCGCCATCCTGCGCGCTGCGGCCAAAGAATTTGCCCAGTATGGCATTGCCGGCGCGCGCACCGACGCGATCGCTCGCGAGGCCCGGGTCAACAAGGCCCTGCTGTATTACTACTTCAAGGATAAAGAGACGCTTTACGGCGCCGTGCTCGATGAGGCGTTTTCGGGGCTCAAGAATACCGTCTTCCAGGTGCTCGACGGGAACTTGCCGACGCGCGAAAAGATGCTGGCCTATGCCGGTGCCTATTTCGATTTCGTCGCTTCCAACCAGGTCTATCCTCGGCTGATGCAGCGCGAGATGATGCGCGCCCGCGAAGGCAAGTCGCCTCACATCGACAAAGTAATCAAAACCTATATCCGGCCAATCTTCGGCCGCGTAGGCGAATTGATGCGCAAGGGAATTGCGGATGGCGAATTTCGGCCGGTCAATCCGGCACACTTTGTGCCGTCGATGGTCGCCATGATCGTTTTCTATTTCAGCACCGCGCCCATGATGCAGAAGATCGTCGGATTCAACCCGCTGACGGAGGAACGGATTGCGGAGCGGCGCGCCGCGGTGCTGGATTTCATCTCCGCCGCATTGTTCCGCCCGCAACGTCATCGTACGCAAGGAGCACGCTCATGAGCGCGCGTAACAAGTTTGTTATTCTTCTAGGAATTATTTTCGTGATTGCCACGACCTACTATTTTCTTTCGACCGACCACTCTCCCGATCTTGTGTTGATCGGTACAGTCGATGCCAACCAAGTGATCGTGAGCGCGCAGGTCGAAGGCCGCATCCAAAAATTGCTGGTCGACGAGGGTACACCGGTGAAGGCGGGAGACCTGATCGCTGTGCTTGATCCCTCTGAATTGCAGGCGCAAGAGGCGGCGGCGACGGCGACCATCAGTAGCCTGCAACATAAAGTCGCCGAAATGCAGGATACGGAGCAGTCGACCACCGGCTCCACATCGAGCGACGTCGCGAACGCTCAAGCCAAGCTCTCGTCCGCAAAAGCGCAATTGCTGCAGGCCAAAGCGGCGCTGGATCGGACAGAAAGCGACAGCCGTCGCGCCATCGCACTCGCCAAGGCAGGAATCACTTCGGATCAGGAACGCGTGCAGGCCGAGACCAATCTGCAGGCGGCACAGGCGACAGTCCAGGCGCAGCAAGAATTGGTTCGGGCCGCGCAAGCCGATCTGAACGCAGCCATCGCGCGAACGCACCAGGCCAATGCCGCGAAAAGCACCGTGGCGTCGACGCAGGCCGACCTTAAGAACGCCCTCGCCATGAAAAATCAGGCCGCAGTGCGGTTGGGCTATACCAATGTCTACGCGCCCGTGACCGGGACGGTTTCAGTGCGCGCGGCACGCCAAGGGGAAGTTGTAAACATCGGCGCCCCGATTGTCACCATCGTTGATCTCAACGATACCTGGGCTCGGGTCGCGATTCCAGAAACGTATTCGGACCACATTGGCTACGGCGATGTGCTGCGCGTTCGCTTGCCGGGCGGAACGGTGATGAGCGGCAAAGTATTTTTCAAGGGTGTGGAAGGAGATTTCGCGACGCAGCGCGATGTGAGCCGGCGCAAGCGTGACATTAAAACCATTGTGCTCAAAGTGCGGATGGACAATCCCAAGGGCGCTTTCGTGCCAGGCATGACGGCGGAAGTGCTGGTTTCTCCCCAGCAATTGAAAGGCGACACTCCGCAGAATGCTGCGACGGCGGAGAAACGATGATGACGGAAGCGAATGCGAAGACGAACGACGCAGCGGCCCACGCTACAAATGGCTATGGACTGGAGAAGCCGGTCTATGATCCCACGGCGCCGTCAGCCATTGAAGTGCAGCACATCGTCAAGAAGTACGGCGAGTTTACCGCAGTGGATGATGTTTCCTTCAGCGTGAAGGAGGGCGAAATCTTCGGGCTGCTCGGGCCCAACGGAGCAGGTAAGTCAACGCTGATCCGCATGATGACGACGCTGATTCCGATCACGTCCGGGCGCGCGCTGATCGCCGGACACGATGTCGCCAAGGATCCGAATGGGGCGCGGCGGATGATCGGCGTGATTCCGCAGGCGTTGACCAGCGATCTTGACCTGACCGTCCAAGAGAACATGAATATTTATGCAAAACTCTACGACGTCCCGGCGAAGGAGCGCAAGAAGTCGATCGACGAGTTGCTGGAGTTGGTGGACCTGACGAAATGGCGCGATGCGCAGACGAAGACACTCTCCGGCGGGATGCGGCGGCGGTTGGAAATTGCGCGCGGGTTGGTGCATCACCCGCGAATCTTTTTTCTGGACGAGCCGACCACGGGACTCGATCCAGTCTCGCGCGTCGCTGTGTGGGAAATGCTGGGAAACATCAAGGAACACCGGCAGCTGACGATTCTCATCACGACCCACTACATGGATGAGGCCGACCGGCTGTGCGACCGCATCGCGATTGTCGATCACGGCAAACTCGTGGCGCTCGATGCGCCCATGGCGCTGAAGGCCAGCGTGCCGGGATCGAACGTGATCGAAGCGCAGTTCGACAATCCTCCCGCTGATTGGGAGCAGCGGCTGCACGCGCTCAACGAGGTTACGTCCGTACAGCATGAAGGCGCGGGCATGTACCGCGTGCTTACGGGCAACGGTTCGCGTACTACGACCGAACTCGTGGAAATGGCGGTGCAGAACAAGGTGCCGGTGAAGTCGCTTTCGGTACAGAACACCACTTTGGACGACGTGTTTGTGCATTACACAGGAAGGCAACTGCGCGACGAACTGCAAAAGGCGTACGCGTTTGTGATGCCGCAGCGGCCCGGGTTGCAGCCATGATTGAGTAGCGCGGGCATTCAGCCGCTGAGACGCGGCGGTACGAGAATCTTATGAATCGAATGATGGCCATCGTTGAGCGCGAGATGCGGAAGTTTTTCCGCTCGCCCGCGCTCATGCTGGCGTCGATGATTTTTCCGCTGGTACAGCTGATCATCCTGGGCAACGCGTTCGGCGGAAAGATTCATGATGCCCGGGTTGCGATCGTCGACCAGGACGGCGGACCGCAAGCGCTGCGCGTGCGCGAAGCATTTGACTCGGTTCGGTCGAACATTCGCACCTTCGTTCCCATCTACTACGACAGCGACCGGGCAGCCATGGAAGATGTCCGCAACGGAAAACTGGAAGGTGCGGTTATTATTCCGCCACAGTTTTCGCGGCGCGTGTATGAAGAGAATCATCCGCGCATCGCGCTAGTCGTCGATAACAGTGACAACTTCATGAGTTCGGCGGTCGAGTCAGAACTTTCGGACCTAACCAACTCGCTGAACCAGCCAACGGTTTCGCCACGCATTCTGCAGCAGACCGCGCTCGACATCGTCGAACTCTATCCGTACATCGAGTACATGAAGTTTCTGTTGCCTGGTTCGCTGGCGCTAGCCATGTTTGTGTCGGTGATGATCGGTGGCGGCATGCTCTACATCGACGACAAGGCACGCGGCGTGCACGAGGGCTATCTGGTCACGCCTATCACGAAGCTGGAACTGGTGCTGGGTTTGAATCTTGCGGGCGCGATCAAGGCGGTGATGACCGGCGTAATCATCGTGGTGATCGGATCGATGCTGGCGGGTGTCGGAACAATTTTCAATCCCGTGACCGACCTGGGCTTGCTGATCATGATCGTGCTGACCTCCCTGGCCTTCAATACGATGATGTTTCTGCTGATGGTGCGCATCGAAGATCCGCTGGTGCCGCGGGCCATGTTCGGCATTCTCAACACGCTGCTGTTTTTTCCCAGCGGCTCGGTTTATCCCATTCAGGCATTTCCTCCGTGGCTGCGCGTGATTGCGAAGGGCGACCCATTCACCTATGCAGTCGACGGCTTCAAATGCTTGCTGCTCAAGGAAACGACGCTCTCCGCGGTCTGGCCCGACATGCTTTTTCTTTCCATCTTCGCCGCAGTCACGCTGGGGATCGCGATTCCACTATTCAAAAGAACCCTCTAAGGAATTGGGCGATTGGGCGATTTTGTGATCTCGTGATTGAAACCCAGAAAGCCCTTTCAGAATGACCCGATCGCCCGATCCCCCAATCACACAATATTCCGCGGGAACTTTTCACATGTCCGCCGTGTCCGTTATGCTAGAGAGGTATGACGCTACTGGACGCTCAGGAATACGATCCGGAAAAAGCGCGGAAACGCCGAATGCGAATCATATCGGCGATCGCGCTAGTGCTGGTGGTTCTGGCCTTGGGCTGGTGGTTCCGCTTTTGGCCTTATGAACACATAGTGGGCAAGTTCTTCGACGCGCTGCAGAAGCAGGATTACAAGACTGCCTACGGCATGTGGATGCACGATCCCCAGTGGCAGCAGCATCCAGATCAGTATCCAAAATATCCGTTCAATGAGTTTTATAAAGATTGGGGACCGGGCGGCGAATGGGGGCTCATCAAAACCCAGCGAGTCTACGGCGCCAGCACTTGTCCCGGCGGCGGTACCGGGGTGGTTGTGGACGTGATCGTGAACGACCGCACGGAACACGCGCAAGTATGGGTGGAGAAATCAGACCACACGTTGAGCTATCCGCCTTGTGAACTGCTTTTCCGCTGACGCCTTCGTGTGGTGCGGGCACTCTTGCCCGCAAGGTTCTGGGCATGCGGCCGGCAAGCGGGCAGGAGTGCCCGCTCCACACTTTACGCCGGGGACTGAGAGAGCGTGTCCAGGGTTTTCGTGAGGCTGGCGTCGTCGCTGACATTGAGACAGGTTTTTGAGCGGTCGATCTGCCGCATCAGCCCACATAGCACTTTTCCCGGTCCCACCTCGATAAACGTCTGCACTCCCTGCGCGATCAGCAGGCGTATGCAGGGATCCCATTTCACCGATCCTGTAACCTGCCGCAGAAGTGTGTCGCGAGCTCGCAGATCGTCGGTAACCAGATCGGCTTCCACATTGCAGGCGACGGGATAGGCGGGCTTCTGCACCTTCAAAGTGTTGAGATCGCTTTCCAGCCGATCTTGCGCCGGCTTCATCAGCGAACAGTGGAAGGGAGCGCTCACGGGAAGCAACTTGGCGCGCTTGGCGCCGCGCTCGCCGGCGAATTTCGCGGCGCGCTCCACGGCTGCCGTATTTCCGGAGATGACAATCTGCTCCGGCGAATTGATATTCGCGGGCTCGCAGACTTCGCCCTGCGCGGCGTCGTGGCACACGGCCGATACGTTTTCTGGACTCATGCCTAGAATGGCGGCCATGGCGCCCACGCCCACGGGAACCGCTTCCTGCATGTATTTGCCTCGATTGCGAACGGTACGGACAGCATCTGCGAAGCTGAAAGTCCCCGCCGCCACGTGCGCCGAATATTCGCCAAGACTATGGCCGGCAACGTAGCTTGGCTTGGGCATGCGCGTCTCCAAGATCCGCAACGCCGCCACCGAGACCGTCAGAATTGCCGGCTGCGTAATCTCGGTCAGGCGAAGCTGATCTTCAGGGCCTTCGAAGCAGAGGGCGGAGAGTTTGTAGCCAAGAGCTTCGTCGGCTTCTTCGAAGGTGCGGCGGGCGAGTGGATACTTCTCGGCCAGCTCCTTGCCCATGCCGACCGCCTGCGAGCCCTGGCCGGGGAATATCAACGCAATGGTGTTTTCAGTCATGAAGTCGATGAAAATGTCTTGTCATCCTGAGCGCGTTTCGCGAAGGATCTCTGCACTCGCGCGAACCTGCACAGGTCCTTCGCTTCGCTCAGGATGACAACTCGCTCAGGATGACAACTCGCTCAGGATGACAACTTACTTAGGATGACAACTCAAAGATCGGATGCCGGTCAGCCTACGCCGTTCCCACGGGCGCGGGCCGCACTGCCGCCAGGCCGCGCTCAATTGATCCATTTACGCCGCGCTCGGAAAATTCCGCCGTAACCCGCAGCGCATTCTTAATCGCATTGGCGTTCGACGAGCCGTGGGTAATGATGCACGCTCCCTTTACCCCCAGCAAGGGCGCGCCGCCGTATTCGGTATGGTCGAGCCGCTTCTTGAAGTCTGTGAAGGCGCTGCGCGAGAGCAACGCGCCGACTTGCCGCGTGATGGTGGCCTTCAGCGATTCTTTCAAGGCAGTGCGCACCAGGTTGGCCACGCCTTCGGAAATTTTCAGTGCAACGTTGCCCACAAATCCATCGGCCACGATCACGTCGACTTGCCCGTTATAAAGGTCGCGGCCTTCCACGTTGCCTACAAAGTTCAACGGAAGCTGCTTGAGCAACTGAAAAGCCTGGCGAGTGAGGTCGTTGCCCTTGGTTTCCTCTTCGCCAATAGACAGCAATCCGACGCGCGGGCCGGAGGTTCCGGCTTTCTTCCCAAACATGGCGCGAAAATAAATGTCGCCCATCACGGCAAACTGTTCGAGATTCTGCGGCGTGCAGTCCACGTTCGCGCCTACATCGAGCAGCATGGCAGGATTCCCGGGAGCGGTGGGAAAGACCGCGGCCAGCGCAGGCCGATCGACGCCCGGGACCGCGCCCAGCACGACTTTTGCTGTGGCCATGGCCGCGCCAGTGTTGCCCGCGGTGACGAAGCCAGCGGCCTGTCCTTCGCGCACCATGCGCAAGCCGACCCGCATGGAGGAATCGCGCTTGGCGCGAATGGCCTCCACTTTATCGTCCATGGTAATGAATTCGCTGGCGTGCACGACTTCGAGGGGAAGCCGTGCGGCGGACGGATGCCGATCGAGTTCCGCCTTGATCACAGTTTCCGGGCCGACCAGCAGCACCTGCAGTCCGTATTGACGCGCCGCTTGCATGGCGCCCTCAATTTCGGGCTTGGGAGCGCGGTCCGAACCCATCGCATCCAGCGCGATCACGCTAGGCATGGTGTTTTTGAGCTAGCTGGCTTCTTTGATGTCGAGGACTTCGCGTCCCTTATAGTAGCCGCACTTGGGGCAGGCGCGATGCGGCATTTTTTTCTCGTGACAGTTGGGGCACTCGGCCAGGCTATGGCCCTTGAGTGCGTCGTGAGCGCGCCGGGTTGAGGTGCGCTTCTGCGAGTGTCGTCGTTTCGGATTAGGCATGGTTAAAATTCCTTTCGCGTAAGAAGCTGTCAGCTATCAGCCGCCAGCTTTCAGCTTTTCAAATTTGAAGTGCTCGCGTCATCTGCTGACGCGGCAATAAAATCGAAACTCGTGCGGACTCGATGAGAGTACGTTTTTGGCTGAAAGCTGACGGCTGATAGCTGACAGCTTTCTAGTGTTCCAGCTTGGTGCGAATGTCCCGCAATGCGGCCCAACGCGGGTCTTCGATCGCCGTGGAACAGCCGCACGGCCCCTCGTTCAAATTCTTGCCGCAGTGCACGCACAAACCTTTGCAATCTTCGCGGCAGGTGACTTTCAGGGGCAAAGCCAGTAGAACCTGCTCGCGCAAAACATCTTCCAGCAGAAGCCCGTCGCCTTGATAATAGCCGATTTCGGCCTCGGCATCGGTCACGGAAAGCTCGTCGCGGCCGGCATCGGTACCGAGCGGGCGGTAGAGCAATTCGAAGTCGCGCGTAATATTTTGCGCGACCGGCTCGATACAGCGAGCGCACTCCAGTTCCAGGCCCGCCGTGAGCCGCCCTCGCAGGCGAATGTCCTGAATCGTCTGATGTTTGCCGTGATGCTCTTCGACGATTTCCGCATGCCCGGAGGCTTTCAGCGGGGTCGTCTGTTTGGCCTCGCCGCCCAAATCGATCACTCCAGGCTGGAACGTTTCCTCGAAATCGAGAGGCTGACGTTCTAA